>NZ_JAMAYF010000014.1:0-84224 GCF_023712445.1 Curtobacterium sp. P97 | reverse complement strand
CCACGTGGTGGCCGGGGGCGGGACCTCGAGACCGGCACCGGGCCTCCAGTCCGTCCGGCTACACCGTCGCGCGCCAGTCCTCGACGTCGTCCTCGTCTGCCGTGTCGTCCTCGACGACGGGGATCGGCAGCGTCATGGACGACGTCGGCGGGTTGATGAGCAGCCGCTCGTCGCGGCGGTGCCGCAGCACGTCGTTGATGTACGCCGTCGTGGCCTCGGGCAGGGAGACCGAACGCTCTTCCTCCTGGGACATGAACCAGCGGTGCTCGAGCAGCTCGTGGAAGACCTCGGCGGGCTCCAGACGACCGCGCAGGTCACGCGGGATCGAGCGGATCACCGGCTCGAACACCCGGGACACCCACTCGTGCGCCACCATCTCCTCGTCGAGCTGGTCCCGCCCGTTCCGCGCCCGGTAGGCGTCGAGGTCGTTGAGCAGCCGCCGCGCCTGGTTCTCGCCGGCGTCGAGCCCGGTCAGCCGGAGCAGACGCCTCTGGTGGTGTCCGGCGTCGACGACCTTCGGCTGGATCCGCACCTGCGAGCCGCCCTCGGTGGTGTGGATCGAGAGCTCCTCGATGTCGAACCCGAGGGCGTTGAGACGCTCGACCCGGTCGTTGATGCGCCAGCGCTCCTTGACGTCGAACTGCTCGGTGCCGGTCAGTTCCTTCCAGAGCGTCCGGTACTGCGCGACGATCCGGTTCGACACGTCCACGGGGTCGGCGTTCTCGTCGAGGCGCCCGCCGGCCTCGAGGTCGAGGAGCTCGCCGGCGATGTTGACCCGGGCCACCTCGAGGTCGTTCTCGCGCTGGCCGTTGGAGAGGCCGCCCGGGTAGAGCTTCCCGGTCTCGGCGTCCACGAGGTACGCGGCGAAGGCACCCGCGTCGCGGCGGAACAGGGTGTTCGACAGCGAGACGTCGCCCCAGTAGAAGCCGATGACGTGCAGGCGCACGAGCAGCAGCGCGAGGGCGTCGACGAGGCGCGTGGCGGTATCCGGTCGCAGGGTCTGCGAGTACAGCGCGCGGTACGGGAGCGAGAAGCGCAGGTGTCGGGTCACGAGCACCGGGTGCAGGGGCTCGCCGTCGGCGTCGGCCCGGTTCGTGATCACCGCGACCGGGTCGACGCACGGCACGTCCATGCGCTGCAGCGTGCGGAGCATCTCGTACTCGGCCCGCGCGACCTCCTCCCCGGTCTCCTTGACGGCCGCGACGTACCCGCTCAGGTGCACGAAGCGCACGAGGTGCCGCGAGATGCCCTTCGGCAGGGCGACGATGACGTCGTCGGGCCAGTCCTCGAGCGGCAGGTCCCACGGCAGGTCGAGCAGGCCGGGGTCGACGGTGGCGGCGGTGATGGCGAGGGAGTCGGGCACGGTTGGCTCCTGGAGGGCGCGGCACCGGACGTCGGGCTCGTGGCGGCGGCACCACGCGCACGGCGTCCGGTGGGTGGAACAGCGGGAGCCCGCGCCCGCCCTGGTGAGGCGGGCGCGGGCTCCCGGGGGAACTGCGCAGACTACGCGCTGACGACTGCCTTGTCGTCGAGGCGCTCGCCCGACTCGGTGTCGAAGGCGTGCACGTGGCCCTGCTTCGGCGTGATGACGATCGTGTCGCCGATCGACGGGTGCGAACGCCCGTCGACGCGGGCGACGATGTCCGTGCGCTGGCCGTTCACGTCGGCGTGGCCGTAGAGGTAGCCGTCGGCGCCGAGCTCCTCGACGACGTCGACCGTCACCGGCAGGCCCTCGCCCGAGGTCGACACGACGACGTCCTCGGGGCGGATGCCGACGGTGATGTTGCCGGAGCGCGCGTTCGACAGGGTGTCGCGGTCGAGCGGGTGGTTCAGCGTGCCGAACTTGATGCCGCCCTCGATGACGTCGGCCGGCAGCAGGTTCATGGCCGGCGAACCGATGAAGCCGGCGACGAACACGTTGTTCGGCTTCTCGTACAGGTCGCGCGGGGAGCCGACCTGCTGCAGGATGCCGTCCTTGAGCACCGCGATGCGGTCACCCATGGTCAGGGCCTCGGTCTGGTCGTGCGTGACGTAGACCGTGGTGACGCCGAGACGACGCTGCAGCGACGCGATCTGGGTGCGGGTCTGCACGCGGAGCTTGGCGTCGAGGTTCGACAGCGGCTCGTCCATGAGGAACACCTGCGGCTGACGGACGATCGCGCGGCCCATCGCGACGCGCTGACGCTGACCACCCGAGAGCGCCTTCGGCTTGCGGCCGAGGTACTGCTCGAGGTCGAGGAGCTTCGCGGCCTCCTGCACGCGGGTGGCGCGCTCCTCCTTCCCGACACCGGCGATCTTGAGCGCGAAGCCCATGTTCTCGGCGACGGTCATGTGCGGGTACAGCGCGTAGTTCTGGAACACCATCGCGATGTCGCGGTCCTTCGGCGGGACGTCGGTGACGTCGCGCTCGCCGATGCGGATGGCGCCGGAGTTGACCTCTTCGAGGCCGGCGAGCATGCGCAGGGAGGTGGACTTGCCGCAGCCCGAGGGGCCGACGAGGACGAGGAACTCGCCGTCGGCGACGTCCAGGTCGAGGGAGTCGACCGCGGGGCGGGTGCCTCCGGGGTAGAGACGGGTTGCCTTGTCGTAGGTGACGGACGCCATGAGCGTTCGATCCTTCCTTCACCGGCAGGTACGTGCCGGACGATCCGTTGTGAAGCGGTTGCCCGTGGGGGCCCCGGATGGTCGTCGTCGACCATCGGTGCTCATACAACACGAGTTCCCCCGCCAGCGCCAGTGTCCGGTCCGACCTGGTTGGCTGGTCCCAGGAAGGACCACTACGATCGGCGGGTCCGTCCGGCGTACGGGGGAAGGCGAGGCCGTGCGGACGTCAGGAGCAACGTGAGGACCAACGACGCATGACCAACCGCCCCGAGGGTGACGCACGCGCCGCGCGCAACGAACGACGAGAGGCCGCACGGCAGCGGGCCCAGCGAGCACGGACCCAGCAGAAGCGCCGGCAGCGCGGCACACGCCTGGGACTGCAGATCGGGCTCGGGGTCGTGCTCCTCGCCGCGGTGGCGGTCGTCACGCTGGTGCTGGTCGACTCGGTGAAGCCCGCCGGCCCCGGACCGTCCACGATGTCGCAGGGCGGCATCACGATCGGCGAGGGTCTGCGCCCGGTCGGGGCGTCCTCGTCCTCGACGCCCGACGCGACCGACGCGTCCGACCCGGTGCGGATCACCATGTACGTCGACTACCTCTGCGACACCTGCGCGCAGTTCGAGGACGCCAACAGCGAGTACATCGCGAGCCTGGTCGACTCCGGCGCCGCGACGGTCGACATCCACCCGGTCGCCGTGCTGACGAACCGGTCGCAGGGCACGAAGTACTCGCTGCGCGCCGCGAACGCCGCGGCCTGCGTCGCGGACCGGTCGCCCGACCAGTTCTACGCCGTGAACCAGGCGCTCTTCGCGCGGCAGCCCGACCAGGGCACCTCCGGCCTCACCGACGCGCAGCTCGAGCGGCTCGTCACCGGGGTCGACGGCGTGCAGGACGCGGCCGCGATCCGCGACTGCATCCAGGACCAGACCTACGCCAAGTGGGTCGACGAGCGCACGGCCGACGTGACCGGCGGCGACATCCCCGGTTCGTCGCTCGACGAGTTCCCCGGGCCGCCCCTGGTGCTCGTGAACGGCAAGCAGTACGAGCTCACCGCGCCGATCACCAACGACGACTTCCGCACCTTCGTGGTGTCGGCGGCCGGGGCGTCGGACGCGACGCCGTCGCCCACCGCGACCCCGACCCCCTCCGCGAGCGCGTCCGCCGGCTGACGTCGCGACCGGTCGGCGGACCGACGGACGGGAGGCTCCCCACCGGACCGGTGGGGAGCCTCCCGTGCGTCCGGGGGCGGCTCGTGACCCGAACGTGCGTCCGCGGCCCGCGGATCAGAGCTGGGAGCCCGGCACGCTGAACGTGTCGCAGGCGGTGGCCCCGCGCTCGTAGCCCCGCGTGAACCACGCCTGGCGCTGGGCGCTGGACCCGTGCGTGAACGAGTCGGGGTCGACGCGACCCGTGGCCCGTTCCTGGATGCTGTCGTCGCCGACGGCGCTCGCGGCGGACAGCGCGTCGGCGATCTGCGCCCGGGTGACGGGTTCGAAGAACGTCTCGCCGTTCGCGTCGCGGGTGGTCGCGGCCGAGCCCACCCAGGAGCCCGCGTAGCAGTCCGCCTGCAGTTCGACGCGGACACTCCCCGAGGACGCGCCGGTGCCGGAGCGGTCGGTGTCGGCGAAGGTGCCCTCGAGCTGCTGCACGTGGTGGCCCCACTCGTGCGCGACGACGTACATCTGGGCGAGCGGACCGCCGGACGAGCCGTACCGGGACTGCAGGTCGTCGTAGAACGCCGTGTCGAGGAAGATCGAGCGGTCCGGCGGGCAGTAGAACGGGCCGGTGGCCGCCGAGGCCTGACCGCAACCGGTGTCCGTCGACCCGTCGAAGAGCACGAAGCCCGGCGTCGTGTACGAGATCCCGAGGTCGGCGGCCTCGGTCGTCCAGTAGGCGTCGAGCGACTCGGCCGCGCCCTCCATGCGGCACTCGACCCGCTGGTTCGCGTCGCGGCCGGTGCGGCACTCCTCGGCGGGCTGCACCGTCTCGTCCTGCTGCTGGATCTGGGTGGTGCCGTCGCCCAGCAGCGATGAGAGGTCGACGTTGCCGCCGCTGAACGCCGTGATGAGCAGCGCGACGATCGCCACGATTCCGACGCCCCCGCCGCCCGCGATCGCCGCCGTCCGCCCGCGGCGCTTCACCTTCCCGCCGCTGAGCTGCGAGTCCTCGTTGAACGTCATGCCGCCGACCGTACCCGCAGCCGACCCGCGTAGCGTCCGGTGCGTCGGCACCGCCGACACCTGTCGTACAACAGCACGATCCACCCGGAAGGAAGCAGCACCATGGCCACTCCGATCAGCACCGTCATGAGCCCCGCCCGCTACGTGCAGGGCAAGGACGCGATCACCCGCGTCGGGGAGTTCGTCGCGCCGATCGGGAAGCGTCCGTTGCTCGTCGCCGACGACGTGGTGTGGGGCATCGTCGAGGACGCCGTCCGCACGAGCTTCGACGCCGCCGGCCTGCCGGTCGAGCGGGTCGGCTTCGGACGCTTCGCCACCCCGCAGGCGATCGACGACCTCACCGCGAAGATCCGCGAGACGGACTCCGACGTCGTCGTCGGCCTCGGCGGCGGGTCCGCGATCGACGCCGCGAAGGCCTCCGGGCACCTCGCCGGGATCCGCTGGGCGAGCGTGCCGACCGCCGCGAGCACCGACGCCCCGACCTCCGCGCTCGCGGTCGTCTACTCGGAGGAGGGGGAGTTCGTCGAGTACCGCTTCTTCCCGCACAACCCGGACCTCGTGCTCATCGACACGAAGCTCGTCGCGAACGCCCCCGTGCAGTTCCTCGTCGCGGGCATCGGCGACGCCCTCGCGACCTGGGTCGAGGCCCGTGCCGCGAAGCGCGCGAACGCCGACACCATGGCCGGCGGGCTGCAGACCGAGACCGGTGTCGCGCTCGCGGAGCTGTCGTGGGAGCTCCTGCACGACAACGCGCTCCAGGCGATCGAGTCCGTGAAGGCGAAGGTCGTCACGCCCGCGCTCGAGAAGGTCGTCGAGGCGAACACCCTGCTGTCCGGGCTCGGCTTCGAGTCCGGTGGCCTCGCCGCGGCGCACGCGATCCACAACGGCCTGACCGCGGCCCCGCAGGCGCACGGCCTCGCGCACGGGCAGAAGGTCAACGTCGGGACGATCGCGCAGCTCGTGCTCGAGGGGGCGCCCGCCGACGAGATCGAGGACTTCGTCGTCTTCACGACGAGGGTCGGACTGCCGAACACCCTGACCGAGATCGGGCTGACCGTCGACGACCGGGACGTGCTCCGGGCCGTCGCCGAGGCCGCCACCGTGGAGAGCGAGACGATCCACAACATGCCGTTCCCCGTGACCGCCGAGGCCGTGGTCGACGCGCTCGTGGCGATCGAGGGCATCTCGCGCAGCATCCGTGCCGCCCACGGGCTGCCGGAGCCGGAACTGTACCGCGCCCACTGAGCGTGACCGGAGGGGGTGCGAGCAGCATGGCGGCATGGCCGACCTCGATGAACAGCACCCCCTCTTCCTCCTCGCGATGGACCAGCGGTCCTCGCTCCTGGAGCACACCTACGGCGACGAGTCCGGCGAGCCCGCGGACGAGGCCGACGCCCAGCGCGTCCGTGCCGGCAAGCAGCTCGTGTACCGCGGTGTGCTCACCGCGCTCGCCGCAGGGGCCTCCCGCGCACGCACCGGCGTGCTCGTCGACGAGCGCTACGGCGACGACGTCGCCCGGCTCGTCCGCGAGGCCGGGCTGCAGCTCGCGATGCCGATCGAGCGGTCCGGCCGCGACTGGTTCGAGCTCGAGTACGGCGACGACTGGCTCGCGCACGTGGACTCGTTCGACCCCGACTTCGTGAAGGTCTTGGTCCGCGACAACCCCGCGTTCGACGCCGGTGACCGGCAGGCGCAGGCCGAGCGGCTCGCCGAGGTCTCCCGCGCCCTGCACGACGCCGACCGCGCGTTCCTGGTCGAGCTCCTCGTCCCGGGCACCGACGACCAGCAGGCGCAGGCGGACGACTACGACCGCGACGTCCGCCCGGGACTCGTCGTCGAGGCCATCGGGTACCTGCAGGAGCACGGGGTCGAGCCGGACGTGTGGAAGCTCGAGGGCCTCGACCGCACCGAGGACGCCGAGCGCGTCGTCGCCGCCGTGCGCGCCGGAGGTCGGGACCACGTGCAGTGCATCGTGCTCGGCCGCGACGCCCCCGAGGACCAGCTCGACCGGTGGCTGCGCGTCGCAGCACCCGTCGACGGCTTCGTCGGCTTCGCCATCGGGCGGAGCAACTGGGAGGACGCGCTCGACGACGTCGTGCAGCAGGGGCTCGACCACGAGGCGGCCGAGCAGGTGATCGCCGCCAACTACCGGCACTTCGTCGACACGTGGCTCGAGGCGCGTCCCGACGTCGTCGACGGGGTGGACGCCGGCGCGGCCTGATCCCGTTCCCGTCGACGCCGGGTCGGTGTCGGGCGCGGACCGGCGTCAGGTGCGGACGAGCGGCTCCATCGTCGCCAGGTCCGCTCCGATGCCGACGTCGACGAGCTCGATCCGCCCGGCGAGCGTCGCCCCGGGGCCGGTGAGCAGGCCCGCCTTGACCCCGCCGAAGGTCACGGTGACGTCGGCGTGGAGCACGTGGTCGTCGGCCACCGCGCCGGTGTCGACGTCGATGCCGCTCGGCACGTCGACGGCGACGACGAACGGGGCGCGCTGGTCGCGGGCGAGCTCGCGGATCGCGTCGACGACCTGCCGAGCGGGGGAGCGCAAGGGGGTGCCGCCGCCGGCACCGATGCCGAGGATGCCGTCGAGCACGAGGTCGGCTCCCGCGGCGGCCTCGGCGGCGACCGCCGCCAGGCGCTCGGCGTCCGGGGTCGCGGCGGCCCGCAGGACGTCGGCCGCACCGGCGTCGTCAGGGTCCGTCGGGCCGTCCGGGGCCCACGCCGCCGGTTCCGGAGCGACGCGCCAGCGGCGGTCCGGCCGTGCCGGTGGGGCGAGGCGCGACCCGGCGTCCAGCGCCGCTGCCAGGCCCGCCTCGTGGACACGTGCGCCGACGCGCAGCACCGTCACGTGCCTCCCGTCCGACGCCAGGTGCGCACCCGCGAACAGGGCGTCACCGCCGTTGTCGCCGCTGCCCACCAGCAGCAGGACCGACCCCGGGCCGTCCTGCGGGCGGACCGCCGGGTCGTCGAGCAGCTCGCCGACGATGCGGGCCAGCCCCGCCGCCGCGCGCTGCATGAGGGGTTCGCCCGCCTCGAGGTGCGGCCGCTCCGCCGCCCGGACCTGATCGCCGCCGTAGCCGTCCATGGCCACCACCATGCCCCGGTAGCCTGGTCGCGCCATGTCACTCGTCCCCGAAGCGCCCCGTCCCCGTGCCGTGATGTCCCCGGACGGCCTGAAGCTCGCGACGTACGACTTCGGCGAGCCGGACGCCCCCGTCGTGGTGGCCGTGCACGGCTTCGCCTCCGGCGCCGTCCTGAACTGGCACGCCTCGGGGTGGACCCGTGACCTCGTCCGAGCGGGGTACCGCGTCGTCGCGCTCGACCAGCGCGGGCACGGTGGTTCGTCGAAGCCGCACGACCCGTCCGCGTACTCGATGGACCTGCTCGTCGCCGACGTCACCACGGTCGTCGACACCTACCTGCTCGACGACGTCGCGTTCCTCGGGTACTCGCTCGGCGCCCGTGTCGGCTGGCACACCGCCGAGCAGATCCCGGACCGGATCTCGCGGGCCGTCCTCGGCGGGATCCCGGACGCCGACCCGATGCGCCGCGTGGCGGTCGACCAGGCGAAGGCGTACATCGCCGACGGCACCCCGGTCGAGGACCGGGTGACGAACGGGTACCTGCAGATGGCGGCGAACGTCGAGGGGAACGACCTCCGCGCGCTCGTCGCGATGGTCGAGGGGATGCGGAACAGCGTCGAGCCGACGCCGGAGAACGCCCCCGCGCAGCCGATCCTGATGGCGGCGGGCAGCGAGGACGGGATCCGGGACAGCGCCGTGCGGTTGGCCGAGGCGGCGCCGGACGCGTCGTTCTTCGAGATCCCGCGTCGGAACCACTTCAACGCCCCCACGTCGCGCGACTTCCGTGAGCGTGCGATCGCCTTCCTGTCCGAGGGGCGCTGAGGGGGCGGTGCGCACCCCTGACGGGTACTGGCAGGTCCCCGCTGGCGGAGGAGACCGGGCGTAGCGTCCCGACCATGGACTACAGACTCCTCGGCAACAGCGGGACATCGGTGTCGACGCTGACCCTCGGCACCATGACGTTCGGCAGTGAGGCCGACGAACCCACCTCCCACCAGATCCTCGACACGTTCGTCGCAGCGGGCGGCACGCTCGTCGACACCGCGGACGTGTACTCCGGCAACGAGTCCGAGCGCATCATCGGCCGGTGGCTCGCCGCCCACCCGACCGAGGCGCAGCAGGTCGTCCTCGCGACGAAGGGCCGGTTCCCCCAGGGTGACGGCCCGAACGACCTCGGCCTGTCCCGCCGTCACCTGCGCGTCGCGCTCGACGCCTCGCTCGAGCGGCTCGGTGTGGAGCACATCGACCTCTACCAGATGCACGCGTGGGACGCCCTGACGCCGATCGAGGAGACCCTGCGCTTCCTCGACGACGCCGTGTCCGCCGGCAAGATCGGCACCTACGGGTTCTCGAACTACCTCGGCTACCAGGTGACGAAGGCCGTCTACGAGGCGAAGGCCCACGGCTGGGCACCGCCGGTGACGCTGCAGCCGCAGTACAACCTGCTCGTGCGGGACATCGAGCACGAGGTCGTGCCCGCGTGCCTGGACGCCGGCATCGGTCTGCTCCCGTGGTCGCCCCTGGCCGGCGGCTGGCTCTCCGGGAAGTACCAGCGCGACGAGGCTCCGACGGGCTCGACACGTCTCGGCGAGAACCCGCAGCGCGGCATGGAGGCGTGGGAGGCCCGCAACGGCGACGAGCGCACGTGGAAGGTGCTCGACGCGGTCTCCGCGGTCGCCGACGCGCACGGTGCCTCGAAGTCACAGGTCGCCCTCGCCTGGCTGCTCGCGCGGCCCGCGGTGACGAGCGTCATCCTCGGCGCCCGGACGGTCTCGCAGCTCGAGGACAACCTCGGCGCTGCCGACCTCGTGCTCACCGACGACGAGCTGCAGGCCCTGACGGACGCGAGTGCCCCGCGGGTCGACGACTACCCCTACGGCACCGCCGGCGTCGCCCAGCGCGAGCGCCGCATCACGGGCGGACGCTGATCGCGGTCGGACACTGATCGCGGTCGGACGCGGAGCACGGCCGTGCGCGCCGGGCATCCGCCCGGCGCGCACACAGCGGGGACGCAGTCCGACCGGCCGGTTCCTGCACATCCGTGCGGGTTCGCGTGGATCGGACCGGAACCGTGGACACGTCACCGGGTGCGGTGACACCATCGAGGGACGACCGGCTGGTTACCGCGTCGAGCGCTCGGAACGCCTCCTGATCCGCGTTCCGCGCGCCGGAGGGCCCGGGACGTCCATCGTCCGGGCCCTCCGTGCTCCCGCCGGAGGGCGTCGGCTCCCGCCGTAGGATCGTCCGGTGCCCAGTCGACGCCACGCCCTTGTGCTCCAGGACCGCCGAGCGGTACGGATCGTCGCCCTCGTCCTGCTCGCCCTGGCGGCCGCCTACCAGTGCTTCTGGCGGATCGCCGACGAGAACATCGGCGGCGACGAGTCCACCTACGTCCGCGCCGGCTTCGCGTACGTGCACGGCGCGTTCGACCAGAACCGCGAGCACCCGCCGACGGCGAAGTACCTGTTCGGGCTCGCGCAGCTCGTCGGCGGCGAGGGGGCCACCGCGCCCCGGGTCCTCGTCGCCGCCCTCGTCGTCCTCGGCGCCGCCGTCATGTTCGTGTGGCTCCGCGCCGAGGTCGGCTTCTGGGCGGGGTGGACCGCCGCGGCGCTCTGGACGCTGACGCCCCGGGGTGGATCCGGTGCGCGGCTCGACCGTGTCGCGCTCCTCGACCCGGTGATGGTGTTCTTCGCCCTGGCCGCGCTCTTCGCCGTGTGGACCTGGACACGGACCGGCCGGTGGTGGTGGCTCCCGCTGTCCGCGGTGCTCATGGCCGCCTCGGTGACGTCGAAGGCGTCGACGCTCGTGCTGGTGCCCGTGTTCCTGCTCGCCCCGCTGCTGTTCCGGCAGTGGCGTCGGCTCGTCGTCGGCGGCCTCGTCTGGGCCGTGGTCTTCGCGGTGACGGTCGTCGCGCTGTACGCCCCCATGGGCATGCGGTCGGCGGTGCTCTACATGCTGGCCTTCCAGGAGGGGCAGAACGAGAACGGCCACCTCGCCGTGATCGCCGGGCAGACCCACCAGTTCGCACCGTGGTGGGGGAACTGGTGGTTCCTGGCGCAGGGCGTCGGCCTGCCGGTGCTCGTCGTCCTGGCCGCCGGGGTGCTGCTCGCGGTCGTCGTCCGTCCGGACCGGCTCGTGGTGTTCCTCGCCGCACCGCTCCTGCTGCTCGTCGCGTTCTACACGGTGGCGGCGAAGATCGCGCTGCCGACCTACTACAGCGCGTGGACGCCCTGGATCGTCCTGCTCGCCGCGGTCGGACTCGGTCGGCTCGCGGTGCTCCGCCCCCGGCCGCTGACCGGCGCGCTCGCCGCACTCCTCGTCGTCGTCGCGCTCGTCGGCAGCATCCCGACCGCGCGGGCGGTCTGGCAGACACGCCCCGAGGGGGTCGCGCGCCTCCTGCCGCTGCTGCGGAGCGAGGGCATCCGGGACGGCCGCATCTTCTTCGGCGCGATCACCCCCAGCGACTACGACCAGTACGTCGGTGCGCGCGGCGTGCGCGACGTCGACGATGCACCGTTCGAGGCGATCGTGGTGGGCCGCGACCAGCGCTTCCCGCTGCCGCAGGAGGTCACGGACCTGCTGCGCGACGAGCGGTCGTCGTTCGAGCGGGTGCGCCTGGACCGCATCGTCGTCTGGATCCCGGACGGCGAGATCGAACGGGACGCGGACGGCGAGCTCGACGTGCGGTGACGGCTCCGCCTCGGGCCGCACGAGGAGCCGTGATCTGGGGCCGGCAGCGGGACTCGAACCCGCAACCCCCGTATTACAAGTACGGTGCGCTACCAATTGCGCCATGCCGGCTGACGCGCCCATCCTACCGGCGGACGCGTCGGGGTCTCATTCGCCCTGCTCGGAGAAGTTCAGCGACAGCGAGTTCATGCAGTAGCGGTCACCCGTCGGGGTGCCGAAGCCGTCGGGGAACACGTGCCCGAGGTGCGAGCCGCAGTTCGCGCAGCGGACCTCGGTGCGGACCATGCCGAGGGACTTGTCCTCGATGAGCTGGACCGCCTCGGGGCGGACCGACTCGTAGAACGACGGCCAGCCGCAACCGGAGTCGAACTTCGTGCCGCTCTGGAACAGCTCCGCGCCGCACGCCGCACACGTGTACGTGCCGGCGCGCTCCTCGTCGAGCAGCTCACCCGTCCACGGGCGCTCGGTCCCGGCCTGCCGGAGCACGGCGTACTGGTCCGGGGAGAGCTCCTCGCGCCACTGGGCGTCCGACTTGTCGACGTTGTACGCCATTGCTTCCTCCTGCTTCCGGTCGGGGCTCGATGGTGATGCCCGACCCCTTCAGTAAACTCGCGACGATGTCCGAGCATTCCGTCCGCCACGCCCGCTGGACCCGCCTGACGACGGACGAACTGTACGGCATCGTGCGGCTGCGGAACCGCGTCTTCGCCCTCGAGCAGCGGGTCACCGCCGACGACTTCGACGGCCGTGACCGCGAGCCCGACACCGAGCACTGGTGGTTCGGAGCCGACGACGATCCGGTCGGGTACCTCCGCCTCGTCCGGCCCGCCCCGGACGAGGACCACCCCGCGGCCAGCGAGCCGCCGGCCTGGGTGATCGGCCGGGTCGCCACCCACCCCGACCACCGGGGGCAGGGGATCGCCGGACGGCTGGTCGCGGGGGTGCTCGAGGCGCACGGTCACGAGCCGTTCGTCCTGCACGCCCAGGAGTACGTCGCGGGCCTCTACGAACGCCACGGCTTCGTCCGGTTCGGTGCGCCCTACGACGAGGCCGGCATCCGTCACGTCGGCATGCACCGCCCGTGACCGGCACGCGCGAGCGGTACGCCACCTACGCGGCGCGCATCGCTCCGGCCTCGCCGTCGTACGCGGCCTGGGCACGCTCGGTCGACGACGACCTGGTCGCGCTCCTCGACGCGGTCCCCGAGCAGCAGCGGCAACCGGAGCTGGTCTTCGCCGTCGCACGTCGGCTGGGTGCCGACCCGTCGGACCCCGGAGCGCTCCGTGCGCTCGGCCGGGAGGCCCGTGCCGCGTTCGTCACGGCGCTCGCCGCCGCCACGGTGCAGGCCAACGACCCGCGGCGGCTCGGTCCCGTCGTCCCGCTGTTCGCGGCGCTCGCCGCGGCGGACCCGCGGCCGCTCGGCCTCGTCGACGCCGGGGCCGCCGCCGGGCTCTGCTCGATCCCGGACCGGGTGACGCTCGACCACCGGACCGGGGACGGCACGGTCCGGGTGCACACCGCCGTCGCCGAGCCGTCGGTGCACCTGACGGTCGACGCCAGCGGCGCGGTCCCCGAGCCGGCCGGCACCCCGATCCGGATCGGCGCGCGGGTCGCCCTCGACCCGAACCCGATCGACCTCGCCGAGCCCGGTGCGTTCGACCGGCTGGTCGAGGCCGTCCCGCCCGAGGCGACGGACCGCACCGCCCTGATGCGCGAGGCGGCGCGCGCGACGCTCGTCGTGCCTCCCGTCCGGATCCGTGGCACGCTGCCCGGCGACCTCGACCGTGCACTGGACGCGTTGCCGGACGGCGTCCGTCCCGTGGTGCTCACCACCGGGACCCTCGTCTACGTGCCGGGCGCCGACCGCCAGCGCGTGGTCGACCGGCTGGCGGAGCGTGGCGTGCACTGGGTCGCGGTCGAACGGACGGGCATCCTGCGCGGGGTGGCCGCGACGCTGCCCGACGACGTCGACCCGGCGGACCCGGACGCCTTCGCCACGGTGTCGCTCGACGGTGTGGCGACGGCGGTCTGCGACCCGTTCGGCGTCCGGGTGCGGTGGTTCCGGCGGCCCGCAGCCTGAACCGGGCTTCGCGACAGTCCAGCCGCGTGCCAGGGTCGGACCGCCGGGCACCCCTACGATGTGCGAGACCCGTGACCGAACCGTGACCGGAAGTGCCGTGACCGCCCTCCCCACCGACGAGCTCAGCGAGCTCGACCAGCGCGTGCTCGCGTTCGAGCACGACCGGGCGCGGCACGACCGCACGAAGGAGGCGGAGATCCGGGTCGAGTTCGACATGTCGCCGGCGCGCTACTACCAGGTGCTCAACCGCGTGATCGACCTGCCCGCCGCGCTCGCGCTCGACCCCCAGCTGGTCGGTCGGCTGCAGCGGCTCCGGCACGCACGCACCCGAGCACGAGCGGCGCGCGCGTTCGTCGCCCCCGCGCCCGATCCCCGTGAAGAGGAACGATGACCGAGAGATTCCCGCGAGACCGGTTCGACGACGTCACCGACGGCCCCCGGGTCGGAGCGCACCGCGGTGCCCGTCGTCGTGGACGCGGGTGGATCGCGTTCGCCTGGGGCGCCCTCGCGACCGGTGTGCTCGTGCTCGTCGGTGTCCTCGTGCTCGCGCTGCTGAACGGTAGCTACTCGTTCCCGGGGTCGACCTCGTCGCCGCGCCCCTCGTCGAGCTCCTCGGCGTCGGCCGCGCCGTCGGAGACGCCCTCGGAGTCGCCGTCGGCGCCCGCGTCCGAGGAGCCGAGCGCTGCGGAGCCCTCGGCGCAGGGCTCGACGAGCGTCGTCGTGCTGAACGGCACGACGACGACCGGTCTGGCCGCCCGCGCCAGCAGCGCACTGACCACAGCGGGCTGGCAGGTCGCCTCGACGGGTGACGCCGGGACGACGGGGACGACGACCTCGGTCGTGTACTACCAGCAGCCCGAGCAGCAGGCCGTGGCACAGGGTGTGGCGAAGGCGCTCGGCATCGCGACGGTGGAGCAGTCGGCGGCGTTCCCGAACGCCGACGTCAGCGTCGTGCTCGGCGCCGACTACGGCGGCTGACGCGCGCTGTGTGACGGAGGTGTTTCGGGCACGTTGATTTCTGACGCGATCGGCGTGCAAGAACGTCACACCTCTTGCCTTGCCGCCGTTGTTGCACGAGAGTCATCGCCAGACGGCGATGGCGTCGTCCGCAACTGCAGCACCAGGGAGCAAGAGATCATGGCCAACGGAACCGTGAAGTGGTTCAACGCCGAGAAGGGCTTCGGCTTCATCACCGTGGATGGAGGGGGCCAGGACGTGTTCGTGCACTACTCGGCGATCGACATGTCGGGGTACAAGGTCCTCGAGGAGGGCCAGGCGGTGACGTTCGACGTCGGCACCGGGTCGAAGGGCCCACAGGCAGAGGCGGTCCGTCCCGCCTGAGCCCAGGACCACTCGACGAACGCGCCGTCCCCTCGGGGGCGGCGCGTTCGTCGTGCACGGCGCTCCGCCCGCCGAGCAGCCACCACCCGGGCCTGAGCGTGCCGGGTCCCGGCCGCAACGTGTCCTGGGAAGTCGAGCCGCGCCTCCCGACTGTGTTGCACTCACACCCGGCGAGTGCCAGAATCGGCGTTGGCACTCGCTTGCGCTGAGTGCCAGCACGACCCCCACGCACGACGTCCGGGAGGGACGAGAAACTCACATGGCTAAGATCATTGCTTTCGACGAGGAGGCCCGTCGTGGCCTCGAGCGCGGCCTGAACACCCTGGCCGACGCCGTGAAGGTGACGCTCGGCCCGCGCGGCCGCAACGTCGTCCTCGAGAAGAAGTGGGGCGCCCCCACGATCACGAACGACGGTGTCTCCATCGCCAAGGAGATCGAGCTCGACGACCCGTACGAGAAGATCGGCGCGGAGCTCGTCAAGGAGGTC
Organism: Curtobacterium sp. P97; assembly: GCF_023712445.1. Lineage (NCBI taxonomy): Bacteria > Bacillati > Actinomycetota > Actinomycetes > Micrococcales > Microbacteriaceae > Curtobacterium > Curtobacterium sp. P97. The sequence continues at coordinate 68,759 of NZ_JAMAYF010000014.1, read as the reverse complement.
GCCAAGAAGACCGACGACGTCGCCGGTGACGGTACGACCACCGCGACCGTGCTCGCCCAGGCGCTCGTCCGCGAGGGCCTCCGCAACGTCGCGGCCGGTGCCGACCCCGTGTCGCTCAAGCGCGGCATCGAGAAGGCCGTCGCCGCCGTCTCCGACCAGCTCCTCGCCAACGCGAAGGACATCGAGACCAAGGACCAGATCGCCGCGACCGCGTCGATCTCGGCCGCCGACCCCACCATCGGCGAGCTCATCGCCGAGGCGATCGACAAGGTCGGCAAGGAGGGCGTCGTCACCGTCGAGGAGTCGAACACCTTCGGCACCGAGCTCGAGCTGACCGAGGGCATGCGCTTCGACAAGGGCTACCTGTCGCAGTACTTCGTCACGGACCCGGAGCGCCAGGAGGCCGTCTTCGAGGACCCGTACATCCTCATCGTCAACTCGAAGATCTCCAACATCAAGGACCTGCTCCCGGTCGTCGACAAGGTGATCCAGGCGGGCAAGCAGCTCCTCATCATCGCCGAGGACGTCGACGGCGAAGCCCTCGCGACCCTCGTCGTGAACAAGATCCGTGGCATCTTCAAGTCCGTCGCCGTCAAGGCCCCGGGCTTCGGCGACCGTCGCAAGGCCATGCTGCAGGACATCGCGATCCTGACCGGCGGCCAGGTCATCTCGGAAGAGGTCGGCCTCAAGCTCGAGAACGCGACCCTCGACCTGCTGGGCAAGGCCCGCAAGGTGATCATCACCAAGGACGAGACCACGATCATCGAGGGTGCCGGCGACGACGAGCAGATCGCGGGCCGCGTCCGTCAGATCCGCTCCGAGATCGAGGCGACCGACTCCGACTACGACCGCGAGAAGCTCCAGGAGCGCCTCGCGAAGCTCGCCGGTGGCGTGGCCGTCATCAAGGCGGGTGCCGCGACCGAGGTCGAGCTCAAGGAGCGCAAGCACCGCATCGAGGACGCCGTCCGCAACGCGAAGGCCGCCGTCGAGGAGGGCATCGTCGCCGGTGGTGGCGTCGCGCTCATCCAGGCGTCCGTCGCGCTCGACTCGCTCGACCTGCAGGGTGACGAGGCGACCGGTGCGAACATCGTCCGCGTCGCCATCGACGCGCCGCTCAAGCAGATCGCGCTGAACGCCGGTCTCGAGCCGGGTGTCGTCGCCGCCAAGGTCCGCGAGCTCGAGTCGGGTCACGGCCTCAACGCCGCGACCGGCGAGTACGTCGACCTCGTCGCCGCGGGCATCATCGACCCGGCCAAGGTCACGCGCTCGGCGCTGCAGAACGCCGCGTCGATCGCCGGTCTGTTCCTCACGACCGAGGCCGTCGTCGCCGACAAGCCGGAGAAGAACCCGGCCATGCCGGCCGGCGACCCCACGGGTGGCATGGACTTCTAGTCCCGGTAGCCGGAAGGGCCCCGCACGCAGCGCGTGCGGGGCCCTTCCGCGTGCGGGCGCCGCGGCCCTGGCTCGGTTTCGGTCGCAAGACTTGCCGCTCAGGTTCGACTTCGACGGCAGGTCGTGCGCCCGCAACGACCGCGCGCGGCATGTCGTGCTACCGGGACGCAGGGGCTTCTCCCGCACGGGAGGCTCGGCTGCGGTCGTTCTCCACAGGTGCGCCCGCCTCTGGCTCGGGTGGTGTCGTGCGCCTCCAGGATGCGAGCATGACCACTCCGCGCGCACTGCCGAACGGCCTCGCGGAACGGGCCTTCACCGTCGCACAAGCTCGTCGGTACGGCGAGGGTACGAGCCGCATGCGCCGCGCTGATCTCCGGCGCCCCGTCCACGGCGTCCGCGTGCCTCGTGACCGCGACGCGAGCCTGGTCGACTGCATCGCCCTGGTGCTCCGCCCCGACCAGCGGTTCAGCCACACGACCGCAGTCAGCGTGTGGGGAGCGCCGGTGCCGAGGGAACACCGCGAAGGGTCGCGGGTACACGTGGCGACCATCGGCGGAGGGAGCCTCATGCGGCGTCCGGGTGTCACGGCCCATCGTGTGGCCGACGACGACACCGTCGAGCAGGACGGCCTCCCGGTCAGCACGCCGGCGCGCGCCTGGGCCGAGTGCGCGACCCTCTTCGACTTCCGAGCGCTCGTCGTCCTCGGCGACCACCTCGTCGGACGGGCGGGACTCGCCAGGATCGAGGATCTCGCGCGTGCGCTCCGTCCCCGCGGGCACGGGGTCGTCCTCGCGCGGGCTGCACTCGAGGCCGTGCGTCCGGGGAGCGAGTCACCCATGGAGACGCTGATCCGCCTCGACGTCGTGGATGCAGGATTCCCGGAGCCCGAGCTCAACCACGAGGTGTTCGACGAGCGCGGTACGTTCCTCGGACGGGTGGACATGTGCTGGCCACAGCTCCGTATCGCGCTCGAGTACGACGGCGACCATCACCGCGAGCGCGACGTCTTCCGACACGATCAACGCCGAGGGAACGGGTTCGCTGTCAACGGGTGGATCGTGGTGCACGCGACGGCTGCCGACGCGGCTCGACCTGCGGTGCTGTTCGAGCGACTCCGTCAAGCGTTCGCCGCCCGTTCCTGAGCCGGTCCGGCAGCTCTGATGTCGCTCGCTCCCACAGGTCCGCGCCGTGCTCCGGTCGCACGACCTGCCGCCTGCGACCGTTCGAGTCGCACGACATGCCGCGTCGGCCGGAGTTGAGCGGCAAGCCGTGCGACCAGAACGGGGACGGACGGCGGGATGGCGGGACGGCGACGGCCGGGGCGACCGGTGGCGCGTCAGGCGGCGGGGGACTTCGGGGTGGGGGTGTAGTCGCGGGGGAGCAGGGGGAGCCAGACGCGGAAGGTCGCGCCGCCGCCCTCGGTGTCGAACACCTCGACGGAGCCGTTGTGCGCGTGCACGATGCCCGACACGATCGCGAGACCGAGGCCCGAGCCGCCGGTGTCCCGCGCGCGCGAGGTGTCCGCCCGCCAGAAGCGCTGGAAGATCTTCTCGCGCAGCTGCGGCGGGATGCCCTCGCCGTGGTCGATGACGTCGATGTGGGCCATGCCGAGGTCGTCGTCCACGCCGATGCCGATCTCGATCGGGTCGTCGTGCGCGGTGAAGCGCATGGCGTTCCCCATCAGGTTCGTCACGACCTGGCGGATCTTGTTCTCCTCCGCCAGGACGATCGGCGGACGGGCCGGCAGCACGACGGTCGGCAGGGGTGTGGTCTCGTCGGTCGGTACGCCGCCCTCGACGCCCATGGCGCGGTTGCGGCGGGCACGGAGGCGCGCGATCGTCTGCCGCGAGAACGCGATCGGGCCGGTCGAGTTCGCCGACGGCGGGGAGACGGGCGTCTCGCCGGTGTCGACCTGCCCGAACGCACCCGGGCGGACGGCCTGCGGCACGCTGACGCCCGTCACGGCGTCCTCGACGAGGACCTGGATCTCGCGGTCGGGGTTCGACGCCATGGTGTCGAGTGCCGAGTCGCGCGCGATGGCGACGAGGTCGACCGGGCCGAGCTCGAGCGGCTTCGACTCGTCGATGCGGGCGAGCTGGAGCAGGTCCTGCACGAGCAGGCCCATCCGCTGCGCTTCCTTCTCGATGCGGTCCATCGCCTGGGCGACGTCCTCCTCCTTGCGGAGCGCCCCCATCCGGTAGAGCTCGGCGTAGCCGCGGAGCGACACCAGCGGCGTGCGGAGCTCGTGGGAGGCGTCACCGACGAAGCGGCGCATCTGGTCGATCGTCCGCTCGCGGTCCTCGAACGCGGAGTCGATCCGCTCGAGCATCGCGTTGAGCGAGCGGTTGAGGCGACCGACCTCGGTGTTCGGGGTGTCGGCCTCGAGCCGCTGGTTGAAGTCACCGGCGGCGAACCGGGCCGCGGTGTCCTCAACGTCGCGCAGCGGGTCGAACGTGGCCGTCACGAGGAGCCGTGTCAGCATCGCGCCGAGCAGGATCACCGAGATGCCGAAGCCCAGGAAGATGATCGTGAAGCGGCCGATGGTCTTGTCGGTGTCGGCGCTCGACACGGCGACGAGCACGTACCCGGTCTCCGAGGTACCGCTCGACTGGTTCTGCAGCGACGCCGGGATGATCTGCGCGCGCCACTCGTGGTCGTGCTGGCTGTCGTACAGCGAGAACCGCTGCGAGCTCTGTGCCGCGGCGGAGAAGTCGAGCGAGCGGATGTCCGGTCGGCTCGAGGCGCGGGTCTGGCATATCTTGTCGCCGCGGGAGTCGTAGGCCGCGACGTAGGCGCTCGGCGACAGGACGATCGACAGCGTGCAGTACTGCTGGCCGTCGCTGATGTTCTGGCCCTCGAGCTGCTCGGACGTCTGCTTGACCGTGTTGTCGAGCTGCTGCATGAGGTACGTCGAGAGCACCGTCATGGTGCCGAGCCCGGCGACGAGCAGCCCGAGCGCGACGAGCAGCACCGTGATGCCGGTGATCTTGGTGCGGAGGGAGATCCCGTCCCACCAGTGGCTCATTCGCGTGTGCATGCTGCCCCAACGATAAGCGGCGACCGCCCGGTGAAACCGGACGGTCGCCGTGTGCCCGGCGTCAGGACGCCTTGGACGCCTTCAGCATGTAGCCGAACCCGCGCTTCGTCTGGATGATCGGCTCGGTCGAGTACTGGTCGAGCTTGCGGCGGAGGTACGAGATGTACGACTCGACGATGCCCGCGTCGCCGTTGAAGTCGTACTCCCACACGTGGTCGAGGATCTGCGCCTTCGACAGCACGCGGTTCGGGTTGAGCATCAGGTAGCGCAGGAGCTTGAACTCGGTCGGGGACAGCTCGATCTGCGCGTCGCCGATCGTGACCTCGTGCGTGTCCTGGTCCATCGTGAGCTCGCCGGCGCGGATGATCGCGTCCTCTTCGTCGTTCATGGTGCGACGGAGGATCGCCTTGATGCGCGCGACGATCTCGTCGAGCGAGAACGGCTTGGTGACGTAGTCGTCGCCGCCGACGGTGAGCCCGGTGATCTTGTCCTCGGTGTCGTCCTTCGCGGTGAGGAAGAGGATCGGCGACGTGTACCCGGACGAGCGGAGGCGCTTGGTGACGCCGAAGCCGTTCATGTCCGGGAGCATCACGTCGAGGATGATCAGGTCGGGCTCCTCCTCGAGCACGGCGGAGATCGCCTGGGCCCCGTTGCCGACCGCACGGACGGCGAACCCGGCGAAGCGCAACGAGGTCGTGAGGAGGTCGCGGATGTTCGGCTCGTCGTCGACGATCAGGATCTTGGGGCCATCGGTCATGGACCCATCCTCTGACCGTTCCCTAGAGGTTTCCTGGGAGCGGGTCGTGTGGTGGCTACGCGGCCGCCAGCACCTGGTCGGCGTCGAGGATCGTGTACGCGTACCCCTGCTCGGCGAGGAAGCGCTGCCGGTTCTGCGCGAAGTCCTGGTCGACCGTGTCCCGCGTCACGAGCGTGTAGAACGACGCCGGCAGGCCGTCCTTGTTCGGGCGGAGCAACCGGCCGAGACGCTGCGCTTCCTCCTGTCGGGAGCCGAACGACCCGGACACCTGGATGGCCACGGTCGCGTCGGGGAGGTCCACCGAGAAGTTCGCGACCTTCGACACCACGAGCACGTCGATCGAGCCCTCGCGGAACGCCTGGAACAGCCGCTCTCGCTCGTCGACCGGTGTCGACCCGGTGATCTCGGCGGCGTCGAGTGACGCGGCGAGGTCGTCGAGCTGGTCGATGTACTGCCCGATCACCAGGATCTGCTCGCCGTGGTGCTTCTCGATGAGCTCGCGCACCACCGGGGTCTTCGCCGGCGAGGTCGCCGCCATGCGGTAGCGCTCGTCGTCACCCGACGCCGCGTACTCCAGGCGGTCCTGGTGGGGGAGGTCGATCCGCACCTCGTAGCAGGCCGCCGGGGAGATGTAGCCCTGCGCTTCGATCTCCTTCCACGGGGCGTCGTAGCGCTTCGGCCCGATGAGCGAGAACACGTCGCTCTCGCGGCCGTCTTCGCGCACCAGGGTGGCCGTGAGCCCGAGCCGCCGCCGTGCCTGCAGGTCGGCGGTGAGCTTGAACACCGGCGCGGGGAGCAGGTGGACCTCGTCGTAGACGATCAGGCCCCAGTCGAGGGCGTCGAGGAGCGACAGGTGCGTGTACTCGCCCTTCCGCCGAGCGGTCAGGATCTGGTACGTCGCGATCGTGACGGGACGGATTTCCTTCGTGGTACCGGAGTACTCGCCGATGTCCTCGGGGGACAGGGTCGTCCGGCGCAGGAGTTCGTCACGCCACTGCCGGGCGGACACGGTGTTCGTCACGAGGATGAGCGTCGTCGCCTTCACGGTCGCCATCGCCCCGGCGCCGACGAGCGTCTTGCCGGCACCACACGGCAGCACGACCACGCCGGAGCCCTGCGCGAAGAAGGTGTCGACGGCCTGCTCCTGGTACGGCCGCATGTGCCAGGACGCCGTGTCGAGGTCGATCGGGTGCGGCTGCCCCGGTGTGTAGCCCGCGAGGTCCTCCGCCGGCCACCCGAGCTTGACGAGTTCCTGCTTGACCTGCCCGCGTGCCCAGGGCTGCAGCTCGATCTCCGAGGGGGAGCGCTGGTCGCCGAGCAGGGGCTTGATGCGCTTCGACCGGGTGACCTCGGCCAGGACCGACGGGTCCTCGGCGGTGAGGAGCAGGAGCGGCTGGCGCTCGAGCTCCTCGCTCGGGGAGTTCGCGATCGCCGGGGCGTCCTCGCGCTCCTCGCGCCGGATGACGAGCCGCCCGTACCGCGAGACGGTGTCGCGGATGTCGACCGTGACGCTCTGCGGGACCGGGAACTTCGCGAACCGCTCGAGCGTGCCGATCATCGACTCGGCGTCGTGCCCGGCCGCGCGGGCGTTCCAGAGCCCGAGGCGCGTGATCCGGTAGGTGTGCACGTGCTCCGGGGCACGTTCGAGCTCGGCGAAGGCCGCGAGCTCGTGCCGGGCGTCCTCGGCCTGGGGGTGGGCGACCTCGAGGAGCACGGTGCGGTCACTCTGCACGATCAGCGGTCCGTTCATGACGGATCAGCCTAGGCGGCGCGGCTGCGAGCCGCCGCCCCCGGTGCGCAACGGTGGAGAACCGGCTCGCGGGGCGCGGCTGTGCAGGGACGCGCGGCTCAGGCCTCGCTCTCGACCGCGACGACGAGCGACAGCGGCAGCGTCCGCTCCACGTCGACCGCGGTGTCACGGCCGCGGACCCGCCCGGCGGCGACCGACGTCGGCACGATCGAGATCGGTCGCTCCGACCCGTCCGGCATGCGGACGGTCAGCCGGATCGGCGTCTTCCCGCGCACCGCCAGGTCGATCTGCCGCCCGAGCCACTCCTGCTCCGGCTCCGCGTCGCCGCGCTCCGTCGTCAGGCGCAGGCGTTCCACGAGCGCGTGGGCGGCCTGTTCCGGCGTCCGACCGGCGCCACCACGCCGACGGCCGGGAGGCGCGTCCGAGGCCACGGGACGGGCGGCGGCCGTCAGCACGGCCGGGTACCGCTGCTCCTCGAGCGCCGCGTGGACCACGTGCGGCGGGTGCGGGGCGGTGAGCGTCGTCAGGTCGGCGCGTTCCCAGGTGAGCTGGCGCAGCTCGGCGTCGACCCCGACCAGGTCGAGCTGGTCCGGCGTCCCGTGCACGACCGCCCCGCGACCGTCCGGCGCGACGTCGACCACGAGGCCGCCGTCCCGCGACGCCACCTGGTCGACGAGGTAGGTGAGGGGCTGCGGCACGTCGGTCGCCGAGAGTCGGTCCAGCAGCGCGAGCAGGTCCTCACGCGTGCTGCCGGCCCGGACCGCCCGCCGCACGGAGTCCTCGGAGACGCGGTACCGGGCGGCCAACCCCGGTGCCTCGAGGTCGGCGACGCTCCGGAGTGCGTCGTCGTCGGCGGGAGTGAGCGGCCCCGGGGCGATGACCGTCAGGTCGTGCTGCAGGTAGACGCCGTCGACGGTCGGCGGCAGGTCGTCGGCTGCGGCGTCGGCATCGCCGTCGAGGACCGCTCGGCCCGTCGCCGTCACCGTGCCGTCGACCGCGAGCCCGAGGACCTCGGCGGTGCCGGCGACGTCGAGCAGGACGGCGTCGAGCCACCGGGCGCCCGCCGGGAAGGCCCAGCGTCCGACGGCGACCAGGTCGTGCAGGTCGTCGTCGGCCGCCCGGAGCACGTCGTGCACGGCCGGGTCGAGCGAGCGCCACCACCGCCCGGCCAGGTCCACCCAGCGGTCCGGCCAGGCCGCGACGAGCCAGGTGCGCCCCTCGGACGACACGGCCCAGCGCCCCTCGCCGGGGTGCGCGAGGCCGGTGCGGTCCAGCAGCGTGAGCCGGTCCGGCACGACGTCCGGGTCGGTGCCGACGCGCTCGCCGAGGGTCCGGGCGAGCGGCGTGCCGATGCCGCCCTTGACGAGTTCGCGGACCTCGCCGGCGTCGACCGCGCGGAGCAGCTCGGCGAGCACCGTCATCGTCGTGAACGCACGCTCCGCGCCGGTCGCGCGGGCGCGCTCCTGGTCGGCCACCTGCTCGTCGGGCGCGGCGGGGCGGACCGGTGCCGTGCCTCCCGGCCGGAGGTCGGCGACCTCGGCGTGGGCGGCCAGTCGTCCGGCGACGGCGTCGTCCACCGCGCCCGCGTCGTCGGCGAGGCCCAGCGCGACCGCCGGGGCGAGCGCGTCGGCGTCGGCCGACCCGTCGCGGAGGGCGAGGAGGGTCGCCCGGGGCAGGTGCTCGAGCGCGGCGTCGACGGCGTCGTCGGTGCGCAGCGCCTCGGCGAGGTCGAAGAAGTCGGCCGCGTGCTGCGGGCCGGACTCGGCGAGGACGGCCGCGGGCAGACGGCGGGCGACCACGAGCCGTTCCAGCTCGTCGTCGGACATCCCCCGCAGCCGAGCGGCGAGGTCGGCGGTGGTCGTCATCGTCCGCCGCTCCGGTCCGCGCGGGTCCTCAGCGGTCCGACCGGTTCTCGCGGGCGCGCTTGGTCCAGGTCAGTCCGAGCAGGACGAGGACCAGCACCATGCCGATGGGCAGACCGATGAGCGGGACCGCCATGATCACCGGCCAGGGCATCGATCCGTTGGCGCTCGGGACGGTCAGCCACATCACGACCATCGCGATGATGCAGAGGAGACCGGCGATGAAGATGCCGCCGATCATGAACCCGAGGACGCGTTCGGTACGATTGAACGTCACCGGGGTGTCCGCGGGTTCGCGCGTGTTCCCGGTGGATCGGGTCGGCTTGGCCATCGGCCCAGGATATCCGACGCACCACGGCCGTTCCACGACCACGAGGAGACCACGCATGCCCACCGGCAAGGTCAAGTTCTACGACGACCAGAAGGGGTTCGGGTTCATCACCGGCGACGACGGTGAGCCGGTCTTCCTGCACGCGTCCTCGCTGCCGGACGGCGTCACCTCGGTCAAGGCCGGCACCCGCCTCGAGTACGGCGTCGTGCAGGGCAAGAAGGGCTCGCAGGCGCTGTCCGTGCGGCTGCTCGAGCCGGCGCCCTCGCTCGCGAAGATGTCCCGCCGCTCCGCCGACGACATGGCGGTGATCGTCGAGGACCTGGTGAAGGAGCTCGATCGGGTCAGCGGCGACCTGCGCCACGGGCGCTACCCGAAGAACGGCGAACGCCTCGCCGCGATCCTGCGCCACGTCGCAGACCAGTTGGACGCCTGATGGTCGACCACACGGAGCTCGCGCGGAAGGCGCTGCTCGAGGTCACGCCGGAGTCGACGGTCGGCCAGCCGGTCGGCACCGTGGACGAGGGTGACGGCGTCGTCTCGGTCCTGTTCTCGAACCGGATGCCCGGTTACCCCGGGTGGCGCTGGACGGTCTCGATCGCGCAGGTCGAGGGCGACGAGCCCACCGTGCTCGAGGTCGAGCTGATGCCCGGCGACGGCTCGCTGGTCGCTCCGGACTGGGTGCCGTGGGCGGACCGGATGGCGGAGTACCGCGCCGGCCAGGCGGACGAGGACGACGACGACGAGTCGGACGACGAGGACGACGACGAGGACGACGACGAGGACGACGGCCTCGACGACGCCGAGGAGTCCGACTACGACGACCCGGACGACGACGAGGCAGACGACGACGCCTCGGACGACGACGACGACGAGTTCGAGGACGACGAGGACGACCTCGCGGAGTCGGACGACGACGAGCTCGACGGCGTCGACGTCGACGCGGCGGACGACGACTCCGATGACGACGCGGCGGACGACGTCGCCGAGGACCCCGCTCCGGTGCGCTCCCGCGGCTCGCGTCGTCGGGCGTCCCGCGTCCGGCCGACCGACCCCGACCAGGACCTCGAGCTCGACCGGCTCGACCCGTCCGTCCGTGCTGGCGCCTCAGCCGCGCAGCTCGCCGATGACGAAGTCGATCGCCCGCACGAGCTTCGCCACGTCGTCCGGGTCGATCGCGGTGAACGTGGCGACACGGAGCTGGTTGCGGCCGAGCTTCCGGTACGGCTCAGTGTCGACGATGCCGTTCGCGCGGAGCGTCGCGGCGACGGCCTTCGCGTCGATCGACTCGTCGAGGTCGATCGTCGCCACGACCTGCGACCGGTGGGCGGGGTCGGTGACGAACGGGGTGGCGTGGTCGGAGGCCTCGGCCCAGTCGTAGATCGTCGACGACGACGTCTTCGTGCGGGTGTCGGCCCACGCCAGACCACCGGACTGGTTGATCCAGTCGACCTGGTCGTCGAGCAGCAGCAGGGTCGCGAGCGCCGGGGTGTTCAGCGTCTGGTCGAGCCGCGAGTTGTCGACGGCGTTCTGCAGGGAGAGGAACTCCGGGATGTAGCGGTCCGAGGCGGCGATGCGCTCGACGCGCTCGATCGCGGCGGGGGAGAACAGGGCGAGCCACAGCCCTCCGTCCGAGGCGAAGTTCTTCTGCGGTGCGAAGTAGTAGACGTCGGTCGCGGCGACGTCGAACGCGGCACCACCGGCGGCGCTCGTGGCGTCGACGACGGTCAGCGCGCCGTCGTCACCCGCAGCGCGGACGACGGGCGCCATGACGCCGGTCGAGGTCTCGTTGTGCGGGTAGGCGTAGACGTCGACGCCCTCGACGGGCTCGAGCGCGGCGAGCGAGCCGCCGGGTGCCTCGACGACGTGCGGGGTCTCGAGCCACGGGGTGTCCGTGGCCTTGGCGAACTTCGAGCCGAACTCGCCGAAGGACAGGTTCTCGGCACGACGTTCGACCAGCCCGAAGGCGGCGGCGTCCCAGAACGCGGTCGAGCCGCCGTTGCCGAGGACGACCTCGTAGCCGTCCGGGAGCTGGAAGAGGTCGGCGAGGCCGCGGCGGACGCTGCCGACGAGGTCCTTCACGGGCTTCTGGCGGTGGGACGTCCCGAGGATCGTCGCCCCGCGGGTCACGAGTGACTCGAGCTGCGCGCCGCGGATCTTGGACGGGCCGCAGCCGAAGCGTCCGTCGGTCGGGAGGAGTTCGGCGGGGATGACGATGTCTGCCATGCGCCGATCCTAGCGAGCGGTATCCCACCGTCACCGACCCTGGACCGGCCGGACGGGGCGGACCCGACCCGCGCCTCCAGGCCGTGGAGCGCGCCCGTCGGTGCGGTCTTGTCGCACTGCTCAAGTAGGGTGGATCGGGCTGGGCCCAGACATGAGAGGCGGACCGTGACCGATCTCGTCGACACCACGGAGATGTACCTGCGGACGATCCTCGACCTCGAGGAAGAGGGGATCGTGCCGCTGCGCGCGCGCATCTCCGAGCGTCTCGGACACTCCGGTCCCACCGTCTCCCAGACGATCGCGCGGATGGAGCGCGACGGTCTGGTCGTCGTCTCCGGTGACCGCCACCTCGAGCTCACGGGTGAGGGGCGCTCGCGGGCGACGCACGTGATGCGCAAGCACCGGCTGGCCGAGCGGCTCCTCGCCGACGTGATCGGACTCGACTGGGCCTTCGTGCACGACGAGGCCTGCCGCTGGGAGCACGTGATGAGCGAGCAGGTCGAGGTCCGACTCCTCGAGATGCTCGGCAACCCCACGGAGTCGCCCTACGGCAACCCGATCCCCGGGCTCGCCGAGATCGGTGGACCGACGGCGGGACAGTTCCTCGACGGTGTGCAGAACATCGTCGCGGCGACCGACGGCACGGACGCCGTCGCGGTCGGCGTCGTGCGTCGCCTGGGCGAACCGGTGCAGTTCGAGCCCGAGCTGCTGCACCAGCTGCGCACCGCCGGCGTCATGCCCGGCCGTGTCGCCCGGGTGCAGCGCGCCGGTGCGTACGTCGCGGTCCGGGTGGACGGCGAGGACGCCGGCATCGAGCTGCCGACCGAGGTCGCGCAGCACGTCTACATCGAGCGGGACTGACCGTCGGGGCGCCGTCCGAGCCTGAGAATCGGCACAAGGTCACGAGGGTCGATCGCCGCTGATCAGGGGTTCGTGATCGTTCCGTTACCGAACCGTCGTTTCATCTCGACAAGGTAACGGCCCCCACGTACACTCGTCGAGTCCCCGGGCCGCCCACGAGGCCCAGGACCCGTGGCAGGACGTCTCGAACCCGTCTCCTGCCTCGATCGGAAACGATGACGAACGGATGGGGTCCGCCCCTCCGCCCTGACCCAGGCGGAGACGGTGACGAGACGCCGGAGACACCACCCTTGACGCAGACCGGTTCCGCCGCGGACGACCAGACGCCCGCCAACCCGACGAACACCGCGAACGACGCCCCGCTCACCCGGCGGGCCGCGCGCCAGACCGAAGCCCCCGCCCGTCGCATCACCCCCGTCCGCGACGCACCGCTCCCCGGCGGCCGTCGCGCTGCGCAGGCCGCCCGCGCCGCCGAGACCGCCAAGGCGAGCAGCTCGGCCCGCAAGCGCCGGTTCCTCGCCCCCGTCGTGCTGACGGTCGCCGCCGGCATGTTCGGCACCGTGGCCGTCGCCCCGGCCTTCGCCGCGACGCAGCAGACCGGTTCGACCGCCGCCGACGCGCAGCGCCAGGTCCGCACGACCCAGGCACAGCAGTTCTCGGTGTCCGACGCCGTGGCCCTCGCCGGGACGTCGCGTGACGGCTACGGCGCGACCGCCCAGTCCACCCTCGACGCCGAGGCCGCGCAGAAGGCCGCCGCCGAGCAGACCGCGGCTGCGCAGGCCCAGGCCGCAGCGACCCAGGCGGCGCGCGCGCAGACCGCGAAGCAGTACTCGTCGTACAGCGGCCCCTCCGCGAACGAGATCGCCACCACGGCGGCCGCCGCGAACACCCCGTTCTCGCTGCCGGCCGTCGTCGCCACCGCGAAGCAGTACATCGGCACCCCGTACGTCTTCGGCGGCGCGGACCCGTCCGGCTTCGACTGCTCGGGCTACATCATGTACGTCTATGCGCAGTACGGCATCAGCCTGCCGCACTCGGTCCCGCTGCAGGACGCCGCGGGCACCACGATCCCCGAGTCCCAGGCGCAGCCGGGCGACGTCGTCATCTTCAACGACGGTTCGCACGACGGCTTCTACATGGGCAACGGCATGATCATGGACGCGCCGAAGCCCGGTGGCTCCGTCTCGATCCGCCCGATCTGGACGAGCAGCTACCACATCGTGCGCTTCGGCATCTGACCCGAGCACCCGCACGACGGTGACGACCCTGGTGTCGTTCCCGTGAACACTCCCGGAAACCGGTCCGCACACCCTCGTGTCGGGCCGGTTTCCGACGTACCCTGGTGCTGCACCGGTCCGATCCGGCCCGAACACGGGAGACCTCATGTCAGCGTTCCGCACGACCCGCACCACGGGTCGGCGCGCGCTCGTGGACATACGGTCGACCGCCCCCTGCGTGCACCATCACGCCCCTGTCTGACGAGAGCACTGCCCATCCGGGTGGTGCTCTTCGTGGTTCAGGGCGTGGTCACAGGTCGCGGTCCCCTGTCGACGTCGATCGACCCGACGCACCCGCAGCGCCTGGAAGCCGTCCAGGCACCGTCGGAAGGGAACCCATGCGCACTCTCGTCCTCAACGCCGGTTACGAGCCCCTCGCGGTGATCTCGGACCGACGGGCCCTCGTGCTGGTCATGAACCAGAAGGCCGCCGTCATCGCCGCCGACCTCGACCACCCGGTCTCGGGGTCCTCCGCGAGCTTCGATCGTCCGTCCGTCATCATCCTGACCCGCTACGTGCGGATCCCGCACGCGAGACTCGTGCCGGTCTCGCGACGCGGGGTCCTGCGGCGTGACGCCAACCGCTGTGCCTACTGCGACCGGCACGCCACCACGATCGACCACGTGCAGCCCCGGTCGCGCGGCGGCCAGGACTCGTGGGAGAACCTCGTCGCCTGCTGCCTGGCCTGCAACAACACGAAGGGCGACCGCACCCCGCAGGAGATGGGGTGGCGGCTGCGCTTCCGGCCGAAGGCGCCGCACGGTGCATCCTGGGTGGTGCGGGGGATCGAGCGCCCGCAGTCGGAGTGGGACGAGTACCTGGTGGCCGCGTAGCGCCGGCTCGGCGTCGCGACGGACGGGAGGCGCGTGGCGGGGCCGCCCCGTGCCTCCCGTCCGTCGCGTGGTCGCACTGGCGTGCGCACGGTTGCTTGCATGGACCGTCCCACGCGTGGGAGACCGATCCGCTCGTGGGGTGACGTTCCTCCGAGCCTCCGATGCGCGGAACGTCCTCCCATCGCGCGAGTGATGGGAAGGAGCGGGCAGGCGTAGCGTGCGAGCCATGAGCGAGACGCCCGTGATCGACGACGCCACGATCGGGGACCTCCGTGTCCGACTCCGCGCCACCCGCTGGCCGGACGCCCCCGCCGGCACCGGGTGGTCGCTCGGCGTCGACGTGGACGAGCTCCGGCCGCTGGTCGAGTACTGGGCCGACGGGTTCGACTTCGACGGGCACCGGGAGCAGCTCGCCGCGCTGCCGTCCGAGCGGCACGTCGTCGACGGCGTCCGGGTGCACGTGCTCCATGCGCGATCCGGCCGTCCCGACGCCCTCCCGCTGCTGCTCGCCCACGGGTGGCCGGACTCCGGGTGGCGGTACCGCAAGGTCCTGCCGATGCTCGTCGAGGCCGGGTTCGACGTCGTCGTGCCGGACATGCCCGGGTACGGGTTCTCGGACGCGCCACCGCGCGTGCTCGATGCCCGCGAGGTGGCCGGCATGTGGGCGACACTGATGACCGACCTCGGGTACGACCGGTTCGCGGCCTCCGGCGGGGACATCGGGACGCACGTCGTCCGGTACCTCGCACTCGACCACCCCGACCGTGTGGTCGCCGTGCACCGGATCGACGGTGGGCTGGCGTGGCCCGGGATCGACACCACGGAGCTGTCCCCGGCGGAGCGGGCCTTCGTGCAGGAGACCGAGCGGTGGCGGACCGCCGAGGGCGCCTACGCGATGATGCACCGCACGAAACCGCAGACCGCCGCCGTCGGGCTGACCGACTCACCCGCGGGTCTCGCTGCGTGGATCGTCGAGAAGCTCCGGTCGTGGAGTGACTGCGGCGGCGACCTGTGGTCGGTGTACACGCAGGACGAGGTCCTGGCGCTGCTGACCGAGTACTGGGCGACGGCGACGATCGGGTCCTCCATGCGGATGTACCACGCGAATGCGGCGATCCCCGCTGCGCAACTGCGTCGACGGGTGGAGGTGCCGTCGGGGTTCTCGGTGTTCCCGGGCGACATCGTGCGGGCTCCGCGGGAGTGGCTCGAGCGCACGACGAACCTCGTGCACCATCACGAACTCGACCGGGGTGGGCACTTCGCGCCGTTCGAGCAGCCGGAGCTGTTCGTGGACGAGGTCTGCGCGTTCCTGGAGCCGTACCGCCGCTAGAGTGGACGGGCCAGCCTCTGTAGCTCAATGGAAGAGCAGTTCCGTCCTAAGGAAACGGTTGGGGGTTCGAGTCCCTCCAGGGGCACCACGTCGAGTCGGGGTTCGCGTCCCTGCGGTGCTCGTCCGGGGGCACCGGCCGTCGTCTGGGCCGGAACGGGTTCTCCACAACCGTCGCCCTGGACGGTAGCCCGGGCCCAGCGCCCCGTACGATTGACCCCGTGTCCAAGGTCCTGAGCAGTCTCCCCGTCGGCGAACGAGTCGGCATCGCGTTCTCCGGAGGTCTCGACACCTCCTGCGCGGTCGCCTGGATGCGCGAGAAGGGAGCGGTGCCCTGCACGTACACGGCCGACATCGGCCAGTACGACGAGCCGGACATCGACGCCGTCCCGGGTCGCGCGAAGGAGTACGGCGCCGAGATCGCCCGCATCGTCGACGCGAAGAGCGCCCTGGTCGAAGAGGGCCTCGTCGCCCTGCAGACCGGTGCCTTCCACATCCGCTCCGGCGGCAAGACCTACTTCAACACGACGCCGCTCGGCCGCGCGGTGACGGGCACGATGCTCGTCCGCGCCATGAAGGAGGACGGGGTCGACATCTGGGGCGACGGCTCCACCTACAAGGGCAACGACATCGAGCGGTTCTACCGCTACGGCCTGATGGCCAACCCGCGGCTGCGCGTCTACAAGCCGTGGCTCGACACCGAGTTCGTCGAGGAGCTCGGCGGCCGCAAGGAGATGAGCGAGTGGCTCGTCGCCCGTGGGTTCCCGTACCGCGACTCCACCGAGAAGGCCTACTCGACCGACGCGAACATCTGGGGAGCGACGCACGAGGCGAAGAGCCTCGAGGAGCTCTCGAGCGGTCTGGACATCGTCGAGCCGATCATGGGGGTCGCCGCCTGGCGTGACGACGTCGAGGTCGCCACCGAAGAGGTCTCGGTCCGCTTCGAGGCCGGCCGCCCGGTCGCGATCAACGGCGTCGAGTACGCCGACGCCGTCGCGCTCGTGTACGAGGCGAACGCCATCGGTGGTCGCCACGGCCTCGGCGCGAGCGACCAGATCGAGAACCGCATCATCGAGGCCAAGAGCCGCGGCATCTACGAGGCGCCGGGCATGGCACTGCTGCACATCGCCTACGAGCGTCTGCTCAACGCGATCCACAACGAGGACACCGTCGCGGCGTACCACAACGAGGGTCGTCGTCTCGGTCGCCTGATGTACGAGGGCCGGTGGCTCGACCCGCAGTCCCTCATGCTGCGCGAGTCGCTGCAGCGCTGGGTCGCCTCCGCCGTCACCGGTGAGGTCACGCTGCGCCTGCGGCGCGGTGACGACTACACGATCCTCGACACCACGGGTCCGGCGCTGTCGTACCACCCGGACAAGCTCTCGATGGAGCGCGTCGGCGACGCAGCGTTCGGCCCGGACGACCGCATCGGGCAGCTCACGATGCGCAACCTCGACATCGCGGACTCGCGCTCGCGCCTCGAGCAGTACGCGGCGGCCGGGCTGATCGGCGGCGCGACGGGCGAACTCGTCGGCGAGCTGCAGTCGGGCGAGGCCGAGGAGATCCTCGGTGGAGCCGTCGTGTCCAGCGAGGACGAGGCACTCGGTCGCGCGACGGACGCCGCGTCCGAGGGCGCCGCCTTCGACTCCGGTACCGACTGACACACACCGCACCGACACGAACGGGAGCCCCTGCCGCGCGCGGGGGCTCCCGTTCGTCGTCCGTGGCGTGCGTCGGGAGAGGGCGTGTGGCTCCTCCGAGCCGCGTGCACACACGTACTTCGACGTTGCGCGCGTCGAACGACGAGCGCGGTGTCGTCCTGTGCGCCTGCATCGGTTGCGGGTGCATCGACCGACATCGCGCGGGTCGATCGACGGGTGCTTCGGCGCGGGACGTCCCCTGCATCGGGAGGAGGGGTCGGGTCGTGCGACATCATCGTCGTCGTGCGACAGCGGCGGTGTCGTTTCGGCCGCTCTGGCACGAGCGAGGTCGGTTCGTGCGACTTGTCCGTCGTCGTGCGACAGCGGCCGCGTCGTACGACAGCGCCACGCTGCCGCGACCCGGACGGGCGCAGACGCAGCTGTCGGCACATCGGCAGCGCGGACGCACCCACACGACGGACGGGAGGCGCGGTACCGACCGGCACCGCGCCTCCCGTCCGTCCCGTGGGACCCGCTACCGCCGCTCGGCGGTCTCCGGCCGCTTCTGGCGCCACGGCTCCGCCGGCCGGTCCGGACCGCCCCACACCTGCACGGCGCCCCAGGCCGCCGCGAGGAGCGGCACCGAGATGATCGCGCCGGTGATGCCCGCGAGCACGGTGCCCGCGGTCAGGCCGATCAGGATCACCAGGCCGTGCAGCTTGAGCGTCTTGCCCATCAGCACCGGCTGCAGCAGGTTGCCCTCGAGCTGGTTGACGAGCACCACGATGCCCACGACGATCAGCGCGGCCACGGGGCCGTTCGCGACGAGGGCGACGAGCGCGGCGAGGATGCCCGCGGCGGTGGCGCCGACGATCGGGATGAACGCGGTGATGAACACGACGACGGCGAGGGGGAGCGCGAGCGGCACCCCGACGATCGCCAGCCCGACGCCGATGCCGATCGCGTCGACCGCCGCGACGCTCGCCGTGCCGCGGACGTAGCCGCCGAGGGTCTGCACGACGCGGTCACCGACGCGGCGTGCACGCTCGTACCGGGCGCCGGTGAACGGACGGAGCAGGAACTCCCAGATCGCCGGCCCGTCCTTGAGGAAGAAGAACAGCACGACGATCATCAGCACCAGGCCGGTCAGGAAGTTCGCGGTGGCCGACGCCCCGGCCAGGGCGCCCGACCCGAACTGCGAGCTGGTCAGGAAGTCCTGGACGCCGTTCACCACCTGGTCGACCTGCTGGTCGGAGATCGAGAACGGCAGGTGTGCGACGGTGTCCTGCAGCTGCTGGAACCCGCTGATCGCCGACTTCTGCAGGTCGGGCCACTGCGAGATGACCGCGACGACGATCAGCCAACCGACGAGGCCGAGCACGACGAGGACGCCGAGCAGGACCGCGAGGGTCGCGAGCACCGAGGGCACCTTGTGCCGTCGGAGCCAGGACACGACCGGGTGCATGGCGGACGCGATGATCAGGGCGAGGAGCACCGGGATCGTCACGACGCTCAGGGTCGCGGCGGCGTACACGATGCCGATCGCGATCACGAGCACGACGATCACCTGCAGGCACCGGGTCGCGAGACTGCCGAACCCGTCGGTCCACTTGCGGGCGAGTGGACCCGTTGTCGCGTCGGACGTGGCGGGGTGGTTGCCGAACAGGGGCATGAGGCTCCTCGGTGGTGGTGCGGAGCCTCCACGCTACCGACGCAGCCGACCCGCGGTCCCGACGCAGCCGACCCGCGGCCGGGGACGTCCGGGGACGCCGCTAAGCGCATCGACCTGGACGCGCTCCTGTCCCGCTTCTACGCTGGGGTCACCGGGTTCACTCACAGGGTCCCGTCGTCACGATGCCCTCGCGGTCCGCGGGG
Organism: Curtobacterium sp. P97; assembly: GCF_023712445.1. Taxonomy (NCBI): domain Bacteria; kingdom Bacillati; phylum Actinomycetota; class Actinomycetes; order Micrococcales; family Microbacteriaceae; genus Curtobacterium; species Curtobacterium sp. P97. Next base: position 49,594 of record NZ_JAMAYF010000014.1, on the reverse strand, counting down.
TCTGGCACAGCGGGACGGCCCGGTCGGATCCGAGGTGAGCAACACCTCGATGAAGGGCTGGTCCTCATGACCGCCACGTACGCGTGCTCCGCGCACCTCGACTTCCCGGCGGGGCACACCCGCACCCCCGTCTCCACCTTCGCCGCCACGACCCTGCAGGTGCTCTCGTGACGCCCCGTCCCGTCGAGGACTGGCACCGTCACGGCATGCGCTCGCCCGAGGAGGTCGCCGAGCTGATCGCCGACCGTGTCGGTGGCACCTCGGACGCCTCCGTGCCCGCCGGTCCCGAGCACGACGAACCCTCGTACGCGGACTTCCTCGGCGAGCAGGTCTGACGCGGCCCCCGGACGGGGGCTCGCGCCGTCCTGCCTGCGCGCGGATGATCCTCGGCAGGGGCCGTGTGGCCCGTCCCGTCTCACCAGCGGGACCCGGATCAGGGAGGACCCGACGTGCACGACCACGACACCCATCCGTTCGACCGTCACGTCGGTCCGCCGCACGTCGAACGCTTCCGGCTCACCCGGACCGACGAGATGCTCCGCGTGGTCTGCACGTGCGCGATCGGTGCCGACCACGACAACACCATCCGGCACCCCGCTGCCCCGACGGTCGCCTGAGTCGAACGGGTGAACACCAGCCGCGTGCCTCCGGTGAATCCGGTCGTGCGCGACGGTGCGGCGGGATACTGGTCGGGTGCGTGAACTCCAAGCCACCATCGCTGCGGACCTCGACGTCCAGCCGACCATCGACCCCGAGCAGGAGGTCGCCCGCCGTGTCGCGTTCCTGCGTGACTACCTGACCACGACCGGCGCGAAGGGGTTCGTCCTCGCCGTCAGCGGCGGGCAGGACTCCACGCTCGCGGGGCGGCTCACCCAGCTCGCCGTCGAGTCCCTCCGCGCGGAGGGACGCGAGGCCGAGTTCGTCACCGTCCGCATGCCGTACCGGGTTCAGGCCGACGAGGACGACGCGCAGCTCGCGCTGCAGTTCATCGCCGCCGACCCCGGCATCGTGGTGAACATCGAGCACGGCGTCGACGGCGTGGTGCAGGACACCGCGGCGTCCGGCGTCGCGCTCAGCGACTTCGTGAAGGGCAACGTCAAGGCGCGCATGCGCATGGTCGCCCAGTACGCCGTGGCCGGGCAGCGCGGACTGCTGGTCGTCGGCACGGACCACGCGGCCGAGGCCGTGACGGGCTTCTTCACGAAGTACGGCGACGGCGGCGTCGACCTCACCCCGCTGACCGGGCTGACGAAGAGCCAGGGGCGGCAGCTCCTCGAGCACCTGGGGGCGCCGGCTCGCCTGTACGAGAAGGCGCCGACCGCGGACCTGCTCGACGACCTGCCCGGGCAGACCGACGAGGCCAACCTCGGCCTGACCTACGTCGAGATCGACGCGTACCTGCAGGGGCACGACGTCCCCGACGAGGTCGCCGAGGCGATCGAGTCGCGCTACCGAGCGACCGAGCACAAGCGTCGCGTGCCCGCGACGCCCTTCGACAGCTGGTGGCAGCAGGGCGCGTAGCGCCACAGCGCTGGACCGGACGGGAGGCGCGGTGCAGGTCCCGACCTGCACCGCGCCTCCCGTCGTGCGTGCGACCGTGTCGCGTGGCCGGTCGGACCTGATGACCGTCCGGTTCTCCACAGCTCAGGTCTCCGTCCTGCCGCTGCGGTCCCCGCGCTCCTAGGATGGGCGCAACGGAACAACAGATGCGGAATCCCGGTCACGACCGACCGTGCCGGAGCCGCTGGGGGGAATCATGGAAGTCCTGCTCGCACTCGGCGCCGTCCCGCTCGTCATCGTGGGGATCATCGTCCTCGCCGTGATCGCGCTCGTGTACGCCAAGCTCGTCTACCGCAACGCCGGTGCGGACGAGGCGATCATCATCACCGGGAAGCGGTCGCGGAAGGTCAAGAACCCCGACGGCACCGAGACCGTCGAGTCCGGCATCAAGGTCGTCCTCGGTGCGGGTGTGCTCGTCCGACCGTTCTTCGAGCGGGTGGCGAAGATCTCGCTGTCCTCGCGTGCGATCGACATCAACGTGAACGCGCAGGACTCCCGCGGCGTCACGATCGACGTCGAGGCCGTGGCGCTCGTCAAGGTGGGCGAGGCCGATGCATCGATCCGTGCTGCTGCGCAGCGCTTCCTCGGCCAGGAGAAGAAGATCGACGACTTCGCGCGCGAGGTCCTGTCCGGTTCGCTCCGCGCGTCGATCGGCGCGACCGACGTGTCGACGATCATCCGCAACCGCGACCAGCTCACGGTGGCGGTCCTCGACGTCGCCAAGGACGCCCTGCACAGCCAGGGTCTCGACGTCGACTCGTTCGAGATCAAGGGCATCTCGGACCGCAACGACTACATCAGCGACCTCGGTCGTGCCGAGCGCGCCCGCGTCCGGCTCGAGGCGGAGAACGCCGAAGCCCAGGCCGACCGCGAGGCACGCGAGGCCCGGGCCACCGCCGACCAGGCGATCGCCGAGGCCGAGAACACCCTCGCCATCCGTCGTGCGGCGCTGCAGCTCGACGCCGACCGGGCTTCGGCCGAGGCCGCAGCGGCCGGTCCGCTCGCGCAGGCTCGCGCGTCGCAGGGCGTCGTCGAACAGGAGCAGATCACGGCGCAGAAGCGCGCCGAGCTCCGTCGTGCCGAGCTCGAGTCCGAGGTGAGCGCGGTCGCCGAGGCGAACGCGCGCAAGACCCGGGTGGAGGCCGAGGCTGCTGCGGCTGCCCAGGTCGAGACGGCCCGTGCGCAGGCCGAGGCCCGACGCATCTCGGCCGAGGCGGTCGCCGCCGAGGCCCAGGCCGAGGCTGCCGCCCGCAAGCTCGCCGCCGACGCCTCACGTGCGGAGGGTGAGGCCGCGGCCGACGCCATCCGTGCGAAGGGTCAGGCCGAGGCCGACGCGACGAAGGCCCAGGCCGACGCGCTCGCACAGCACTCCGAGGCCGTGCTCCGGGTGAAGGCGCTCGAGACGCTGCCGAGCATCGCCCGCGAGCTCGCGGCGCCGATGGGCAACATCGACAAGCTGACGGTCGTGTCCTCGGACGGCGCAGGCGCCCTGTCGAAGAGCGTCGTGAGCCAGTTCAGCGAGGTCGACGCGCTGCTCGGCACCACGGCCGGCTTCACGCTGAGCGACATCGTGAAGAGCACGACGACCGGCCAGGCCGCTGCCCGGGCGGTCGCGCGTGAACAGGACGCCGCGCCGGTCGACTGACGGGCACGGTCGTGCGCACGGGCGCGGTCGGGTCAGCCCCGGTCGCGCCCGTCGTCGTCCCGGTGTCGCTGCTGGCCGCCGGCGTCCTCGCGCTGGTCCTCAACCGGGTCGCTGTCGGTGGCCGGGTCGCCGTCGGTGACCGGGTCGCCGTCGGTCGACTCCTGCGGCCGTCCCTGCAGCGCGTCCCGCTCGGCGGCCAGACGCTGCTGCCAGACGACGCTGCGGGCGGCGCCCTCGAGCACGTCCTCGACCTGCCCGCCGGTCTTCGCTGCGAGTGCGCCGCTCAGGCCCGCGGTGAGGGTACCGCCAGCGGCAGCGAGGCGTTCCATGACCTCCTCCTGCCGGGGCGTGAGGGGTTCGTCGACCATGCTGTCCACGGTCTCGCGGATGTTCGCCTCGCTGGCGTCGAGCGAGGCGTCGTCCCCGGCGTGCAGTGCGGCGGCCTCGCCGACGACGACGAGTCCGAGCCGTGCGGCGTCGTCCTCGGGACGGGGGCGTTCGTTCTCGTCGGTCATGGCGGGGACGCTACGCCCCGGCCGATGTACGGCCGTCAGCACCCTGTCCCCCCCGCTCGGGGTCGACCGGTCGCACGGGACGACGAAGGACCCCGGACCGTCACGGTCCGGGGTCCTTCGTGGTGCCGCTCCGACACCCCCATGTCGGTCAGTGGCGCCTGCCGGTGGTCAGCGGCGCGCGCCGCGACCCGCGAAGCGCGTGTAGAGGAACAGCACGATGACGGCACCGATGATCGAGCCGATGATGCCGGCCGGCTGGAAGAAGCCGTCCATCGGGTCGTGCTGGAAGATGAGGAACCCGAGGAAGCCGCCGACGAACGAGCCGATGATGCCGAGCACGATCGTCATGAGGATCGACATGTGCTGCTTGCCGGGGATGATCAGCCGGGCGAGGGCGCCGGCGATGAGGCCGATGATGATGAGGCTGATGATGAGACCGAGCACGGTGTCCTCCTTGGGTCAGACCTGTCGCGGTCCGGGGGTGTCCGCGATCTGGGTCGGCCCCGATTGAACACCGCTCTTCCCCAGCATGTTCACAGCCTGCATGGAGGCGCAGGTACGGGCGAGGGTCACACCGCTCCGGACGACTCCAGCTCCGCCTGCAGCTCGGTGTCCGAGGGCTCCACGAAGTGCTTGCCGTTCGGCAGCACCACGACGGGGATGTTCTTGCGGCCGCTGATGGCCTCGGCCCGGTCGGCGGCGGACAGGTCCGCCTCGACGTCCACGTAGTCGTAGTCGACCCCGAGGCGGTCGAGGAGCGCCTTCGAGCGTCGGCAGTCGCGGCACCAGTCCGCGCCGAACATCGTCACCTTGTCGAACGTCGCATCAGTCATGTCCTCACAGTACGTCCGACGGCCGCGGGACATTCCCGCGTCACCGCCCACGCCCCGACGACGCGTGACCGCGTGACCGCGTGACCGTCAGCCCGCGCGACTCCGCGCCGACCCGCACGCCCTACGATGGCCCCATGCCGCAGCGACCCGACCCCGAGCGGGCCGCATGGGCCGCGGCAGCCGTCCGACGCTTCGCCGCGGCGACCAACCTCCTCGTCGCCGGCCGCACCGTCCGTGTGCTCGGCGGCGACCCGCGTGACGCCGCGGCGCTCGTCGCACTGCTCACCGGGCTCGGTGCACGCACCGCGGCGGACCCCGCCCCCGCGGACCACGAGCCGGTCGACGACGAGCCGATCGACCAGCTCTGGTGCCTCGGCGACCCGGACGAGTCGACCGCTGCCGTCGAGCGCGAGACCGACCGGCCCCGCGGCGCCACCCTCGTGGTGGTGGACGCCGGCCGGTACTCCCCCGCGGTCGACGAGGACGCCTTCGGCCCGGTCGCCCCGGCCCGCCCCGGGGTGCTCGCCGTCCCGACGCTCTCCGACGACGTGTTCCTCGTCTCCACCGGTCGGGAGCCCGAGGACGACCCCGCCGCCGAGGACCGCATCCGCTGGGCGCGCAGGTCGATGCCGGTCGCCCGTGCCGTCGCCGCGGAGCTCCGTGACGGCGGGCTGCTCCGCGGTACCCGGATCGGCGTCGCGATGGTGCTCGAGCCGAAGACGGCCGTGCTCAGCCTGCTCCTGCGCGACGCGGGCGCCGAGGTCGTCGTGTACGCGCACGCCGACGAGACGGACGACGCGGTCGCCGACGTGCTCCGCCGCGCCGAGATGCCGGTCCACGCGGACAGCACGGCCTCGCTCGCCGAGCAGCACCGTCTCGCCCTGGCGATGCTCGACACGCGTCCGCACGTGCTCCTCGACGACGGCTCGCACCTGATCCGCCTCGCGCACCAGGAGCGGCCCGAGCTGCTGCCGACCATGCTCGGCGCCGCGGAGGAGACGACGAGCGGCCTCCGACCCCTCCGCGTCATGGCCGAGCGCGGCGAGCTCGGCATCCCCGTGGTCGCCGTCAACGACGCCCGCGCCAAGACCTGCTTCGACAACCGCTTCGGCACCGGCCAGTCCACGGTGTTCGCGACGCTCGACCTGGTCGACCCGCTCCCGTCCGCCGTGCACCGGGTCCGGCCGGGAGGCACGGCGGTCGTCGCCGGCTTCGGTCCCGTCGGCGAGGGGGTCGCCCAGGTCCTCGTCGCGCTCGGCTTCCGGGTCACGGTCGCCGAGGTCGACCCGGTCCGCGCCCTGCAGGCGCGCTTCGCCGGGCACGCGGTCGCACCGTTCGTCGACGCGGTGCGCGACGCCGACCTCGTGGTGAGTGCCTCCGGGGTGGCGGACACCGTGGACCACACGGTCCTGCGCGCGTGCGCGGTCGGTGCGGTCGTGTCCGTCGCGGGGGGCGTCGACGACGAGGTCGCCCTGTCCGCGGCGGCCTCCGCCGGTGCGGTCCGGACGGCCGTGGCGCAGCACGTGGAGCGCCTGACCTGGCCGGACGGCCACCAGGTGCTCGTCCTCGCCGGGGGCAACGGGGTGAACACGAGCGCCGCCGAGGGCAACCCCGTCGAGATCATGGACCTGTCCTTCGCGGTGCAGCTCGGCGCCCTCCGGATGCTGCTCGAGCGCGGCGACGAACTCCCGCGCGCCGTCGTGCCGGTCGACCCCGCGGTGGACGAGGCGACCGCCCGCGTCGCGCTCGCCGCGTGGGGGAGCCGGGTCGCTCCTCCCGTCCGGATCGCCGAGCAGCCCGCCGACCGCGAGCCGGACGTGCGGACGCACCGGTTCGGGACATCCCGGTGACCGCGTCGCCGGTCGTGGTGCACTCGGCGCGCGTCGTCGTGCCGATGACGGCACCGCCGATCGCCGACGGGGCGGTCGCGGTGCAGGACGGACGGATCCTGCACGTCGGCGACCGGTCGTGGGTGGTCGACCAGCTCGACGCCGCCGGGCGCACGTGCACGGAGCGGCGCTGGCGGGGCGCGCTCCTGCCGGGTCTCGTCAACGCGCACACGCACCTGCAGTACACCGGCATGTCCGGTGTCGGTCAACGGCAGTACGCGGGTTTCGAGGACTGGGCGGCTGCGTTCAACGTGGACTACGCGCTCCCGCACGACTGGCGGGCGGAGGCGTCCGCGGGCGCCGTCGCATCGATCGCGGCGGGCGTCACGAGCATCGCGGACGTGGTGACCGACATCGAGGCGGCCGACGTCCTGGAGCAGCACCGCCTCGGCGGGATCGCCTACTGGGAGGTCATGGACTGGGAGAACGCGGCGTGGGAGTCCCACGGGCGCGACCAGGTGCTCGACGAGCTCGCACGGATCCCGACCACGCCCGGGGCGGGGCTGTCGCCGCACGCGCCGTACTCCCTCGACGTGGCACCGCTGCTCGAACTGCCGGACATCGTGCGCCAGCGGGGGCTCCGGCTGCACCTGCACCTGGGCGAGGCGGCGTTCGAGGGGGAGCGGGTCTCGCTCGGGCCGGTCCCGGGGCTCGAGGGCGTCGACGGCGTCGGGCACACCGCGGACTGGCACCTGGCGAACGTGCCGTCCTTCCGGGCCATGCGGGCGCTCGGCTTCGGCGCCAGTGCCACCGCGTTCGTCGACCGGCTGGGCGTGCTGGGCCCCGACTGCCACATCGCGCACGGCGTGTACGTGACCGCGTCCGACCGAGCCCTCCTGCGGGCACGCGGGACCACGGTCGCGCTCTGCCCCCGGTCGAACGCCGTCATCGGCCTCGACCCGCCGCCCGTCGCGGACTACCTGCGCGAGGGCAGCCCGATCGCGATCGGCACCGACTCCCTGTCGTCGTCGCCGTCCCTCGACCCGATGGCCGACGTCACCGCACTGCACCGCATCGCCCGCGCCCAGGGGTACGCGCACCGCGACCTGCACGAGCGGCTGCTGGCGGCGGCGACCCTCGGTGGCGCGCACGCGATGGGGACGGCGGTCGGGCCGGACCGCGTCGGACACCTCGCCGTCGGGGCACGAGCCGACCTGGCCGTGTTCGACGTCGACGCCCGGACCGTGCCCGACGCACTCGCCGAACTCGTCGAGGACGGTGCCGGCCGCGCCGTCGCGACGATCGTCCGCGGCGTCGTGCGGGCCACCGACGGCACCGTGCACCCGCTCGAGCCCGAGACAGCCCCCACCCGGGGCCCCGTCCCCCACCACGTCCGTCCCCAGGAGGAACGATGACCGACACCGCACCCCGCCCCGGCATGGTCGCCCGCCGCACCGTCGGCGGCGAGCTGATCGAGTGGCTCGACGTCCCGCAGCGCGCGGCCGCCCTCGGCATGGAGCCGCACCCGGAGGGCGGTTGGTACGTGCGCACGTGGACCTCGCCCTCGACCGTCGAGACCCCGGCCGGCGAGCGTCCCGCCGCGACCCTCATCCACTTCCTGCTGCCCCCGGGCGAGGCCTCGGCCTGGCACCGTGTCACGAGCGACGAGATCTGGATGTGGCACGGGCCGGACACCGTCGTGCTCGAGCTCGGCGGCTCCGGCGACCGGCCCGAGCCCGGGGACCGGATCACCCTCGGCCCGGACGCCGGCCGGCACCGGCTGCACGACGCCCAGGCCTTCGTGCGCGGTGGGGTCTGGCAGCGCACCCTGCCCGGCGACGGCGAGGTGCTCCTCAGCTGCATGGTGTCGCCCGGGTTCTCGTTCGACGACTTCACGATGGCGGGCGACACCGACGGCGACGCCGCGACCGCGTAGTCGACGGTCATCCGCGTCGCGGTGGTATCCCACGCGCCGGTACACTGCCTCCTGCCCGCTCCACCCCGCTCTGTCCCGCTGACGAAGGCCCTCCCGTGACCCGCACCCGCCGTCTGTCCCTCGCCGTCGCCACCGCCACGGTCGCCGCCCTCGCGCTCGCCGCCTGCTCCGCCGGTGGGAGCAGCGCCGGGAGCGACGGCACCGTCACGGACGGCAAGCTCACGATCGCGACCGGCCAGCCGGCCTACTCGCCCTGGGTGGAGGACGACGACCCGCAGTCCGGCAAGGGCTTCGAGTCCGCCGTGGCCTACGCGGTCGCGAAGGAGATGGGCTACGCGAAGGGCGACGTCGTCTGGAAGCGCAGCACCTTCGACAGCGCCATCGCCCCCGGCCCGAAGGACTGGGACCTCAACGTCCAGCAGTTCTCGATCGACGCGAAGCGCAAGAAGGCCGTCGACATGTCCACGCCGTACTACACGACCACGCAGGCCGTCGTGACGACGTCGGGGTCGAAGGCTGCGAAGGACACCACCGTCGCCGCACTGAAGGGCGACACGATCGGTGTCGCCTCGGGCTCCACGAGCATCAGCTCCGTGAAGGACGTGCTCGGCGTCACCCCGCAGGTGTTCAACTCGAACGACGACGCCGTGCTGGCGCTGAAGTCGGGGCAGATCGACGCGATCGTGACCGACCTGCCGACGGCGTTCTACATGGCCGCCGCACAGCTCGACGACGGCACGGTCTCGGCGCAGTTCCCCGAGGACGGCTCCGGCGACCAGTTCGGCTTCGTGCTGCCGAAGGGCTCCGCGCTGACGAGCAAGGTCGACAAGGCTCTCGAGGCCCTGGAGAGCGACGGCACGCTCGCCGACCTGCAGACGAAGTGGCTCTCCTCGGAGACGAACACCCCCGTCCTGAAGTAGTCCGGTGACCGCCCCAGCAGGTGCCGGCACCCCGGTGACCGCTCCAGCGCCGAGCCAGGTCGAGCTCGAACGACGGCTCTACCGTCGGCAGCGCGGCCGCCGCTCGGTCGTCGTCTCGGTCGTCTCGACGCTCGTCGTGATCGCGGTCGTCTGGCTCGGCGTCGTGAACACGCCCGGCTGGGCCGCGGTGCAGCAGTCGTTCTTCGACCCGCAGACGGCGATCGACACCTTCCCGGCCGTCCTGCTCGGGCTGTGGCTGAACATCCGGATCCTGTTCTTCAGCGCGATCGGCGTCGCCGTGCTCGGCACCCTGCTCGCCGTCGTGCGGGGGCTGCGGAACCCGGTGTTCTTCCCACTGCGGATGCTCGCCACCGCGTACACCGACCTGTTCCGGGGTCTGCCGCTCATCATCGTGCTCTACCTGGTCGGCTTCGGCATCCCGGGGCTCGGCATCTTCCCGCGGCAACCCCCGGAGGTCTGGGGCACCATCGCGATCGTGCTCACGTACTCGTCCTACGTCGCCGAGGTGCTCCGCGCCGGCATGGAGGCCGTGCACCCGTCCCAGCGCCTCGCAGCCCGGTCGCTCGGCCTGTCCCACGCCGGGACGCTGCGGCTGGTCGTGCTGCCCCAGGCGATCCGCAAGGTCACCCCGGCGCTCATGAACGACTTCGTCTCGATGCAGAAGGACGTCGGCCTGGTGTCGATCCTCGGCGCCGTCGACGCGGTGCGGAGCGCCCAGATCGCACAGGCCGAGACCTACAACTTCACGCCGTACCTCGTCGCGGGGCTGCTGTTCGTCGTGATCAGCCTCCCGCTCATCCGGGTGACGGATGCCATCGCTCGACGGCAGCAGCGTCGCGAGCAGATCGGGGGGACGGTGTGAGCGAGTCGGTGGTCCTGGAACTGCGCGGACTGCGCAAGACGTTCGGCGAGCACGAGGTCCTGCGGGGGATCGACCTGACCGTGCACCGCCACGAGGTCATCTGCGTCATCGGGGCGTCCGGCTCCGGCAAGTCGACACTGCTGAAGACGGTGAACCTGCTCGAGGGCATCGACGACGGCGAGATCCTGCTCCAGGGGACGGACATCGCCGACCCCCGCACCGACGTCGACGCCACCCGCGCCCGGATCGGCGTGGTCTTCCAGCAGTTCAACCTGTTCCCGCACATGCGGGTGCTCGACAACGTCACGCTCGCGTCCCGTCGGGTGCACGGCATCGCCCGGGCCGAGGCGGAGGCGACCGCCCGCCGACTGCTCGACCGGATCGGCCTGGGCGACTTCGCCGGGGCGTACCCGGACCGGCTCTCCGGCGGGCAGCAGCAGCGTGTCGCCGTGGTGCGGGCGATCGCGACGTCGCCGGAGCTGCTCCTGCTCGACGAGGTGACGAGTGCCCTCGACCCGCAGCTCGTCGGCGAGGTGCTCGACCTCGTCCGCGAGCTCAAGGAGCAGGGCGCCACGATCCTGATGACCACGCACGAGATGTCGTTCGCCCGGAACGTCGCCGACCGCATCGTGTTCCTGCACCAGGGCGAGGTGGTCGAGCAGGGCGCACCGGCGGACGTGCTCGACCGACCGCAGCACCCGGCGCTCGTCGAGTTCCTGTCCCGCGTCCACGCCTGACCCCGCGTCCACGCCTGACCCGGGTCACACGGCGAGCAGCACCTTGCCGATGACCTCGCCGTCGCGGACCCGGCGGTGTGCCTCCGCTGCCTCGGCGAGCGGGACCACCGAGTCGACGATCGGTCGGAGGCTGCCGTCGGCGACGAGCGGCCAGACGTGCTCGCGGACGGCGGCCACGATCGCGGCCTTCTCGTCGAGTGGCCGGGCACGGAGCGTCGTCGCGCTGATGGTCGCGCGCTTCCGCATCATCGCGCCGAAGTCGAGCTCGCCCTTCTGCCCGCTGCCGGCGGCGATCACGGCGATGTGCCCGTTCGGGGCGAGCACCTCGAGGTGCTTCGCGAGGTAGTCCGCCCCGACGACGTCCAGCACGACGTCGACCCCGCGGCCGTCGGTGAAGTCGCGGGCACGCTCGACGAAGTCCTCGGTGCGGTGGTCCACCACGAGATCGGCGCCGAGCTCCCTCGAAGCACGCACCTTGCGCTCCCCGCCGCTCGTCGCGATCACCCGGGCACCGAGCGCCTTCGCCCACACGACCGCGTGCGATCCCATGCCGCCCGTGCCGCCGTGCACCAGCAGGGTCTGCCCGGGCCGGAGCCCCGCGATCATCCCCACGTTCGAGTACACCGTGCACGCGGCCTCGGGCAGTCCCGCGGCCTCGACCAGGTCCACGCCGTCGGGCACCGGCAGCACCTGGGCCGCGGGCACGGCCACGAGGGTCGCGTAGCCGCCACCCGACAGCAGCGCGCACACCCGGTCACCGACCGCGAACCCGTCCACGCCGTCGCCGAGCGCGCGGACCGTCCCGGAGACCTCGAGGCCCAGGACCTCGGACGCGCCGGGCGGCGGCGGGTAGTTGCCCGCGACCTGCTGCAGGTCGGCGTTGTTCACCCCGGCCGCTGCCACCTCGACGAGGACCTCGCCCGGCCCGACGACCGGGTCCGGGTGCTCGTCGAGTCGGAGTCCGCCGTCGTGTGCCGTGATCGCCTGCATGCCCTCGACCGTACGCCCCGCGGCAGGGCAGACCGGCACGGCTCGTGGCACGGCGGGCCCGACGGACGCCGTGTACCGTCGGTGCCGATCCGCGCCGCTCCGTCGCGCGGGCACGACCAGGGGGGGACGTCCATGTCCAGGAAGACCATCGCCGTCGCGACCGCGGCACTCGCCGTCGCACTGCTCGCCGGCTGCTCGAACGGGGGCTCCGGGAACGGCGGCGCCGAGGGCTCCGGTTCGTCGACCTCGGCAGCCTCCTCGGCCCCGAGCTCCGCGGCGCCGCAGGCCGCGTCCCAGAGCAAGGCCGAGGCGTGCAACGCGTTCCAGTCGAAGGTCGAGGACGCCGCGAAGGGCCTGCAGTCGCAGGTCACCGAGCTGCAGTCGGACCCGCAGGCAGCCGTCGCGAAGCTCGAGGAGTTCGACCAGTCGCTGTCCGACGGCGTCGACGCGGTGCAGAACGCCGACGTCAAGCCGAAGGCCGAGGCGTTCCGGTCGGCGTACACCGACATGCTGACGCAGATCAAGGCGATCACGGCGGACCCGCAGTCGGCGGACCTGTCGGCGTTCTCGGACACCACGCAGAAGGTCCAGGACGCGGGGACCGACTTCCAGCAGGCCTGCACGTCCTGACCGCCGCAGCACGACGACGCCCCGTCCACCGATCGGTGGACGGGGCGTCGTCGTGCGGGTGCTCCGGCCCGTCAGGCCGCCGGTCGAGCAGCGTCCAAGCGAGCGACGTCCTCGTCGCGGAGCTTCACCGTCGCCGCGACCACCGAGTCCAGGATCGACTGCGGCCGCGACGCACCCGGGATCGGGATCACCACGTCGCTCTTCTGCAGCTCCCACGCCAGCGCCACGACCTGCGGCGACACGTCGCGCTCGCGGGCGATGACGGCGAAGTCCTCGTACGCGGTCCCCAGGTCGGCGGCCTTCGCGATGCCACCGAGGGGGCTCCACGGCAGGAACGCGATGCCGAGCTCGTCGCACAGCTCGAGCTCCGGCTCGCTCGACCGGAACGCCGGTGAGAACTGGTTCTGCACCGAGACGAGGCGGCCGCCCAGGACCTGGTTCGCCTCACGGATCTGGTCGGGGTCGGCGTTCGAGATGCCCGCCATGCGGATGACGCCCTCGTCGAGGAGCTCCGCGAGTGCCCCGATCGAGTCCGCGTAGGGCACCGACGGGTCCGGCCGGTGGAACTGGTACAGGCCGACGGCGTCGACACCGAGGCGCTTCGCCGAGGCCTTCGCGGCCTCCTTGAGGTACTCCGGTCGGCCGTCCTGCGCCCACGCGCCCGGTTCCGGCCGCAGGTGGCCGCCCTTCGTGGCGACGAGCACCGCGTCGGTGTCGCCGTGGAACTCGCGGATCGCCTTCGCGATGAGCTCCTCGTTGTGGCCGACCTCGTCCTTGGCCGCCTGGTGGTAGGCGTCCGCGGTGTCGATGAGGGTGACGCCCGCCTCGAGGGCGGCGTGGATGGTCGCGATCGCCTGTCGCTCGTCGGGCCGCCCCTCGATCGACATGGGCATCCCGCCCAGTCCGATCGCGCTGACCGACACGTCTCCGATGACTCGTTGCTTCATGCGCCCAGCTTGCGCCGGTCGACCGGGGCGACGCCCAGCGTGCGCGGACGGGACAGGCCGACGGGACCGCCGGACGGGAGGCCCGTGGCGGCCCCGCCACGCGCCTCCCGTCCGGCGGACGCCGCGCTAGGGGAGCTGCAGTGCGGTCACCTGGCCGGCCCCCGTCGCCGGGTCGGTCGCCTGCGCGAACACGACCCCGCCCCAGGTGACGACCACGATCGCCAGGACGAACCCGAGCGCGGCGATCCACCACGACGAACGACGACGCACCCAGGCGCCGACCGCGAGCACGACCGTCGCGACCCCGATGACGAAGGACCCGCCGACCGCGATCGCGGCGCCGCCGAGGAAGCGGCCCGGCGAGCACCCCGTGGCCGCGTCGCAGCCCGCGGTGGCCGAGACGACCGCGATGATCCCGACCACCAGGGTGAGGAGCGTCAGGAGGGCACCGGCTGCGAGCAGGAGGACGGTCGACACCCGGTCGGCGACCCGGCCCGCGGGGAACAGCGTCGTGCCGCCACGCGCCCACGCGGCGCGTTCGGTGCTGCCCGGGCCGGACTGGGACGGACCCGAGGGTGAGGACTGCGGCGGACCGCCGGACGGGTGCGACCAGGTCATGCGACCGGTCTACCGTGCCTCGACGCCGAACGCCCGGGCGAGCCGCTGGATCTTCTGCGCGCGGCCGAGTCGCGGCAGGTCGGAGCCGTCGCGGATGACCTGCCCGCGGGCGTCGAAGTCGTCGAGGAAGTCCTGCGCCCAGGCGACGTCGGTCGGCGTGGGGGAGATGACCTCGTTGATGACCGGCAGCTGCTCGGTGTCCAGGCAGAGCTTGCCGGTCAGGCCGAGCGACACCGCCACCTGGGACTGCTCGCGGAGGATCGCGTGCGCCGAGCCGACCGTCGGGCCGTCGATCGGACCCGGCAGGTCGCCCACGCGCGAGGCGACGACGAGCCGGGAGCGCGGGTAGGCCATGGCGAGCGTGTCGGCCGAGGTGCCGGTGTCGCGGCGGTAGTCACCCGAGCCGAAGGCCAGGCGGAAGGCGCCCTGTGCCTTCGCGATCGACGTCGCCTCCTCGATGCCGAGCGCCGACTCGACCAGGGCGATCACCGGGGTGTGGCCGCCGAGCCGGTGCCACGTGTCGGTGACCTGCGCGGGGGACTCGGTCTTCGCGAGCATCACGCCCTGCAGGCCCGGGAGGCCGCGGAGCTCCTCGACGTCGTCCGCCCAGAAGTCCGTCGTGACGTCGTTGATCCGGACCCAGGCCTCACCGCCGCCCGCGAGCCACGAGGCCACGGTCGTGCGGGCACCCGGCTTCGCGGCGGGGTCGACGGCGTCCTCGACGTCGAGGATGATCTGGTCGGCGCGCGACCGCTGTGCCCGCTCGAACCGGTCGGCGGCGGTGCCGGGCACGAGGAGCCACGACCGGGAGATCTCGGCGGGGACCGACCGACGCCGGTCCGGCCGGGCCGACGAGGGTGCGGGGGCGGACGGGGCGGTGCGGTCGTCGATGGCCATGCCACGTTGCTACCACACCGGCCCGTCGGACCCCGTACCGGGCCCGCACGGAAAGCCGGAAACGTCGGGTCATTGCCAGGGAGGCCGCCCGCTTCCGCCTACAGTGTCGGATGTGTGGCGAGACAGGGTGACCGACGGCGCGGACGACGCGGATGACGACGTCCCCGTCCAGGGCGCCGACGCGCCCGAGGACGGGCGCGAGCAGCGGGAGGGCGACCGGAGCGACGAGCCGGACCGCACGCTGCGGCCGGAACTGCAGCTCACGAGCCCGCAGGCGATCAGCCTGGGCGACCCGCGCCTCCAGGCCGGCAACGCCGCCGAGCCCACGTGGGACGCCTGGCGGTCGCAGCTGACCGGTGTCGGCGGGACGAGCCCCCTCACGCACTTCAGCGACCACCCGCGTGCCCGGATCGAGCTGTCCACCACGCACCCCGGCGGACTCGCGCAGTTCATCACCGGCAAGACGACGCTGCTCTCGAGCCTGATCCGCGACGAGGTCGCGCTGCGCGCCGCGCGTGTCGCCGCCGCCCAGGTCGAGGCGAAGGGCACCGAGCTCGCGACCGTGCGCGGGATCGACGCCGTGAAGCTCGGCATCGGCATGGCCGACTGGCAGCACGGCGACGAGCACTTCCGCGGCCCGGTGCTCCTCCGCCCGCTCGCGATCCGTCGGCACGGCCGCGACTTCGAGGTGCGCCTGCTCGGCGAGCCGGTGCTCAACCCCGGGCTGGCCGACGCGCTGCACGAGCAGTACGGCGTCATCCTCGACGCCCAGTCCTTCGTCGCGCTCGCGCAGCAGGACGGTTCGTTCACCCCGAACCCCGTCATCGACCGGCTCCGCGGGCTGACCGCGCACATCCCCGGCTTCTCGGTGCACGCGCGCCTGGTCGTCTCGACCTTCGCCGAGGTCGCCAGCGGCATGGTCGAGGACACCGGCGACCTGTCCCACCCGGTGCTCGACGCGCTCGCCGGCAACCCGAGCGCGAAGTGGCAGGTCGAGCAGTCCTACCACCCGGTCGAGCAGACCCCGTCGGACGAGCGCAGCCCGGAGACCGACACGCTGCTGCTCGACGCCGACGACGAGCAGGAGAACGTGATCGCGCAGATCACGGCGGGCAACTCGATCGTCGTGAAGACCCTGCCGGGCACCGGCGGGACGCAGACGATCGTCAACGCGCTCGGCGGCCTCGTCGCGGCGAACAAGCGCGTCCTCGTCGTGAGCCCGCGGCGGGCGACCCTGCGGGGCATCGCCGCACGCTTCGCCGAGGTCCAGCTGCCGGGCGTCGCCGTCACCCCGGGCACCCTGCGCCGTGACGTCGTCCGGGGCATCGCGCGCAACGAGAAGGCCGCGCGTCCGAACCTCCGCGAGGTCGACGACGCCCTGGTCCGGCTCCGCAAGGTCCTCACCGACTACCGCGGCTCGCTGACCCGCGTCGACCCGGACTTCGGCGTCTCGGTGCTCGACTGCCTGGTCGAGCTGTCCCGGCTGTCGCTCCTGCCGGTGCCGCCGTCGACGACCGCCCGACTGTCGAAGCGGTCCGTGACGAGCATGGTCGAGGGCCGTTCGCGCGTCGCCGAGACCATGGTCAGCGCGGCCAACCTCGGCGAGTTCCGCTACGGCCCGGACGACTCGCCCTGGTACGGCGCCAAGTTCGGTTCGAGCGACGGCGCGCAGCGGGCGCACAAGACCGCGAAGGACCTCGACGCCGACGGCCTGCCGACGCTGCTGCGCCGTGCGCACGACCTCGTGGCGTCGACCCACATGCGGCAGTTCACGACGATCAACGAGCTCGGCATCTACCTCCGCCTGCTCACCGAGATCCGGGACACCCTCGACCGCTTCCTGCCCGTCGTCTTCGACCGGTCGGTGTCGGAGCTCGTCGCCGCGACGGCCCCTCGTGGCGAGGGCGCCCCGATGTCGTCGACCAACCGTCGTCGGCTGAAGAAGCTCGCGCGTGAGTACGTCCGACCGGGCGTGCACGTGTCCGACCTGCACGAGGCGCTGACCCGTGTGCAGCAGCAGCGCGTGCTCTGGCAGCGCTACGTCGCGGCCGGCGTGAACCCCGAGGTGCCCACGGGCATCGGGGACGTGCAGGTGCTCTTCTCGAACGTCGTGCAGGACCTCGCCCGACTCGACGAGCCCCTCGGCCGGACCGAGCGGGACCGCCAGCTCGCGAACCTGCCGATCGACGAGCTCGTCCCGACGGTCGCCCGCCTGGCCGAGGAGTCCGACGTCCTGCACAACCTGCAGGAGCGCACCGAGCTCATGCAGACCCTGCGGGACCTGCAGCTCGAGCCGCTCATCACCGACCTGGCACACCGCCACGTGCCGGACACCCAGGTGCCGGCCGAGCTCGAGCTCGCCTGGTGGCAGTCCGCGCTCGAGACGATGCTCGAGTCCGACCGGGCGCTGCTCGGCGGCAACACCGACATGCTCGACCGGGTCGAGGCCGACTTCCGGCTCGTCGACGACGCCCACGCGGCCGGGGTCTCCCAGGGCCTGGCGTGGCAGCTCGCCGAGAACTGGAAGGTCGGACTGGTCGACTGGCCGGACGAGGCGACGTCGCTGAAGACGCAGCTCAAGGAGGGCGCTATCACCTCGCGCCTGCTGCAGGACTCCGCGCCGCACCTGTCACGGTCGATCGCGCCGGTCTGGCTCGCCTCGCCGTACGAGGTCCCCGAGATCGCCGACACGATGCCGTTCGACACGGTGATCCTCGTCGACGCCGGTGCCGTCACCATCGCCGAGACCGTCGGCGCCGTCCGTCGCGCCCGCCAGACCGTCGTGTTCGGCGACCCGGTGACGCAGACCCCGTCGCCGTTCCGGATCGCGGTCGACCCCGACCACCGGGCGCTGCAGGTGGACGAGGGCACGCTCGACGCCCTGCACGCCGACTCCGCGCTCGCGAAGCTGTCGACGCTCCTGCCGACCCTGTCGCTCACGCGGTCGTACCGTGCCGGCGGCGAGGACCTCGCCGAGCTCGTCAACCGCCGCTTCTACGGCGGCCGCATCGAGTCGCTGCCGTGGGCCGGTTCGTTCCTCGGCCACGGCTCCATCGCGATCGACTACGTCAGCGACGGCAAGGCCGTGCCGGACCCCGAGTCCGGGGCGGTCGAGAGCGTCGACGCCGAGGTGGACCGCGTGGTCCGGCTCGTCACCGAGCACGCCCGCACCCGCCCGACCGAGTCGCTCATGGTGATCACGGCGTCGGCGAAGCACGCGGTGCGCGTCGAGCAGGCCGTCCTGACCGCGGCGCAGGGCCACAAGGACCTCACCGAGTTCGTCATCGGCGACCGCGCCGAGCCGTTCATCGTCGCGACGCTCGAGCAGTCCGTGGCACAGAGCCGCGACCGCGTCGTGTTCTCGATCGGGTACGGCCGGACCCCGCACGGCCGCGTGCTGCGCGACTTCGGTCCGCTCGGCAAGCCCGGTGGGGAGCGTCTGCTCGCCGTCGCGATGACCCGCGCGCGCCGGTCGATGGTCATCGTCACGTGCTTCCAGCCGTCGGACATCGAGGCCGAGCGGATGGGCCACGGCACCGTCGCGCTGGCCGAGATCCTCGCCGAGGTCCGCGCGCGCACCGCCGCCGAGTACGTGCCCGACGACTCCGACCCGCTGCTCGTCGACCTCGCCCGACGACTCGAGATGCGCGGCATCCCCGTCGCGCTCGGCCACCGGGGCAAGCTCGGCCTGGTGGCGGCGCACGGCGGCGTCTGCGTCACGATCGAGACCGACGCGTCGCTCGTCCGGGGTTCGCTCCGCGAGTCGCTGCGGCTCCGTCCCGAGGTGCTCCGCCGACTCGGGTGGCACTACGTGCGGGTGCACGCGTTCCAGCTGTTCTCCGACCCGGACCGCGTCGCGGACACCGTGGCGTCGGTGCTCGGCGTCGACCGCGGAGCGACCCAGGAGATCTCGATCCCTCCGATCCCCGCACGCCGATGACCCGGTCGGAGACGCATCCCCGCGTGCCCGCTCCGGGCACCGCTCGCCGGTGAGCGGGTCCCGGCGCGCGTCCCGCGCGGCCGGTCCGGTGACGGCGGGGACGGACCAGCTGGTGGGCTCGTGGACGCGGGCCGACGACGTGCCGGAGGTCGAGCCTCCCGTTCGTTCCGCAGATGACGGTGGCGGAACCGGCACCGACACGACCGACCGGCCGGGAGGCACGCCCCGCCGCACCAGGCGCGTCACCACCGTGCCGGTGCCGGGCTACGACCCGGCCGCGCCGCCGGAACCGGCCCGCCACCGCGACGGGGAGAACGACGCCCAGCTGCTGCGCGACGTGCCCCCACACTGGTGACGGGTAGCCTGGGGTCGATGACTGACACCGCGCGACGGCGACCCGACTGGCAGACGTGGCCGAACCTGATCACGCTGGTGCGCTTCCTGCTCATCCCGGTGTTCATCGGCTTCGTCGTGGCCGGTCACCCCGGCTGGGCGCTCGTCACGCTCGTCGTCCTCGGCGTCAGCGACTGGGCGGACGGCTTCATCGCGCGTCGGTTCGACCAGGGCTCGAAGCTCGGCAAGGCGCTCGACCCGATCGCCGACCGCCTGGCGATCATCGCCATCGTGCTGTCGCTCGTGCTCGTCGGCCTGCTGCCGTGGCCGAGCGTCGCGATCATCGTCCTCGTGGACGCGGTGCTCGCGCTGCTGTCCGGCCTGTGGTTCCGCGGCAACCCGGACCTCGACGTCACGTGGACCGGCAAGGTCCGATCCGCGCTGCTCTTCGTCGGTCTGCCGCTGCTGCTGTTCTCGTCGACGTCGTGGGCATCGCAGCACGACTGGATCCGGGTGCTCGCGCTCGTCTTCGTCTGGGCGGGCACGATCGGTCACGTCGTCGCCGGTGTGCAGTACGCCCGGGCCCTCGCCGCGAAGCACCGCGCGACGGCCCGCACCGCCTGACGCGGACGCGTGCGGCGCGGGGGTCCGGCCGGCGCCCTCCTGCCCCGTCGAACCAGGAAACCGACGTCGAATCGACCCCGGAGGCTGGTTCGATGTCGGTTCCGTGGTTCGGGATGCCCGCGGCTAGAGCTTCGTCGAGCCGCTGATCCCCGGTCCCTCGGGAGCGGTCGACGGGGCGACGTGCGCGCCGCCGCCCGACGCCACCGGGTCGCCGTTCTGCGTGCGGAGCAGGTCGCGGATCTCGAGCAGCACCTCGACGTCGGTCGGCGGGACGTCCTGCGGCGTCTGCTGCTCGTCGTTCTTCACCCGCTCGAAGGCGAGCTTCTTGAGCCGGTTGACCGGGACCACCAGGGCGAAGTACACCACCGCCGCGACGATGACGAAGTTCAGGACCGCGCCGATGATCGCGCCGAACAGGATGTCCGCCGAGTCCCCGGAGACGGTGGGGATCGACACGACGAGCGCCTTGTCCAGGCTCGACGCGTTGAAGACCGCGCCGATCAGGGGGTTGATGAGCGAGTTCACGATCGCGGTGACGATCGCGGTGAACGCCGCACCGATGACGACCGCGACGGCCAGGTCGATGACGTTCCCGCGGAGCAGGAACTCCTTGAAGCCCTTCACGTGAGCCTCCTTCCGTGTCGAGGAGACCCCACCGTACCGACGGAGACGAGCCCTCGTCAGGAGGCGCTGGGCGCGGCCGGCTTCGACTCGGTCTTCTTCGGCTCCGCCTTCGCCGGCGTGCTCGACGACGACGAGGAGGACGACGAGGACGACCCCGACGACCCCTCGGCCTTCGGCGTCGACCGCGAGTCGGTGCGGTAGAAGCCGCCGCCGTTGAAGGTGACGCCGACCGGCGAGAACACCTTGCGCAGCGCACCGCCGCAGACGGGGCACTCGGTCAGGGTGGCGTCGGAGAACGACTGCTTGACGTCGAAGGCGTTGTCGCACTCGGTGCAGCGGTACGAGTAGGTGGGCACCCTAGCTCCGGAAGGTGATGATGCGCGACGGCGTGATGATGCCGTCGACGGGTTCGTCGTGGGCCTCGCGCGGGACCTCGTCGAGGTACTCCGCGTCGAAGATCACAGCATAGACGGGCGGCCGGTTCGCCATCGACCCGAGGGTCTTGTCGTAGTAGCCGCGGCCCCAGCCCATCCGGCATCCGTCGTGCCCGACCGCCGCCGCCGGGGTGAGGATCGCGTCGACGTCCCCGAGCGCGAGCGGGGAGAGCACCTCGCCGACGACCTCGGGCATGCCGTGCAGGCCCTCGTGTTCGGAGACCCCGTCGTCGACCGCCCAGTCGAGCAGGCCGTCCTCGCGGGTGATCGGGAGCAGCACCCGGACGCCGTGCTCCTGCGCCCAGCGCAGGAAGGGCCGGACGTCCGGCTCGTCGGGCGCCGACAGGTAGAGCGCGAGCGAGCGCAGCTGCCGTTCCTCCACGAAGCGCTGCAGCGTCGACGTCAGGGCGGTCGTGTCGGTGTCGCGCTCCGTCGTGGTCCGGGTGCGCCGCCGCTGCCGGAGCTCGGCTCGCAGGGCGCGCTTCTCGTTCCCGAGGTCGGCGGTCATGGCGGGGAGTCTACCGAGCGCGGGTTTGCGGCTTCCCGCCGTGGGGCGCGGGATGCCGTGTCCCCCGAAGTGCCCATGCCGGGACCCAGTGGGCGTCCGGTACGTTCGCTGACATGGGCTTCCAGATTTCGAAGGCGGTGATCCCGGCCGCAGGCCTGGGCACGCGCTTCCTCCCCGCGACCAAGGCGATGCCGAAGGAGATGCTCCCGGTCGTCGACAAGCCGGCGATCCAGTACGTGGTCGAGGAGGCCGTGGGCGCCGGGCTGACCGACGTGCTCATGATCACCGGGCGCAACAAGAACGCGCTCGAGAACCACTTCGACCACGTGGCCGAGCTCGAGGAGACCCTCAAGAAGAAGGGCGACCACGAGAAGCTGCAGAAGGTCAACCAGTCGACCGACCTCGCCGACATGCACTACGTCCGTCAGGGCGACCCGCTCGGCCTCGGCCACGCCGTGCTCCGCGCGAAGATGCACGTCGGCCGCGAGCCGTTCGCCGTGCTGCTCGGCGACGACATCATCGACGCCCGCGACCCGCTGCTCAAGCGCATGATCGAGGTCCAGGGCGAGAAGAACGCCACGGTCGTCGCCCTGCTCGAGGTCCCCGAGTCGCAGACCCACATGTACGGCATCGCCACGGTCGAGGAGACCGACACCGACGACGTCGTGAAGATCACCGGCCTGGTCGAGAAGCCCCCGCAGGGCGAAGCCCCCTCGAACCTGGCCATCATCGGTCGCTACGTCATCCGCCCCGAGGTCTTCGACGTCCTCGAGAAGCAGGAGCCGGGCAAGGGCGGCGAGATCCAGCTCACCGACGCGCTCATGAAGATGGCGGGCGCCGAGGAGTGGACCGGCGGCGTGTACGGCGTCGTGTTCCGTGGACGCCGGTACGACACCGGTGACAAGCTGGACTACATCAAGGCGATCGTGCAGCTCGCCTCGGACCGCGACGACCTCGGCCCCGACCTCAAGGCCTGGCTGAAGGACTTCAACGCGGGAGAGTAGCCACCCCGTCACGAACGGGTCCGGGGTCCGCCCCGGGCCCGTTCGTGCGTCCACCCGGTCGAGCACCGGGCACCGGAGGAACCACAGCGATGACGACGATCCCGACCCTGTCCCACGGGCGGGTCACGATCCGGCCCCTCCGGCTCCGCGACACCCGTGACCTCGACGTCGCCCTCGCCACCAACCGCTCGTGGCTGCGGACGTGGGAGGCCACCAACCCCTCCGGACACGTCTCCACCGACGTCCGCGGCAGCATCCGGGCGCTGCAGGCCAACGCCCGCGCCGGGCTCGGTCTGCCGTTCGCGATGGAGCTCGACGGTCGCTTCGTCGGCCAGCTCAACGTGTCCGGCATCACCTACGGCTCGCTCGCCAGTGCGTCCATCGGCTACTGGGTCGTCGAGGGGGCGGCCGGGCACAACGTCACGCCGATCGCGGTCGCGATGGCGGTCGACCACTGCTTCCGGGTCGTCGGCATCCACCGCATCGAGATCTGCATCCGTCCGGAGAACGCGCCGAGCCTGCGGGTCGTCGAGAAGCTCGGCTTCCGGTTCGAGGGCCTGCGCCGCCGGTACATCCACATCAACGGCGACTGGCGCGACCACTTCTGCTTCGCCCTCGTCGCCGAGGAGGTGCGCGAGGGCGTCCTCGACCGCTGGGTCGCCGGTCGCGTCCCGCACGGAGCGGGCAGCGTCCCGGCCTCCGCCCGTGAGGAGGCGGCGACCCCGCTCGACACCCGACCGCGCATCTGACGGTCGTCCCGTCGTCCTGTCACGTCGGCCTGGAGGCGCGACCCGCGTCCCACGGATTCGGTCGCGACTCGCGCAACACGCGTCCGGCAATGGGCGGTCCGGGGAACGCGCACCCCTACCGTGTCCCCATGGCAGGTATCGGCTCCTGGGGCGGCGGCATCGTCCTGCTCATCGCGGCCGTGCTCTGGGTCGTCTACCTCATGCCGTCGTGGGCGGCTCGTCGGCAGTACCTCGCCACCGAGCGGAACGCGATCCGGCTGCAGCAGACGCTGCGCATCCTCGCGCAGACCGCCGAGCTCCCCGACGAGGTCCGGGTCGAGATGAACGCGAAGTCCCTGGCCGAGGCGCAGCGCGTCGCCCGGTCGGAGGAGGCGAAGCGGGCCGCGATCGGCCGAGCGCACGAGGCCGCGCGGCAGCGTGAGATCACCCGGCGCCTCGCGGAGCAGCAGCCCCAGCTCGAGCGGGTGTCGTCCGTCCCCGCACTCACGGCCATGCGGATGCGCCGCTCCCGGCTCGGTGCGACCCTCTTCGGCGCGCTCGGTGTCCTCGTCGCGGCGGTCGTCTTCGTCGCGGCCCCGGGCGCCTGGCTCGTCGGTGTCGCCGGGCTCGTCGCCGCCGGTGGGTCCGCGGCGGTCCTGGCGCAGCTGCACCAGGTCGCCCAGGCGCGGAAGGCGCGTGCCGCGGCGGGCGCTGCGGCGGTGACCCGTGCCTCCCGGCCGTCGACCGCGTGGACGGACCCGGCACCGCCGCTGTCCACCGAGCAGCCCGCCGAGCCGACGCGCGACCGGAGCTGGACGCCGGCCAGCGTGCCGAAGCCCCTGTACGTCGAGCGCCCCGCGGCGCCCGCGCCGTCGCCGGAGTCGTCCGCCGAGCTCGCTGCCCGGCTGCGCGAGCGCGTGGCCGAGGCGAAGGCCGAGGCCGAGGCCGAGGCGGCTGCCATCCGGGCGGGGGAGACCGACCCGACGCTCGCGCGGGTGTCCCGGATGCGGTCCGACGTCGAGGAAGCCGCCGCGTCGCTCTCCGCCCACGACCAGGGTCGTCTGGCGGAGCGACTCGGGCTCCGTGCCCCGGCCGGGGAGGCGGCGCCGTCCCGCCCCGCCGGATCGCCTGCCGCCGGATCGCCTACCGCCGAGCCCGCCGTCGCCGCCGAGCCCGTCGCCGCCGAGCCCGAGCAGCCGGCGACGCCGAGCCGCTGGGCCGGCATGGGGGTCATCGACGACGAGGCGTACCGGCAGACCGACCTCGACGCGGTCATGCGTCGACGCCGCGCGGTCTGACACCGTCCACGCGCGGCACGCCCGGACGTGGCGGGCCGATTTCGGTTCGCGCTCCCGATGGTGCTAGTGTGGTCGAGCACTTGGGGCTATGGCGCAGTTGGTAGCGCGTCTCGTTCGCAATGAGAAGGTCAGGGGTTCGAATCCCCTTAGCTCCACCAAGCAGCAGCGAAGGGCCACCCGATCGGGTGGCCCTTCGTCGTTCCTCCGCGAGCGCGTCAGCTCGGCACGCTGTCCGTCAGGACGCCGGCCTGCGCGAGCGACGCGTGGATCGCGTTCGCGGCCTGCTCGAACGCCCGGTTGCCGCGGGCCACGCCGAGCGCGCCGCCCTTGACCGCGGACCGGCCCGAGCCGCGGAGCAGTCGTGCGACGGTCCGGCCGTCGGGCGCGACCATCAGCTGCACGTCGAGCCGGGTGTGGAACGTCCGGTCGTTCAGGAGACCGCCGACGAGCAGGGTGAGGCCCAGGCTGCCGCGGGTGCCCAGCAGCGTGCCCTGGTCGCCGTCGGTGATCGTGTAGCCCTCGCGGACGAGGGCGTCACGGACGATCGTGCGGGTGGACTCGGGGTCGGCGGCGACGAAGAAGTCGTGGCTCTCGGGCATGTGCGGGTCGATCCTTCCGGTGGATGGTGTGCTGCCAGCGATCCTGCCGTACCGTCGCCTACCCTGGTCGGGTCATGACTGCCTCGTTCACGCGCCGTTCCCTGCTGTCGCTCGCCGGCGTCGCCGGCATCGGGGTCGCCGTCGCGGCCTGCTCCCGCGCCGACGACGCGTCGTCGGGCGCGACCACCCGCGCCGCCGACGGGCCGAGCGGCGCGTCGCCCGGGCCGTCGTCCTCCGGCTCGTCGAGCGCCCGCCCCGCGGCGACCGCGGTCGAGCCGGCGCAGGTGCCGCTCGCCGGTGGTGTCACGGTGACGGTCACGGGGACCGGGCTCGCCGCGGTGCAGGGGGTCACGGTCGGCGGGGTCGCGGCGCGGGACGTGCAGGCCTCGGCGACGACCGTGACCTTCACGGCGCCGCACCAGGCGATGTACACGGCGGGGTCGGCTGACGTCGCGCTCTTCACGTCGGCGATCGAGCCGAGCCCGTCGGTGAACCGGTCGTCGGACGGCAACGGCAGTGCCGCCAACGACGGGCAGGCCGGCGCCACGCAGGACCAGGCCACCGCGACGCCCACCCCGACGGCCGCGCCGGTCCCGGACGCCTCGACCGCGGTCGCGACGACCTCGGTGGCCTACGCGGCACTGACGGACGTCGACCGGCAGCTCGAGTACGCGATGCGGTACTGGGCGGACTACAACCTCGCCGAGTACGGCACGATGAACCCGATCGGCGGGGACTGCGCGAACTACGTCAGCCAGACGCTGATCGCCCGTGGGTGGGAACAGCGCGACGACTGGTACAGCCGGTCCGGCGGCGCGCAGCACAGCGCCACGTGGACGTACTGCCCGGCGATGGACCCGTGGATGACGGCGAACGCGGCGACCTTCGGGTTGACTCGACGCTCCCTCGACGAGCGCAGCAAGGTCAAGGTCGGCGACATCGTGTTCTACGACTGGAACGACAACCGATCGCCCGACCACGTGACGATCGTGTCCGAGGTGTTCACGGAGCCCGACGGCACGGTCCGCATCAAGTCGGCGAGCCACAACCAGGACGGGCCCTACCGCGACCTGGACGAGATGATCACCGTGCAGCACCCCGGCGGCACGGCCTGGTTCCACACGTTCGACGCGTAGCGGCGACGCGGCGCGGTCACCCGCCCTGCCGCCCCGTCGGCGCCGGTCGGCGCCGGTCCCGCGGGCCGATCGCGTTGCGCCGGCGCCGGTCATGCCGGCCGATCGCGTCGCGCCGGCGCCGGTCGTGCGCACAACCGGGAGCACCTCGCGCCACGTGATCACGTGGCGCGAGGTGCTCGCCGTTGTGCGGCGGCACCCGACACCGCGTTCCGACGGGCCGCCGCGACGCGACGTGACGCGGCGCCGCGCCCTGGCCGCTGCCGCCGCGCCCCGGCCGCCCCGCCGACGCTCAGGGGTACCCGAGGAACCAGAGCAGCACGATCGCGACGAGCTGCAGGCACACCCCGACGACCAGCCACACGGTCGTCCGTCGCCGTGATCCCGTGAACACGTCGGCCCCGAGCAGCGGTGCCGTCGGCATCAGCAGGCGCGGCAGGCTCTGCTGCGGCAGGAACACGGCCACCAGGTACAGCGCGTACGCCGCGGTGAACGACACGACGTCGACGCCGAGCGCCCGCACGCCCGGTCGGGTCCAGGACCACACCGCCCCGGCGAGGACCACGACCACGAGCACGACGCCGAGCGGGCCGAGCCACGTGGAGGCCATCGTGAACCACGGCGTGAGCGGCGCGAAGTGCTGCCGGCCGACGAACCCGACCCACCACGACAGCTCGGTCGCGAGGTACGCGTCCGGCCGTCCGGTCGCCGCCGTCGCCACGACGGGCCACGCCAGCCCCGCCGCCGCGACCCCGAGCCCCGCGAGGACGATCGCCACGGCATCCCGCACCGGCAGCGCCCGGCGCTCCCGGACGACCCGCACGACCAGGTGCACCGCGAGGGCCACCGCGAGCGCGAGCACCCCCGGCTTCGTGAACGCCGCGACGAGCCCGAGCGGCAGCACGAGCCAGTACCGCCGGCGCACCAGGGCGAGCAGTGCGCTGAAGAGCAGGAGCAGGAACGTGCTCTCGGCGTACGCCACCTGCAGCAGGAACCCCGTCGGTGCGAACGCGAAGAGCACCGTCGCCCGGGTCGCCCGCCGGTCGTCGGTCACCGCGCGTACGAGACGCCAGAGCACGATGCACGTGCCGGCGCCCGCGAGCGTGGCGACGAGCACGCCTGCGGCCCAGAAGGACCCGCCGACGAGCGGCTGGACGAACCGTGCGAGCGCCGGGAACACCGGCAGGAAGGCCCACGGGTTCGGCAGCACGTGACCCGCCGCGTCGGTGGGCAGCGTCGTCGGGTAGCCGTGCTCGGCGATGGTCCGGTAGAACGACGCGTCCCACGACCCGAGGAACGCCGTGAAGGTCCCCTCGCGTCGGACCGACGCGAACCGCCACCCGTGCGCGGTGGCGAGCAGCCAGACCGTGAGCAGCAGGACGGTGCTGACCACGCGGGAAGCCAGCCACACGACGAGCGGAGCGGTCCACCCGCCGTGCCGTCCCTCCAGGCCGACCGTGAGCAGACGACGGACGCGGGACGGCAGCCCCGGCCGGGAGGCACGGGTCGTCTCCGCCAGGTCGGTCACTGCCCGAGTCTCCCACCTCCGCAGCCGCCGCCCGCTGTCCGGTCACCGCACCTCCAGGATCCGTCCGGGCGACGGGCGTTGTATCGGGCGCGTTCCCTGGAAACCACCAACAGGAGGAAGCATGCCCTTCGTCACCGTCGGCGCCGAGAACGGCCACGACATCGAGCTCCACTACGACGACCTCGGCGCGGGCGACCCGGTCGTCCTGATCCACGGCTGGCCGCTGTCCGGCCGCTCGTGGGAGGGCCAGGTCCCGGCACTCGTCGAGGCCGGTCACCGGGTCATCGCCTACGACCGCCGCGGGTTCGGGCAGTCGTCGCAGCCGTGGGGCGGCTACGACTACGACACGTTCGCCGCGGACCTCGACAAGCTCATCACCGAGCTCGACCTGACGAACGTCACCCTCATCGGGTTCTCGATGGGCGGCGGCGAGCTCGCGCGCTACGTCTCGACCTACGGCACCGCGAAGATCAAGAAGCTCGTCTTCGCCAGCGCGGTGCCGCCGTACCTGTGGAAGTCGGACGACAACCCGGACGGCGCGGTCGACCAGGACCTCGCCGACTGGTTCGCGAACGGCATCACGGGCGACCGTCCGGCGTTCCTGCACCAGTTCGTCGACATGTTCTACACGCCGGGCGGCGAGCCGGGTCTGCTCAAGAAGCCGCTCGTCAGCGAGGACCAGCGCGCCTACGACCTGGCGATCGCCGAGCTCGCCTCGCCGAAGGGCACGCTCGACTGCACCACGGCGTTCGCGACGACGGACTTCCGCGACGACCTGACGAAGGTCGACGTCCCGACGCTCGTCATCCACGGCGACGCCGACGGGATCGTGCCGTTCGAGGCGTCCGGTCAGCGCACCGCGGCGGCCATCCCGAACGCGCAGACCCACGTCATCGAGGGTGGCCCGCACGGCGTGCTCGCCTCGCACAAGGACGAGTGGAACGAGGCGGTCCTGCGCTTCCTGGCGTCCTGACCCTCCGCTTCGCAAGACGCAACGTGGGCGGTTCCTCGCAGCGGTGTACCGCTGCGCAGGACCGCCCACGTTGCGTTCCGCGGGTCGCGGGGTGCCGACCGCGGCCTCAGCGCCCGGTGACCGCGGCGCGGATGCGCTCGATCGGGACCTTCGGGGTGCGGTCGGCGTTCAGCAGGCCGTTCGTCTCCTGCATCGTGTCCGTCAGCTGCGTCCAGCACGACCCGGCCAGGAACGAGCTCGCCCGGACGCCGTCGTAGAGCGCCGTGATCCGCGCCACCCAGTCGTCGCCGTCGACGGCCGAGGTGTAGCCCCACCCGTCCTCGCGCTTCGCCCCGGGCTGGAAGTCCACGCCGCCGAACTCCGTCAGCATGACCGGCTGCCCCTGGTCCGTCGCGCCGCCCACCAGGATCCGACGATCAGCGGGCCCGCGCCCACCGAGCAGTGCGGTCCGTGCGGCGTCGTCGGTGTAGGTCGCGGCGAGCCGGGGGCCGTCGCCCTCGTAGTCGTGCACGGTGACGATGTCGGAGTTCGTGTGCTCCCAGCCGTCGTTCGAGACCACCGGCCGGGTGGGGTCGAGCGCCCGGGTGACGTCGGCGAGTGATCGGGCGTATGCCTGCTGCGCCGGGTCCGTCGCGATGTGCTGCACGCCCCAGCTCTCGTTCGCCGGCACCCAGGTGACGATCGACGGGTGCGAGGCGTCGCGTTCGACGGCGTCCATCCACTCCCGCACGAGCCGCTGCACGGCGAGCGGGGAGAACGCGTACGCGCCGGGTGCCTCGCCCCAGACGAGCAGCCCCAGCCGGTCCGCCCAGTACAGGAACCGCGGGTCCTCGATCTTCTGGTGGTTCCGCGCGGCGGTGAAACCGAGCTCCTTGATGAGCTCGACCTCGCGGCGCAGGGCCTGCCGTGACGGTGCTGCGAGGTGCGACTCCGGCCAGTAGCCCTGGTTGAGGACGCTGCGGACGTCGTAGGCGCGGCCGTTCAGCAGGAAGGCGCCGCCGTCGATGCCCACGGTGCGGACGCCGAAGTACGACGACACGGCGTCCAGGGGCACGTCGCCCTCGGCCGGCAGCAGCGTGACGACCGCGTCGACCAGGCGCGGGGTCTCGGGGGACCACACCAGCTCGTCCTCGGCCTGACCGTTCTGCTGCCGGGCGACGGGCACGACGACCTCGACCTCGTGCGCGGCCACGGGCACGACCGTCTCGACGGTCGCCAGGTCCTCGTCGCCCTCGGACCAGTGCGCCGCGACGCGGATCCGCGCGCCGGCGGGGCGCTCCCCGACGAGCCGGACGGTCAGCCGCACCGTCGCGTGGTCGACGTTCGTCCAGCGCAGGGCCCCGATCGACGCGGTCGGCACGGCCTCGAGCCAGACGGTCTGCCAGATCCCGGTCGTGCGGCGGTACCAGATGGCGTGCGGGTGCTCGTGCCAGTCCTGCTTGCCGCGCGGCTGGGTGACGTCGTGGGGGTCGTCCTCGGCGCGGACGACCAGGGTGTGCGTCGCGTCCGGCTCGGTGCCGAGCGCCTCGGTCACGTCGAGCGTGAAGGGGGTGTGTCCGCCCTCGTGCTCGCCGATGAACTGCCCGTCGACCCAGACCCGCGCGCGGTGGTCGACGGCGCCGAAGTGCAGCAGGAGCCGGGGTGCCGCGTCGCCGTACCCGGCGGCGTCGAGCTCGGCGCGCGTGATCGTCCGGGCGTACCAGACGACGGGGTGGAACCCCGGCTCGTCGATGCCCGACGCCGGCGACTCGGGTGGGAACGGCACCGTGATGTCCCGGGCGTCCGGGAACCCGGAGCGCCAGGTCGGGTCGTCGCCCGTGTTCCGGAACGACCACGTCCCGTCGAGGTCGGCCCACGCGCCGCGCAGCATCTGCGGTCGGGGGTACGAGCCGTCCTGGTCGGAGGCGCGAGGGAGCGTGTGCGATGGGGCGGCGACGGTGCCGTCGAGCGAGGTCATGCATCCATGCTGGCCGCTCCGTACATCGTTGTAAAGCGGCGCGCGCCAACCGGTGCGCGCCGACCGGTGCGCCACGACTCGGGGCGCGCCCCGGGACCGGCGCGTACCGTTCGCTGCATGAGCGCCGAGGCACCCGAGCACGTCGACGACCGCACGCTGGAGGGCTGGATCGCACGCCAGCGCTGGTACGCCGCGAAGGGTGGGACCCCGGCGCTGCGCACCATCGCCGAGACCGACGGCACGCGGTTGGTCCTCGACGACGCCGCGACCGGGCCCGTCCTCTACCAGGTACCGGTCGTCGCGGGCCCCGGCGGGGGAGCCGTCGACCCGGTCGACGCCACCACCGACACCGTCTGGGTGCAGCAGCTCGCGGCGCGCATCGACGCCGACCCCTCGAGCCTCCGGCCGATCGGCGAGGTCACCTCGTCCCGGGTGCTGTCCGGCGAGCAGTCGAACACCTCGGTCATCTGCGACACCGCGTCCGGCGACCGGGTCATCACCAAGGTCTTCCGGGTGCTCCACCACGGTGACAACCCCGACGTCACCACGCAGCTCGCACTCTCCGCCGCGGGCAGCTCCCGCGTGCCGACCGTGTACGGCGCCCAGCAGGCGAGCTGGCCCGACCCCGGCCGCCCCGACGGCACGGCCACCGGGCACCTCGCGTTCGCCCAGGAGTTCCTGCCCGGCCTCGAGGACGCCTGGCGTGTGGCCCTCCGCGACGCCAGGACCGGCACCCCGTGGGACGAGCAGGCCGCCGCGCTCGGCGAGGCGCTCGCCGAGGTGCACCGCACGCTCGCCACCGCCCTGTCGACCGAGCCCGCCGACGATGCACGACGGGACGCTGCGATCGCGACGATGCGCGGCCGGCTCGACGCCGCCGTGCGCGAGGCCCCGACCGTCGAGCCGCACGTCGACGCGATCCGTGCCGTGTACGACCGTGCCGCCGCGTCGCACTGGCCGGACCTGCAGCGCATCCACGGTGACCTGCACCTCGGGCAGGTGCTCGCCGCGCCCGAGCCCCGCGGGTGGGTGTTCCTCGACTTCGAGGGCGAGCCGCTCCGCCCGCTCGCCGAGCGGTCGCTGCCCGACTCGACGCTCCGCGACGTCGCCGGGATGCTCCGGTCCTTCGACTACGTCGCCGGCGCGCTCGCGCACGACGCCGAGTTCGTCGACGCGGGTGCCTGGGCGCAGGCGGCGCGGCAGGCGTTCCTCGACGGGTACCGCCGGGGGACCGGTGACGACCTGACCGACCACCGCGCACTGCTCGACGCGTTCGAGCTCGACAAGGCCGTGTACGAGGTGGTCTACGAGACGCGGAACCGGCCCGACTGGGCCGGCATCCCGCTGGCTGCGGTCGCGCGGCTGGCGGCGGACGGCGCGGCCTGATCCTCCGACCCCCGGCGTGACCCGCTGACGGACGGGAGGCGCGGTGCCGGCCGACACCGCGCCTCCCGTCCGTCACGTGGTGACGACGACCGTCGTCGTCAGTTGACGGGGCCCGTGTACTTCTCGCCCGGCCCCTTGCCCGGCGCGTCCGGGATGCTCGACGCCTCGCGGAACGCGAGCTGGACCGAGCGCAGTCCGTCGCGGAGCGGACGGGCGTGGTGGTCGCCGATCTCGGTGGCCGCCGCCGTCACGAGCCCGGCGAGGGCCGTGATGAGCTTCCGCGCCTCGTCGAGGTCGGTCTGCTCCTGCGGGTCGTCGGCGAGCCCCACCTTCACGGCGGCTGCGCTGAGCAGGTGCACGGCGACGGTGTTGATGAGCTCGACCGCGGGCACCTCGGCGATGTCGCGGGCCTCGCCGCCGGCTGCGGTCTCGTCCTGCGTGACCTGCGGGGTGTCGTTCTCGGGGGTGTCGGGCACGGTGCTCCTCTGCTAGGCTCATCGGCGGCAGATGCTGCCCGTGTGCCCAGATCGTCTCCACAGGAGTCGGACCGAGCCCCGGACGGCGTCGTAGAAGAGGAGTCTCTCCCACCCGCGGCCGTGCACCACAGGCTACCGGGTCCCAACCGCTCCGTCGGGTCAGCAGTGCGATCGTCAGACCGCACCGCGTCCCGGCAGGCCAGCCCCGCGGGGCCGGTGTCGGGCGGCTGCCGAACGGGTTCCGATCCGTGCGTCAGATCTCCTCTCTCGTGCCGTCGTCCAGCGCAGCAGCGCCGGACGGCCACCACTTGATTGAAGGAGCTCCGCATCACCGATCCCCGCACCAACGACCGAATCCGCGTTCCCGAGGTCCGACTCGTCGGCCCCCAGGGTGAGCAGGTCGGCGTTGTCCCGATCGCCATGGCTCTGCGTCTCGCGCAGGAAGCCGAACTGGATCTGGTCGAGGTCGCCCCGAACTCGAAGCCGCCCGTGGCCAAGATCATGGACTACGGCAAGTTCAAGTACGAGGCAGCGCAGAAGGCCAAGGAAGCGCGCCGCAACCAGGTGAACACCGACCTCAAGGAGGTCCGGTTCCGCCTGAAGATCGACGTGCACGACTACGAGACCAAGCGCAAGCGCGCCGAGGGCTTCCTCCTCGGCGGCGACAAGGTGAAGGCGATGATCCTCTTCCGTGGGCGCGAGCAGTCGCGTCCGGAGCAGGGCGTCCGTCTCCTCCAGAAGTTCGCCGAGGAGATCGCCGAGTTCGGCGTCGTCGAGTCGCGTCCGACCCAGGACGGCCGCAACATGACGATGATCATCGCCCCCCTCAAGAACAAGTCCGACGTCAAGGGCGAGCAGAACGCGAAGCGTGCTGCGCAGAAGGCCGAGCGTCGTGCGTCGGAGCACGCGGCGAAGGGCAAGGAGGCCGACGAGGCCACCGAGTCCGCGCCGGCCGAGGCTCCCGCCGAATAGGTCCTCCCCGGACCACCCCGCGACGACGCGGCTCCCCACCCACCCCACGGAAAGGCACCACGATGCCCAAGCAGAAGACCCACTCCGGGTCGAAGAAGCGCTTCAAGGTCACCGGCAGCGGCAAGATCATGAAGCAGCAGGCCGGTATGCGTCACAACCTCGAGGTCAAGAGCGCCAAGCGCAAGGCCCGCCTCAACGAGGACCAGGTCCTCGCGAAGGCCGACGCCAAGAACGTCAAGAAGCTTCTCGGCCACTGAGCCGGCGGAACGTAAAGGAACAGATCAATGGCACGTGTCAAGAGAGCGGTCAACGCCGCCAAGAAGCGTCGCGTCATCCTCGAGCGCGCCGAGGGCTACCGCGGCCAGCGTTCGCGCCTGTACCGCAAGGCGAAGGAGCAGGTCACCCACTCCCTCGTCTACGCGTACCGTGACCGTCACGCGAAGAAGGGCGAGTTCCGTCGCCTGTGGATCCAGCGCATCAACGCCGCGTCGCGTGCGAACGGCCTGACCTACAACCGCCTCATCCAGGGCCTCTCCCTGGCCGGCGTCGAGGTCGACCGTCGCATCCTCGCGGACCTCGCGGTGAACAACCCCGAGACGTTCGCGGCGCTCGTCGAGACCGCCAAGAAGGCCCTGCCGGCCGACACCTCGGCCCCCAAGGCCGCGTAGTCACGCCAGCTCCCGAAGCCCCCGTTCCGTCCACGGAGCGGGGGCTTCGTGCATGCTGCGACACTTGACGCGTGAGCGATCTCCTCGAGAACCCGAAGTCCGGACGCGTCAAGGCCGTCGCGGCACTCGCCAAGAAGGACGTCCGTGCCGACACCGGACTCTTCCTGCTCGAGGGCCCGCAGGCCGTGCGCGAGGCGATCGAGTACCGCCCGGAGCTGCTCCGCGAGCTCTACGTGACGCCGACCGCCGCCGCACGGTACGGGCTCGACGACGCACCGGTCGACACGTGGTTCGTCACCGAGCAGGTGCTCGACACGATGGCGGACACCGTCACGCCGCAGGGGGTCGTCGCGGTGTGCCAGCAGTTCCCGACGTCGGTGAAGGACGTCTTCCCGGACGCCGGACCCGGCCTGGAGGCGCAGGGCGCGTCCGCCACGGACGGCACGCTGCCCGGGCTGGTCGCGATCCTCGAGCAGGTCCGGGACCCGGGGAACGCCGGCACGATCATCCGCGCCGCCGACGCGGCGGGCGCTGACGCGGTCGTGCTGACCGGTCGTTCGGTCGACCCCTACAACCCGAAGGTGGTGCGGTCCACCACGGGCTCGCTGTTCCACGTGCCGGTCTCGGTGGGCGTGACGCTCGCCGACGCCGTCACACGCGCGAAGGCCCTCGGGTACACGGTCCTCGCGGCCGACGTCTCCGGCGACGACCTGCCGGACGTCCGCGCCGACGGCATGCTCGACGGGCCGACCGCGTGGGTCTTCGGCAACGAGGCCCGGGGGCTCACGGCGGAGGACCTGGCGCTCGTCGACCGGGCCGTGAAGGTCCCGATCTACGGTCGGGCCGAGTCGATGAACCTGGCGACGGCCGCGTCGGTCTGCCTGTACGAGTCGGCGTTCGCGCAGCGGGTGGCGTCCTCCTCCACAGCGCGCTGACCCGTCCTGCTCCTCCACCGTCCGTCCAGTGCAGGACGGCGGTATCCCGGGGGCCGGTAGGCTTGGGCCTCGTGTCAGAACACCTCGAGATCAGCGAAGCGGCCGTCGCCGACGCGGTCGACCGGGCCCTCGCCGCGGTCCGCGCGACGACGACCGTGGCCGAGCTGAAGCAGGCCAGGGCGGAGCACACCGGCGAGCAGTCGACGCTCGCGCGGATGAACGCGTCGATGCGCAGCGTGCCGAAGGAGCAGAAGGCCGAGGCCGGCAAGCTCGTCGGCCAGGCACGCGGCCGGGTCAACGCGGCGGTCGCCGAGCAGGAGTCCGTCCTCGCCGAGGCCGAGGAACGCGCACGGCTCGAGGCCGAGCGCGTCGACGTCACCGCACTGCCGGTCCGTCGCACGCCGGGCTCCCGCCACCCGCTCTCGGTCCTCAACGAGACCGTCGCCGACATCTTCGTCGGCATGGGGTGGGAGGTGGCGGAGGGCCCCGAGCTCGAGCACGAGTGGTTCAACTTCGACGCGCTGAACTTCGACCCGGACCACCCCGCACGGGCGATGGCCGACACGATCTTCGTCGAGCCGGTCGACCGGCACCTGGTCATGCGCACGCACACCTCCCCGGTGCAGGTGCGCTCCCTGCTGTCCCGGGAGCTGCCGCTCTACGTGATCGCCCCGGGGCGCGTGTACCGCGCGGACGAGCTCGACGCCACGCACCTGCCGGTGTTCACCCAGGTCGAGGGCATCGCGATCGACAAGGGCCTGACGATGGCGCACCTCCGCGGCACGCTCGAGCACTTCGCGCGCCAGGTCTTCGGCGCCGGGGCGCAGATCCGCCTGCGTCCGAACTACTTCCCGTTCACCGAGCCCAGCGCCGAGATGGACGTCTGGCAGCCGAACGCCAAGGGCGGCGCGCGGTGGGTCGAGTGGGGCGGCTGCGGCATGGTGAACCCCAACGTCCTGCGTGCGGCCGGCATCGACCCGGACGAGTACCAGGGCTTCGCGTTCGGGATGGGCATCGAGCGGACCCTGCAGTTCCGCAACGGCCTGAACGACATGCGTGACTTCCTCGAGGGCGACATCCGCTTCTCGCAGCAGTTCGGAACGGTGGTCTGATGCGCGTCCCACTCCGTTGGCTCGGCGAGTCCGTCGACCTGCCCGACGACGTCTCCCTCGAGCACGTCCACGCGGCCCTCGTGTCGGTGGGCTTCGAGGAAGAGGACGTCCACACGTACGACCTCACCGGCCCGATCGTCGTCGGCCGCGTGCTCGAGCGCGAGCCCGAGCCGCAGAAGAACGGCAAGACGATCAACTGGTGCCAGGTCGACGTGGGCGAGTCCGAGCCCCGCGGCATCGTCTGCGGTGCGCACAACTTCGACGTGGGCGACCTCGTCGTCGTGACGCTGCCCGGCGCCGTGCTGCCCGGGCCGTTCCCGATCGCCGCGCGCAAGACGTACGGCCACGTGTCCGACGGCATGATCGCCTCGGCCCGTGAGCTCGGCCTCGGCGACGAGCACGACGGCATCCTGCGCTTCGCCGACCTCGGCATGGACCCCGAGGTCGGGGCCGACGCGATCGCGCTGCTCGGCCTCGACGACGCCGCGGTCGAGATCAACGTGACGCCGGACCGCGGGTACGTGATGAGCATGCGCGGCGTCGCCCGCGAGTACGCGCACGCCACCGGTGCCGGCTTCCGCGACCCGGCGGCGCGTGTGACGCCCCGCTCGGGCGAGGGGTTCCGCGTCACGATCGACGACCAGGCCCCGGTCCGCGGCCGTGTCGGCGCGCACACCTTCGTCACCCGCGTCGTCCGTGGCATCGACCCGACCCGGGCGACCCCGGCGTGGATGGTCTCCCGCCTGGCGCTGGCCGGCGTCCGCTCGATCTCGCTGCCCGTCGACATCACGAACTACGTCATGTTCGAGCTCGGCCAGCCCCTGCACGGCTACGACCTGGCGAAGGTCCGCGGTGGCCTCGGCGTGCGTCGCGCGGCGGTGGGGGAGACCCTCGTCACCCTCGACGACACGACCCGCACGCTCGACGCCGAGGACCTCGTCATCACCGACGACGACGGCCCCGTCGGTCTCGCCGGCGTGATGGGCGGTGCACGCACCGAGATCTCGGACACGACGACCGACGTGCTGATCGAGGCCGCCGGCTTCGACCAGGTCTCGATCGCCCGGACGGCCCGCCGGCACAAGCTGCCGAGCGAGGCCTCGAAGCGCTTCGAACGCGGGGTCGACCCGCTCGTGGCCGAGGCCGCTGCGAACCGTGCCGTCGAGCTCCTCGTCGAGCTCGCGGGCGGCACGGCGGACACCCTCGGCTCCACGCTCGTCGACGCCGAGCCCCGCCCGACGATCACGATGCGGGCGTCGCGGCCGGCCGACCTCGTCGGTGTCGAGTACACCGACGCCGAGGTCATCGACACGCTGCGCGCCATCGGTGCGACGGTGGACGTCGACGGCGAGGTGCTCGTCGTCACGCCGCCGTCCTGGCGACCGGACCTGACCGACGACACCACCCTGGTCGAGGAAGTGGCCCGCATCGTCGGCTACGACCGCATCCCGAGCGTGCTGCCGATCGCCCCGCCCGGACGCGGTCTGACCCGGCACCAGCAGGCCCGTCGGCGCGTGTCCGCCGCCCTCGCAGC
This sequence comes from Curtobacterium sp. P97, assembly GCF_023712445.1. Classification (NCBI taxonomy): domain Bacteria; kingdom Bacillati; phylum Actinomycetota; class Actinomycetes; order Micrococcales; family Microbacteriaceae; genus Curtobacterium; species Curtobacterium sp. P97. The sequence goes on along the minus strand of NZ_JAMAYF010000014.1, from coordinate 11,888 downwards.
GGACGGCCTCGTCGAGGTCGTCACCGCTCCGTTCGTCTCGCAGACCACGCAGGACGCCTACCCGGGCATCGACGGCGACGGTGGTCCGAGCGTCGTGCTCGCGAACGCGCTGGACAGCGAGCAGTCGCTGCTCCGTCGCAGCGGGCTCCCCGCGCTCGTCGACGCCGCCCGCCGCAACGTGTCCCGCGGCCTCGTCGACGTCGCCCTGTACGAGACCTCGCGCGTGTTCCTGCCGACGACGGACGTGCAGCTCGGCACCGACGCCGTGCCCGCCGGCGCCGAGCGGCCCGACCCCGACACCCTCGGTGTGCTCGACGCGTCGCTCCCGCCGCAGCCGTTCCACGTCTCGGCGTTGCTGACCGGCAACCGCGTCGTGAAGCAGCCCGGCGTGCAGCCGGAGCCCTACGGCATCGCGGACGCGCTCGACGTCGCCCGGGCCGTCGCCTGGGCGGTCGGTGTGGAGCTCCGGGTCGCACAGACGAGCCACCCGTCCCTGCACCCGGGGCGTGCGGCCGCGCTGCTCGTCGGTGACACCGTCGTCGGTGTCGCCGGTGAGCTGCTGCCCGTCCTCACCGAGGCCGCGGTGCTGCCGCGCGTCGTCGCCGTCGTCGAGCTCGACCTCGACGCCCTGGTCGCCGCGGCACCGGAGCTCGTGTCGGTGGCGCCGATCGTGTCCTACCCGGCGGCGACGCAGGACCTCTCCCTCGTGGTCGCGGTCGACGTCCCGGCGGGTGACGTGCTGGACGTCGTCCGCTCTGGCGCCGGAGAGCTGCTGGAGTATGCTCGGCTCGTGGACGACTACCGGGGCACGGGCGTGGACGAGGGACAGAAGTCCCTGACGTTCGCGCTGCGCTTCCGCGCCACGGACCGCACGCTGACCGCTGCCGAGGCCTCCGAGGCCCGTGACGGCGCCGTCCGACGTGCCGGCGAGCGATTCGGGGCGACCCTGCGCGACTGATCCACCGGATCAGCACCGCCCGGGGCCGCCGCCTCCGACTCTCTCGACGACCAGTCCGACCAAAGGTGGAACCCATGTCCGTATCCGTCGCCGTGGCGGGAGCCTCCGGCTACGCGGGCGGAGAGCTCCTGCGCGTGCTCGCCGCCCACCCAGAGTTCGACGTCAGGACGGTGACGGCCTTCTCGAACGCGGGGCAGCCGCTCATCGCGACGCAGCCGCACCTGCGGTCGCTGGCACACCTGACGCTGGTCGAGACGACGGCGGCGACCCTGCGCGGACACGACGTGGTGTTCCTCGCGCTGCCGCACGGGCAGTCCGGGGCGATCACCGCCGAGCTCGACGACGACACCCTCGTCGTCGACTGCGGCGCGGACCACCGGCTCACGGACCCGGCTGCGTGGGAGGCGTTCTACGGCGGCGAGCACCACGGCGCGTGGACCTACGGCCTGCCGGAGCTGCTGCACGCCGCGCCGGCGCCCGGGACGGCGGAGGAGTGGCGGGACGTCGACGACATCGAGGGCCTCGGGCGGCAGCGCACCGAGCTCGCGACGACGAAGCGGATCGCCGTGCCGGGCTGCAACGTGACGGCGGTGACGCTCGGCATCCAGCCCGGTGTCCAGGCCGGGCTCGTCGAGACGGACGACCTCGTCGCGGTGCTGAGCGTCGGGCCGAGCGGTGCCGGCAAGAAGCTCGCGACGGCCTACCTCGCCTCGGAGATCATGGGCTCCGCGAGCGCCTACGCGGTCGGCGGCACCCACCGGCACATCCCGGAGATCCAGCAGAACCTCGTGACAGCGGGGGCCGGTGACGTCCGGATCTCGTTCACGCCCGTGCTCGTGCCGATGTCGCGCGGCATCCTCGCGACCACGACCGCCAGGCTCTCGCCCGGAGTCAGCGCGCGCGACGTCCGGATCGCCTGGGAACAGGCCTACGCCGACGAGCCCTTCGTGCACCTGCTCCCGGAGGGCGAGTTCCCCCGCACCGCGGACACCGTCGGCGCGAACACCGCGCTCGTCGGCATCGCCGTGGACGAGGCCGCGGGCCGGGTGGTCGCCGTGAGCGCCCTCGACAACCTGGCCAAGGGCACCGCCGGCGCGGCCGTGCAGTCGGCCAACATCGCCCTGGGCTTCCCCGAGACCCTCGGCCTCAGCGTGGACGGAGTCGCACCGTGACCGACGAGACCTCGACGGACCAGCCCGACACGGGCCTCCAGGGCGTGACCGCCGCTGCGGGCTTCCGCGCGGCCGGCGTCACCGCCGGACTCAAGACGAGCGGGAAGCCCGACGTCGCCCTCGTGGTGAACGACGGCCCCGACGCGACCGCGGCCGCCGTGTTCACCAGCAACCGCGCCCAGGCGCACCCGGTGATCTGGTCGCGCCAGGTCGTCGGCGACGGTGTCGCCCGGGCCGTGGTGCTCAACTCCGGCGGCGCGAACTGCTTCACCGGACCCTTCGGCTTCCAGACCACGCACATGACGGCGGAGGCGGTGGGTGCCGCGCTCGGCATCGGTGCAGGCGACGTCGTCGTCTGCTCGACGGGCCTGATCGGCCGCGGTGACCAGACGTTCCGTGACGGCGTGCTGCGCGGTGTCGACCTGGCCAGCGCCGCGCTGGCGGCCGACGGCGGCCCCGACGCTGCGGTCGCGATCATGACCACGGACACGACGCCGAAGCAGTCCGTCGTGACCGAGGACGGCTGGACGGTCGGCGGCATGGCCAAGGGCGCCGGCATGCTGGCCCCCGGGCTCGCGACGATGCTCGTCGTCATCACGACCGACGCCGTGCAGACCGCGGAGCAGCTCGACCAGGCGCTCCGCGCGGCGACCCGCGTGACCTTCGACCGCGTCGACTCGGACGGCTGCATGTCGACCAACGACACCGTCGTGCTGCTGTCCTCCGGTGCGAGCGGGGTGACCCCCGAGGTCGGCGACTTCCAGGAGGCACTGACCGCGGTGTGCGCGGACCTCGCCCGGCAGCTCCAGCAGGACGCCGAGGGCGCGAGCCACGACATCACGATCGAGGTCACCGGCGCGGTGTCCGAGGACGAGGCCGTCACGGTGGGGCGCAGTGTCGCCCGGAACAACCTGTTCAAGGCCGCGGTCTTCGGCAACGACCCGAACTGGGGCCGCGTGCTGGCGGCGATCGGGACCACCGACGCCGAGTTCGACCCGTACGCGGTCGACGTCAGCATGAACGGCGTCCGCGTCTGCCACGCCGGCGCCCCGGACCGGCCGATCGACGAGGTCGACCTGACGCCGCGCGACACCCACGTCCTGATCGAGCTCGGGGTCGGCGTGCACGCGGCGACGATCCTGACGAACGACCTGACGCACGACTACGTCCACGAGAACAGCGCGTACTCCAGCTGATGAGCGACGACCTGACCAAGGAAGAAGAGCACGAGCTCGCCGCCGTCAAGGCCGCGACGCTCATCGAGTCCCTGCCGTGGCTGAAGCGGTTCTCGGGCAAGACCGTCGTCGTGAAGTTCGGCGGCAACGCCATGGTGAACGACGACCTCAAGCGGGCGTTCGCCGAGGACATGGTCTACCTGCGCTACGCGGGACTCCACCCGGTCGTGGTGCACGGCGGTGGGCCGCAGATCTCGGCGGCGCTGAAGGAACAGGGCATCGCGTCCGAGTTCCGCGGTGGCTACCGCGTGACGACGACCGAGGCGATCACGGTCGTCCGCGACGTGCTCGCCGGCGAGGTCAACCGCGAGATCGTCGACCTCGTCAACGAGCACGGTGACGGTCTGGCCGTCGGCGTCTCCGGCGACGGCGGCTCGCTGTTCACCGGTGAGAAGAAGGGCGTCGTCGTCGACGGCGAGTACTTCGACCTCGGCCACGTCGGCGACATCACGCACGTCGACCCGTCCGGCGTCCTCGCGGCGATCGAGGCCGGACGCATCCCGATCGTGTCGAGCATCGCGATCGACGACGCCCACCCGGACCAGGCGCTGAACGTCAACGCCGATGCCGCGGCCGGTGCGCTGGCCATCGCGCTCGGTGCCGCCAAGCTCATGATGCTGACGGACGTCCCCGGCCTCTACCGCAACTGGCCGGACCGCGACTCGATCATCGACCTGATCGCGGTCGACGAGCTCCGGGCGCTGCTGCCGAGCCTCGAGTCGGGGATGATCCCGAAGATGACCGCGTGCCTCGACGCCGTGGTCGGCGGGGTCGGCGGCGCGACGATCATCGACGGGCGGATCCCGCACTCGATCCTGCTCGAGGTCTTCACCCTGCGCGGTGCGGGCACCGAGGTGATCCCGGACCCGAGCCGTCGCACCGAGAACCAGAACACCCACGCCGAGGTCGGCCGACGGGTGCCCGAGTCCGCAGCGGACCCGGGCCGACACGCGGCGACCGACGCCGCCGTCACCGACACCACCGTCACCGACACCACCGTCACCGACACCGCCACGACGCAGAAGGGGAACGAGCAGTGAGCACCGAGACGCACACCCAGACCTGGAACGACCGGTTCGGGGCGTCGCTCATGCGATCCCTGACCCCGCCGAAGATCATGCTCGACCACGGTCAGGGCTGCCGCGTGTGGGACGTCGACGGCAACGAGTACCTCGACTTCCTGGCCGGCATCGCGGTGAACTCCCTCGGCCACGCCCACCCGGCCCTCGTCGAGGCCGTCGCCGACCAGGCGGCGAAGCTCGTGCACGTCTCGAACTACTTCGCGACGCCGCCGCAGCTCGAGCTCGCCGAGCGCCTCAAGCGCATCACCGGTGCGGGGGACGCCGGCCGCGTGTACTTCGGCAACTCCGGTGCCGAGGCGAACGAGGCCGCGTTCAAGCTCGCGCGGCTGAACAAGGGTGCGGACGGTCGCAAGACCCGGATCCTCGCGCTGAAGCAGGGCTTCCACGGCCGGACGATGGGTGCGCTCGCGCTCACCGGCAAGCCCGCGCTGCAGGAGGACTTCCTGCCGATGATCGCCGGCGTCGAGCACATCGACTCGACGGTCGAGGCGCTCGAGGCGGCCGTCGACGACACCGTCGCCGCGCTCATCCTCGAGCCGATCAAGGGCGAGGCCGGCGTGGTCGACCTGCCCGAGGGCTTCCTGCAGGCCGCGCGTCGCCTGACCGAGGAGCACGGCGCGCTGTTCATCCTCGACGAGATCCAGACCGGGGTCGGCCGCACCGGCAACTGGTTCACCTTCCAGGGCCACGGGTTCACGCCGGACGCCGTCACGATCGCGAAGGGCATCGCCGGTGGGTTCCCGATCGGCGCCCTCGTGACCTTCGGCTGGGCGTCCGAGCTGTTCTCGGCCGGCCAGCACGGCTCGACCTTCGGCGGCAACCCGCTCGGCACCCGCGTCGCGAACGCGGTGCTCGAGGAGATCGAGCGCGCCGACCTGGTGGCCGGCGCGGTCACCAAGGGCGAGCGCATCCGTGCCGGCATCGCGGCCCTCGGTTCGCCGCTGGTGCAGGAGGTCCGGGGCACGGGCCTGCTCGTCGGCGTCGGCCTGACCGCGCCCGTCGGCCCCGCCGTCAACGCCGCCGCCCTCGAGCGCGGCCTCATCATCAACGCCCCGAACGAGTCGAGCCTGCGCATCGCGCCGCCGCTCATCGTGTCCGACGCCGAGATCGACGAGTTCGTGTCGATCCTCGGCCAGAGCCTCGCGGCCGTCGCCGCCGAGCAGGAGACCTCCGCATGACCCGCCACTTCCTCCGTGACGACGACCTGACCCAGGCCGAGCAGTCCGCGATCCTCGACCTCGCCGCCCAGATGAAGGGTGACCGCTGGGGCGAGAAGCCCCTCGCCGGGCCGCAGACCGTCGCGGTGATCTTCGACAAGTCGTCCACCCGCACCCGGGTGTCCTTCCACGTCGGGATCTCCGACCTCGGCGGCAGCCCGCTCGTGATCACGACGGCGAACAGCCAGCTCGGCGGCAAGGAGACCCCGTCGGACACCGCCCGCGTGCTCGAGCGCATGGTGTCGGCGATCGTCTGGCGCACCTACGCCCAGTCCGGACTCGAGGAGATGGCGGCGGGCACCCGCGTCCCGGTCGTCAACGCCCTGTCGGACGACTTCCACCCGTGCCAGCTCCTCGCCGACCTGCTCACGATCCGCGAGCACCGCGGCACCCTCGCCGGGCAGACCGTCGCGTTCATCGGCGACGGCGCGAGCAACATGGCGCAGTCGTACCTGCTCGCGGGGGCGACCGCGGGCATGCACGTCCGCGTCGCCGCTCCGGCGGCGTTCAGCCCGGACGCCGCGGTCGTCGCCGACGCCGAGCGTCGTGCGGCCGAGACCGGTGGCTCCGTCCTGGTCGTCACCGACCCGGTGGCGGCGGTCGCCGGCGCCGACGTCGTGGTCACCGACACGTGGGTGTCGATGGGCAAGGAGGACGAGAAGCAGTCCCGACTCGACACCTTCGCGGGCTACCGGGTGGACGACGAGCTGATGGGGCACGCCGCCGACGACGCCGTGTTCCTGCACTGCCTGCCGGCAGACCGCGGGTTCGAGGTGACCGCCGAGGTCATCGACGGGCCGCGCAGCATCATCTGGGACGAGGCGGAGAACCGGCTGCACGCGCAGAAGGCCCTGCTCGCCTGGCTCCTGGCCGCGAACGCGACCGGCAGCCCGGCCGCCTGACCCCGCTCGACTGGAGTCCCGTGACCGATCGCATCGTCGTCGCCTGCTCCGCCGGGGTGGACCCGGCGGCAGCCGTCGAGCACTTCGCCGTCGACCACGAGGTCCTGGCCCTGGTGGTCGACCTCGGCGGTCGGTCCCGCGAGGTCGACGCCGTGCGGAACCGGATGCGGGCCGCCGGTGCGGTGGACGCCGTGGTGGTCGACGCGAAGACCGAGTACGCCGACCGGTACGTCGTCGCGGCGGTCCGGGCGAACGCCGGCGGCCCGGGTCGCCCGCTCGTCCCGGCGCTGCGGCTGCCGATCGTCGCCGACCACCTGGTCCGCACGGCCCGGCAGCTCGGCGCGGTCGCCGTCGCGCACCTCACGAGCGCCCCGGACGAGGTCGCCCTCACGACCACGATCGCCGGGCACGATCCCGACCTCCGGGTCCTCCCGGTGCCGACGGCCGTCGTGCCGGCCGGCGGTACCGAGCACGACGTGTGGGGCCGTGTCGTCACCGAGCCGGACCTCGAGGACCCGTGGGCCGCGGTCGACCGTGCGGACTGGGCGCGCACGGCGGAGGTCTCCGCGCAGCCGGACACCGAGCCCGACGAGGTCACCGTGACCTTCGAGCACGGCGTCCCGGTCGCCCTCGACGGGCAGCGCTTCCCGGTCCTCCGGCTGCTGCGCGAGCTCGACGCCCTCGCCGGCCGTCACGGGGTCGGTCGGCACGACCTGGTCGTCGACCTGCTCGACGGCCGCAAGGCCCGACGTGTGGCGGAGACACCGGGTGCGACGGCGCTCGTGGCCGCGCACCAGGACCTCGAACGGATCACCCTCGAACGCGAGGTCCTGCGCTGCAAGCAGGGCGTGGACCGCGAGTGGGCGGAGCTGGTCGACGAGGGTCGCTGGGCGAGCGGACTCCGCCGCGCGCTCGACGCCTTCATCGAGGAGACGCAGCGGCACGTCTCCGGTGACGTCCGGCTCCGGTTGCACGGCGGGGTCGCGAGTGTCACCGGGCGCCGGTCGGAGCAGAGCCTCTTCGACTTCGAGCTGGCCGGGGCACCGGCCCCCGGGAGCGTGTCGTTCGCGAGCGCCCGGGCCCGACCGACGCGGACGGCCACGCGGCGCGACCGCGCGAACTGACGCCCCACCGGCACCACGCAGCACCGCCCCCACCAGCACCACGCAGTACCACCCCCCGAAGCACCGCCCACGAACCGAGCACGACCGACCCGTACCCCCAGGCAGGACGACATGACCGACGCGACGCAGCCCAGCAAGACCGACGCCACGAACACGGGCGCCCTCTGGGGTGGCCGCTTCGCCGACGGCCCCAGCGCCGAACTCGCCGCGCTGTCCCGGTCGACGCACTTCGACTGGCAGCTGGCCCCCTACGACATCGCCGGGTCCCGCGCCCACGCCCGTGCCCTGCACACCGCCGGCTACCTGACCGAGGACGAGCTCGGGCGCATGACCGCCGGCCTCGACCGCCTCGAGACCGCCCACGCCGACGGCTCCCTGCAGCCGGACGACGGCGACGAGGACGTCCACGGCGCCCTCGAGCGCCTGCTCATCGCCGACCTCGGCCCGGAACTCGGCGGCAAGCTCCGCGCCGGCCGGAGCCGCAACGACCAGATCGCGACCCTGGGCCGCATGCACATGCTCGACCACGGCCGGCGGATCGGGCGCCTCGTCATCGACCTCGTCGACGCGATCTCGCAGCAGGCGAGCGAGCACCCGGCGGCGATCATGCCCGGCCGCACGCACCTGCAGCACGCCCAGCCGGTGCTCCTCGCCCACCACCTGCTCGCGCACGCGTGGCCGCTCGTCCGGGATCTCGAGCGGCTCCGCGACTGGGCCGACCGTGCGAGTGTCAGCCCGTACGGGGCCGGCGCCCTCGCGGGCAGCTCGCTCGGTCTCGACCCGACGGCGATCGCGCACGAACTCGGCTTCGCCCGCCCCGCCGACAACTCGATCGACGCCACGGCAGCCCGCGACGTCGTCGCCGAGTTCGCGTTCGTCCTCGCACAGGTGGGCATCGACGTGTCCCGTCTGGCCGAGGAGATCATCCTCTGGAACACCAAGGAGTTCGGTTTCGTCCGGCTGCACGACGCCTTCTCGACCGGGTCGAGCATCATGCCGCAGAAGAAGAACCCCGACATCGCCGAGCTCGCGCGCGGCAAGTCGGGTCGGCTCGTCGGCAACCTCACCGGCCTCCTCACGACCCTGAAGGGCCTGCCGCTCGCGTACAACCGCGACCTGCAGGAGGACAAGGAGCCGGTCTTCGACTCGGTCGCCCAGCTCGAGGTGCTGCTGCCGGCCTTCACCGGCATGGTCGCCACGCTCGCCTTCGACACGGAGCGGATGGCCGAGCTCGCGCCGCAGGGCTTCTCGCTCGCGACCGACGTCGCGGAGTGGCTGGTCCGGCAGGGCGTGCCCTTCCGCGACGCGCACGAGATCTCGGGGGCGCTGGTCCGGTACTGCGAGGAGCGCGGGATCGAGCTCGACGAGCCCGGCGACGACGAGTACCGCGCCGTGTCCGCGCACCTCACGCCCGAGGTGCGCGGCGTCCTGACCATCGAGGGCAGCGTCGCGTCGCGCGCCGGTGTCGGCGGGACGGCGCCGGAGCGCGTCGCCGAGCAGCTCGCCGCCCTGACCCGTCGCGTCCACGACCTGGCCGAGGGCGCGCCCTTCACCCGATGAGCGACGCGCTCCTCGCGCTCCTGGCCGAGCCGGCTCCGGTGTGCGCGCCGGCGCTGCTCGGCGCGACGATCACCGGGCGTGGTGTGACACTGCGCATCACCGAGGTCGAGGCCTACTGGGGCCCGACCGACCCGGGGTCGCACGGCCATCGCGGCCCGACCCCGCGCAACCGGCACCTCTTCGGGCCGCCGGGCACGCTCTACGCGTACCGCTCGTACGGCATCCACACCTGCGTGAACGTGGTGAGCGGCCCGGAGGGCACGTCGTCCGGCTCGCTCCTGCGCGCCGCCGAGGTCGTCGACGGCATCGAGGTCGCCCGGGCTCGCCGCGGTCCGTCGGTCGCCGACGTCGCCCTGGCCCGCGGTCCGGGCAACCTCGGGCAGGCGCTCGGTGCCGTGCTCGGCGAGGACGACGGCACGTCGCTCCTCGACGGCTCGGGACCGTTCCGGCTCGCGCTCGCACCCGGCCTGGAGGCGCGGCTCGCCTCCGCCGAGCCGGCGGACGTGGTCGCGGAGCTGCTCGCCGAGACGGTGGCCGGCCCCGCGGGGACGGCTCCGGTCCGGCGGATCTCGCGCGGACCGCGCACCGGCGTCGCCGGTGTCGCCGGCGGCGCGTCCTTCCCGTGGCGCTCCTGGCGCACCGGTGACCCGACGGTGTCGCCGTACCGACGGCACCGGCGCGCGGTCGACTGACGGGGCCGCGCCGATCCTCCCGGCCGTCGCCCGGTGGCTACGATGGTCGGGTGTCCAGCGCAACCGATCCCGATGTCCTGACACGCCAGCAGAACGACCCCACCTTCGCCTCGGTGTGGGACGAACTGCGCTGGCGCGGTCTGGTGCACGTCTCCACCGACGAGACGGCACTCCAGGAGGCCCTCGACGGCGGGACCGTCACGTACTACTGCGGTTTCGACCCGACCGCACCCTCGCTGCACTGCGGCAACCTGCTGCAGCTGCTCACCATGCGCCGGCTGCAGCTCGCCGGGCACCGGCCGCTGGCGCTCGTCGGTGGGTCGACCGGCCTGATCGGCGACCCGCGTCCCACCGCGGAACGCACGCTGAACACCCCGGAGACGGTCGCCGAGTGGGTGAGCCGACTGCAGGCGCAGGTGTCCCGGTTCCTCAGCCCCGACGGCGAGAACGGCGTGCGGCTCGTCAACAACCTCGACTGGACGGCACCGCTGTCCGCGATCGACTTCCTGCGCGACATCGGCAAGTACTTCCGCGTGAACGCCATGCTGAAGAAGGACGCCGTCGCCGCACGCCTGAACTCCGACGCGGGCATCAGCTACACCGAGTTCAGCTACCAGATCCTGCAGGGACTGGACTACCGCGAGCTCTACCGGCAGTACGGCTGCACGCTGCAGACCGGCGGTTCGGACCAATGGGGCAACCTGACCTCCGGCACCGACCTGATCCGTCGCACCGAGGGGGTGTCCGTGCACGCGCTCGGCACCCCGCTCATCACGAACTCGGACGGCACGAAGTTCGGCAAGAGCGAGGGCAACGCGATCTGGCTCGACGCCGAGATGACCTCGCCGTACGCCTTCTACCAGTTCTGGCTCAACACGGCGGACGCCGACGTGGTCGCCCGGCTGCGCGAGTTCACGTTCCTCGATCGTGCGGAGATCGGTCGACTCGAGCAGGCGGTCGCCGACGAGCCGTTCCGGCGCGAGGCCCAGCGGACCCTGGCGTTCGAGGTCACGTCGCTGGTGCACGGAGCGGCGGCGACCCGGGCGACGATCGACGCCTCGGCGGCGCTGTTCGGCAACGGCGACCTGGCCGCGCTCGACGAGGCGACGCTGCGTGCCGCGGTCGCCGAGCTCCCCGGCACGGTGTCGCTGCCGGGCGAGGCCGACGTCGCTCGCGCCCTCGTCGACACCGGACTCGTGAAGTCGCTCGGCGAAGCGCGCCGGGCGGTCGACCAGGGAGGCGTGTACGTGAACAACGTCCGCGCCGACGACGCGACCGCGCAGCTCGCGAGCCTCGCGCTGCCCGGCGGAGTCGTGGTGCTCCGACGCGGCAAGAAGACCCTGGCGGGCGTCACGCTCGGCTGATCGATCCACCCTCGGTGCACCCGGTGCCCGGTCTCCCGACGGAGACCGGGCACCGCTGCGTCCGGAGGAGTTGCACAGTGCGACACGCCCGGGAGTGGGGCGCGGTTGGCGCTCCCGCCCAGCGCTGCGTAGAGTTCTTACTCGTCACCCCAAAGGTGCGGCGGAGCGGCTGGAGCGAGAGCCCAGAGCCTGCCGGCCTCAAGCGGGACCATCCTCCACCGAAGTTCAGATCAAGCCTTGTGCTCGATCGCTTCGACGCTTAGGATGACTACTCCACCGGCCCTCTCCCTCGGGATGAGCCACAGGACCTCGGTCCGACGCGACGCCGGTGGTACCGAGAACACAATGCCCCTCTGGCGGAGCTCCTTCGTGGAGTCGAGTGGGGGGTGCGTCTGGTCCTTGAGAACTCAACAGCGTGCACATTGTCAATGCCAATTATTTTGACCCCGTGCGACTGCAGCTTTGGTTGTGGTCGTCGGAGACAATTCCTTTTGGATTGAAGATTGTCAGTAGACAGTCAACAGTCAGAATCAACTCGGTTCGGCGCTTTCGGGTGTCGGATCTGTAATTTTTTACGGAGAG
>NZ_JAMAYF010000147.1:0-438 GCF_023712445.1 Curtobacterium sp. P97 | reverse complement strand
CGTAGAAGCCGGAGCCGCGCCGCGAGTCGAGGTAACCCTGCGCGACGAGGCGCTCGTAGGCCTCGACGACGGTGAAGCGCGACACGCTCTTGTCGAGCGCGAGCTTGCGGATCGACGGCATGCGCATGCCGGGACGGAACACGCGTTCGTCGATACGCCGCCGCGCCCACTGGACCAACTGGTCGACGAGCGTGAGCGTGGCCGTGTCGTGCGGCGCGGGAATCTGGGCGAGTGGGACGGTGGACATGGGCGGCAGCTCCAACTGTACCGAAGGCTATCGCGCCGATTGTACCGTTACTGTGCCGGTAGCGACGATTACAGTTGACCGGAATGGCGATCGTGCGGCCGCCGTTGCGGCCCCGCCGCACCCGGCGCTGCGCCCGCCGGCCCGCTTCGCGGCCGGTGCGCCGGCCGGTCCGGCCCGCGCCCGGCCGCGAA
>NZ_JAMAYF010000146.1:0-438 GCF_023712445.1 Curtobacterium sp. P97 | reverse complement strand
ACCTGCAGACCATCGCGGAGCGGCGCCCGACCCTGGCCGGCCTGACGCTCACCTACCTCGGCGACGGCGCCAACAACATGGCGCACTCCTACGCGCTGGGTGGCGCCACCGCCGGCATGCACGTGCGCATCGGCTCGCCGGAGGCGTTCGCCCCCGACCCGGCGATCATGGCCCGTGCGGCCGAGGTCGCCGCGTCGACCGGGGGCTCGGTCACGTGGACCGCCGACCCCGCCGCGGCGGCCGACGGCGCCGACGTGCTGGCCACCGACACCTGGGTGTCGATGGGCCAGGAGGACGAGTACGACACCCGCATCGCGCCCTTCCTGCCCTACGCCCTCGACGAGGCGGCGCTGGGCCGGGCGGCGTCCGACGCCGTCGTGCTGCACTGCCTGCCGGCCTACCGCGGCAAGGAGATCGCCGCCGAGGTCATCGACGGTC
>NZ_JAMAYF010000145.1:0-439 GCF_023712445.1 Curtobacterium sp. P97 | reverse complement strand
CCCGACGAGCGCCTCGGGAAGCTCGCCGAGGTGTTCGGCAGCGCCAAGCAGATCCCGGCCACGGTCTCGTTCGTCGACATCGCCGGCATCGTGCGCGGGGCCAGCGAGGGGCAGGGGCTGGGCAACAAGTTCCTGGCCAACATCCGCGAGTCCGACGCCATCTGCCAGGTCATCCGGGTGTTCACCGACCCCGACGTCGTGCACGTCGACGGCAAGGTCTCGCCGAAGGACGACATCGAGACCATCAACACCGAGCTCCTGCTGGCCGACCTGCAGACCCTGGAGAAGGCCGTGCCGCGGCTGGAGAAGGAGATGCGCAAGGACAAGGACCGCAAGGCCTTGTACGACGCCGCGGTCGAGGCGCAGAAGGTGCTGGACGGCGGGCAGACGCTGTTCAGCGCGGGCGTGGACAGCGAGCCGCTGCGCGAGCTGGGCCTGA
>NZ_JAMAYF010000144.1:0-439 GCF_023712445.1 Curtobacterium sp. P97 | reverse complement strand
GCCGTTCACGATGGACGTCAACGACCTGCCCTCCTACATGAAGCACGGGCAGCCCCCGCGCCGGTTGCTGGAGACCTTCCAGGACACCTTGGCCTGGACCGACGCGCACGAGTCGGGTCGCGCGCACCTCGACGTCACCGTGCACGCCCACGTCTTCGGACGCCCCTACGGCGCCTGGGTGCTCGACGAGATCGCCCGCACCGTCGCCGAGCGCGACGACGTCTGGGCCCCCACCCGCCACGAGTACGCCACCTGGTTCAGCGAGCACGCCCCCGCCTGACCCGCACCGCTCGACCCCGCACGACCTCACCACCGGCCGGCCGCACCTGCGACCCGCCGTCCCCACGCGTGCGACGACGCCGTCCACGCTCCCGAGAGGCACGGCCATGAGCACATCCGTGGACACCGCACAGCAGGCCAGGCGCGGTCGCCTGGCGAC
>NZ_JAMAYF010000143.1:0-439 GCF_023712445.1 Curtobacterium sp. P97 | reverse complement strand
CATCCACGCCGACCAGCGCGACGCCGTGTTCATCTGCCTGATGCACGAAGGGCACGGCTATACGTTCCAGGACGTCGACTGCATGCAGCACGGGCCCGGCGACCTCGTGCTGTACGACACGTCGATGCCGTACGGTCACGGCTTTCCCGCCGACATGGCGATGACCGTGCTCGACGTGCCGCGCGACGTGTTCGAAGCCCGCGTCGCCCCGTGGCGCTACCGCAGCCTCGTCAAGATCGATCGCGACGACGGGGTCGCGTCGTGGGCCGTGCGGCAGGTGGTTGCGCTGCTCGCCGCGCCGCAGGAGCCGACGCACGACGCGCGCGAACGGCGCGCCGCCGCGATCCTCGAGCTCGTGCAGTCGATGCTGCGGCTGCGCGACGGCGACGCGTCGCCGACGAAGTCGACGGTCCACACGCTGTCGCGCGCGAAGGCGTTC
>NZ_JAMAYF010000142.1:0-440 GCF_023712445.1 Curtobacterium sp. P97 | reverse complement strand
CCTTCCTCGTCGGCACGCTCGCCGTCGGGATGACCACCGACGACATCATCGCCGGCTTCCCCGGTGAGTTGGTGCTGACGCTGATCGGCGTCACCTACCTGTTCGCCATCGCGCAGAACAACGGCACGGTCGACCTGCTGGTGCGGGGCGCGGTGAAGCTCGTGGCCGGCCGCGTGGCGCTGATCCCCTGGATCATGTTCGCCGTCACCGGGGTGCTCACCGCCATCGGCGCCCTCGGCCCGGCGGCCGTCGCGATCATCGCCCCGATCGCCCTGGGCTTCGCCGCGCGGTACGCGATCAGCCCGCTGCTCATGGGCATGATGGTCATCCACGGCGCCCAGGCCGGTGGCTTCTCCCCGATCAGCGTCTACGGCGTCACGGTGAACAACATCGTCGCGGCCAACGACCTGCCCAGCAGCCCGACCACGGTGTTCCTGGGC
>NZ_JAMAYF010000141.1:0-440 GCF_023712445.1 Curtobacterium sp. P97 | reverse complement strand
GGGCCAAGCCACCGGGATGGTCGCGCAGACGCTCGGTCAGGAAGGACAGTCCTGCAGCGTCCAGGTGGTTGGTGGGCTCGTCCAACAGCAAGAGGTCAGGTGTCGACCAGAGTGCGACCGCCAGCCGTACCCGGTACCGCTGGCCCACCGACAAGGTCGACAGGACCCGAGCGCGGTCACTGCAAGCGTTCAGACCCGCCAAAGCGATGTCCACGCGGCGTTCGGCATCCCACGCGTCCAGCAGCCTGGCCGCCTCGAGCGCAGCGGAATAGGCATCGGCCGCGTCCTCACCCGTGGCTAGCGCAGCGCTGGCCACGTCCAGCGCCTGCAGCGCGGCCCTGGAGGGAGCAGTCGCCTCGGCGATCAGGTCACCGACCGTGCGATCGTCCTCGGTAGCCATGTCCTGCTTCACCAGGACGAGGGAACCCACCTGGGTCACC
>NZ_JAMAYF010000140.1:0-440 GCF_023712445.1 Curtobacterium sp. P97 | reverse complement strand
ACCTGCAGCAGCGCGGCGAACACCGGCGGGGCGCCGCCGATGCCGGTGACGCGGTGCGCGGCGGCGTCGGCGACGTAGGCCACGGGGTCGAACCGGTCGTGGATGACCACGGTGGCGCCGCTGAGCACCTGGCCGTTGAGGTAGCCGATCACCCCCATGGCGTGGAACCACGGGGTGAGGTTGATGGCGCAGGCGGTGCCCAGCCGCACCGGGTACTCCTCGGCCGGCCCGACCTGGTCGAGGGTCACGTCGCCGTGCTCGTCGAGCGCCGGCCGCGACCCCGAGGCCCAGCACCCCGACTGCAGCACGTTGGTGACCACCTGGCGGTGCGGGAGCTCGACGCCCTTGCTCACCCCGGTCGTGCCGCCGGTGTAGGCCAGGTGCGCGAGGTCGACGGCGGGGTCGAGGTCGCCGACGCCCACCACGACGCCGACCTCGAC
>NZ_JAMAYF010000139.1:0-441 GCF_023712445.1 Curtobacterium sp. P97 | reverse complement strand
AGCGACAGCCACACGGTGGCCAGCAGCGGGAGGAACAGGAAGACGCCGAACACGAGCAGGTTGGGGCTGAGCAGACCCCAGGCGGCGACCGCGTCGCGGGAGACCCGGCGGCGGCGCGGCGGCGGGTCGGCGGGGACGGGGGCGGTGACCGCGGCCGGGGCCGCCGTCGTCACGAGAGCCGCCCGGTGATGTCCTCGGCCAGGTCGGCCAGCACCCGGCCGGGGTCGTCGCCGGCCAGGAACGCCTGCTCGAGCCGGTCGACGATCGAGGCGTTCACCGCGTTGAACTGCGGCACGGTCACCTGGGCCGACAGCTGCGGGGTGATGGTGGTGGCCTGCTCCACGAACAGCTCCATGAGGTCGGGTCGCACGGCGTAGTCCAGCCGCTCGCCGAGCAGTGCGGTGCGGGTGGGCAGCACGGTGGCCTGCTCGCAGAACAGCG
>NZ_JAMAYF010000138.1:0-441 GCF_023712445.1 Curtobacterium sp. P97 | reverse complement strand
CATGCAGCCCAGCCCCTGTGCGGAGACCTCGAGCTCGCCCAACCTGCGTCGTCCGACCGTCATGGCCCCATCCTGCGCCTGCGTGGGAGGGTGGGGCACGTGGAGTACGCAGAGTCCGTCGTGGACCTCATCGGGAACACCCCGCTGGTCAAGCTGAACAAGGTGACCGCCCACCTGGGGCCCGACGCCCCGCTGGTGCTGGCCAAGGTCGAGTACGTGAACCCGGGCGGGTCGGTGAAGGACCGCATCGCCGTCCGCATGGTCGACGCCGCCGAGAAGTCGGGGGCGCTGAAGCCGGGCGGCACGATCGTGGAGCCCACCAGCGGCAACACCGGTGTGGGCCTGGCGATCGTGGCCCAGCAGCGCGGCTACAAGTGCATCTTCATCTGCCCCGACAAGGTCAGCGCCGACAAGGTGAACACCCTGCTGGTCAAGCTGAAC
>NZ_JAMAYF010000013.1:0-98703 GCF_023712445.1 Curtobacterium sp. P97 | reverse complement strand
CCCCCCCCCCCCCCCCGCTTCTCGTTGTGCAGCGCGCCGTCGGCGCCTCGCGTCAGACGCGCGACTGCACCTCGGCCAGGGACGGGTTCGTCGCGGTGCTGCCGTCCGGGAAGACCAGCGTCGGCACGGTCTGGTTGCCGCCGTTGACCTCGGCGACGAGCTCCGCGGTGCCGGGGGTCTGCTCGATGTCGACCTCGCGGAACGGCACGCCCGCCTTCGACATCTGGTTCTTCAGCCGGGCGCAGTAGCCGCACCAGCTCGTCGTGAACATCGTGACGCCGCCGGCCTCGGGCACGAACGCGTCGCGGGTGACTGTCTCGCTCATGTGCCCAGGCTAACCCCGCCGGTTCGGGGAACCCCGGTGACCCCTGGTAGACAGGACCGCGTGACGGACACGGACACCCACCTCGAGATCGAGCGTACGTACGACATGCCCGAGGGCGACGACCTGCCGGACCTCATCGGCGTCGGCAGCATCGCCCGGACGGAGCGCCAGGAGCCGTTCGGCCTCGACGCCACCTACTGGGACACCGAGCGGTACGACCTCGTCGCCTCGCGGGTGACCGTCCGCCGACGGACGGGTGGCCCGGACGCGGGATGGCACATCAAGCGCGCCGCGTCGGACACCGTCCGGCACGAGCAGCACTTCGCCCTGACGGACGATCCCGACACCGTGCCCGACGAGGTCCTGGCCGCGCTGTTCGCCGAGCGCCGGGGCCGCGGCCTGCGCCCCGTCGTCCGCATCACCACCACGCGGGCGGTCGTGCGGTTGCTCGACGAGGACGACGACCAGGTCGCCGAACTCGCCGACGACCGCGTGGTCGCCCAGCGCCTCGACGACCACGCGCCCGCGACCCCGCGCACCTGGCGCGAGGTCGAGGTCGAGGTGGCCGAGGGCGTCGACGAACAGGTGGCGCACGAGCTCTTCGCCGCACTCGACGGTCGCTTCGCCGACATCGACGCGCACCCCGCGGCGGTCACCTCGAAGCTCGCCCGCGGCTTGGAGGGCGCGCCCGCCGCCCGGCTCCGCACGGCGGAGAAGCCGGAGAAGCACACCGCGGCGCGGGCACTGACGAAGCGCCTGCGCAAGCTGCGATCGACCCTGCTCGCCCTCGAAGGACAGCTGCGCGCCGGGGCGGAGACGGACCTCCGCGAGACGGCGAGGACCTCCCTCGACATCGCCGCCGTGCTCGGCTCGTACCGTCCTGCGTTCCCGGCGACCCCGGCGACCGACCGAGCAGCCGAGGCCGCGGACGCCCTCGCCGCCGTGACGGCGCGCGCTGCGCTGGCCGACTACCTCGTGGAGCGTCTGCCCCACGCATCGACGCCGGCACAGGACCTGCTCGTCGACGCGATGACCCGGGAGCGGGTGCTCGCCGCCACCCGCGAGCGCCGTGCCGTCGCGGTCGGCGAGGTCACGGCCTTCCTGCACTCCGAGCGCTACCTCGAACTCCTCGACGCCCTCGACGACGCCGTCGAGCGTCCGGCGCCGACGGCGTGGGCGCTCCGGTCGCCGAAGCACGTCGCTCAGGACGTCTCGGCGGTCGAGAAGCCACGCGTCCGTGACCTGGTCCGGAACGCGGTCGGGGACGACGACGAGAGCGTCGGCCCTGTCGACCGTGAAGCCGCCGACCGTGCGGCGACCGAGACCGCCTGGCGCGCTGCGACCCGCGCCCGGGCGGCGATGGACGTGCTCGGGGACGACGCCTTCCCGCACGCGCTGTGGAAGCGCATCGGGGACGCCGCGGACGTGCTGACCGAGCGGGTGCGCTCCCTGCACGCCCTCGACGTGCTCCGGGTGCACTCCGGCATCGCCGAGCGTGGTGGTGAGGGGACGTTCGGGTACGGCGTGCTCGCGGGGGACCGCGTGCGGCTCGCCGAGGACTCGTACGACCAGGCCGTGCAGGCACTCAACCGCGTCTGACGCGGCTCGGCGCGCTGCGTCGCGCAGCATTCCGTGGGAGCGACAGGACTCCACCGAACTCCGGTGGAGTCCTGTTGCTCCCGCGGGACGATCGGCAGCGGCGGCGCTCAGCCGGCGGCGATCGGCTCCGCTGAGGCCGCCGCGGGGTTCACGTCAGCCAGGCCGAGCACCTCGAGCAACCAGGCGAGCTCGAACGCGCGCTCGCGCCACGAGTCGTACCGGCCGCTCACGCCGCCGTGCCCCGCGGCCATCTCGGTCTTCAGCAGGACCGGCGCCCCGACCTCGCGCAGCTTCGCGGTCCACTTCGCCGGTTCGACGTAGAGCACACGGGTGTCGTTGATCGACGTCACGGCGAGGATCCGTGGGTACTGCACGTCGTCGCGCACGTTCTCGTACGGCGAGTACTCGCTCATGTACCGGTAGACCTCGGCATCGTGCAGCGGGTCGCCCCACTCGTCCCATTCGATCACCGTGAGCGGCAGGTCCGGGTCGAGGATGCTCGTGAGCGCGTCGACGAACGGGACGGCGGCCAGGATGCCGGCGAAGCGCTCCGGCGCCAGGTTCGCGACGGCGCCCATGAGCAGGCCACCGGCGCTGCCGCCCTCGGCGACGAGACGGTCGGCGCTCGTCCGACCGCTCTCGATCAGGTGCTCGGCGACCGCGACGAAGTCGGTGAACGTGTTCTTCTTCGTCAGCGTCTTGCCGTCCTCGTACCAGTGCCGCCCCATCTCGCCGCCGCCCCGCACGTGGGCGACCGCGAAGACGACGCCGCGGTCGAGCAGGGACAGGCGCATGACGCTGAAGCCCGGGTCGATGGAGTGCTCGTAGGAGCCGTACCCGTAGAGGTGCAGCGGTGCCGGGCCGTCGGCGTCCACCGCGTCGCGGCGCCAGACGAGCGAGATCGGCACCTGCGTGCCGTCCGGGGCCGTCGCCCAGTCACGCTCCTGCACGTAGTCGGCCGGGTCGTAGCCGCCGAGGACCGGCTGTCGCTTGAGCACCGTGACCTCGCCGGTCGCCAGGTCGAGGTCGCTGACCTCGGACGGGGTGACGAACGACGTGTACCCGATGCGCAGGGTCGGCTGCTCCCACTCGGGGTTGCCGCCGAGCCCTGCCGAGAAGAGCGCCTCGTCGAAGGGGACCTCGTGCGCGTCGCCGTAGCCGTCGCCCTCGATCGGGATGACGGCGACGCGGGGGAGCGCCTCGGCCCGGTACTCGAGCGCCAGGTGCCCGGCGAAGGCGTCGACGGACTCGATGCGGCGCTCGGTGTGGTGCGCGACGACGACGCGGCGGTCGTGCTCCGAGGTGGGGTCGTCGGCGGGGACGTCGACGAGCTCGAAGTTCTCGGCGCCGTCGTTGTGCAGCACCAGGAAGCGGTCGCTCCCGCCGACGATGGCGTGCTCGATCTCGTACTCGACCCCCTCGCGCCGCGGCCACACGACCCGGAACTCGCCGGTCGGGTCGGCGGCGTCGAGCACCAGTGCCTCGGACGTGATCTTGGAGCCGAGCTCGATGACGATGTACTGCGACGAGCGGGTCACGCCGACGCCGACCCAGTAGCGGTCGTCGGACTCCTCGAACACGACGACGTCGTCGCCGGTGGCGCTGCCGACGGTGTGCCGCCAGATGCGGTCCGGACGCCAGGACTCGTCGACGGTCGGGTAGAACACGTAGCGCCCGGACGGGTCGAAGGTCGCGCCGGAGCCGGTGTCCGGGATCTCGTCGCCGAGGTCGGTGCCCGTCGTGAGGTCGCGCACGTGCAGCGTGTAGCGCTCGTCGCCCTCGACGTCGACGCCGTAGAGGAGACGGGTCCCGTCGTCGCTGATGTCGTAGCTGCCGAGCGAGAAGAAGTCGTGCCCCTCGGCCAGGGCGTTGCCGTCGAGGACGACCTGCTCCCCGGGCAGGGCCGTCGCACCCTCGTCGACCGCGGGCGGCGTCCAGTCGTCCGGGCCGGTGATCGGTGCGCGGCAGTGCACGCCGTACTGGCTGCCCTCGGCCGTCCGCGTGAAGTACCACCAGTCGCCCATGCGCACCGGGACGGAGAGGTCCGTCTCCTGCACGCGGTTCTTGACCTCGGCGAAGATGCGGTCGCGGAGGCCGGTCAGGTGCTCGGTCTGTGCCTCGGTCCAGGCGTTCTCGGCCTCGAGGTGGGCGAGGGTCTCCGGTGACTCCTTGTCCCGCATCCACTCGTAGTCGTCGACGAACTCGATGCCGTGGTGGGTCCGCGTGACGGGCCGCTTCGCGGCGGTCGGCGGGGTGGCCTGGGCGTGCTCACTGCTCACCACGCCACCCTATGCGCCCGGGCCTCGACACCTGCTCGAACGCGCTCGGCGAAGGCGTCGAGTTCGGCCGCCACCGCGGGCGCGATCCACGCACGGCGACGGCGACGGGCGGTCACCGGTCGGAGGACCCCGGCGCGGCACAGGTCGGTGACCGTGGTCTCGAGCAGCGTCTCGGCCGTCCCCGAGACGTCGCCCCGCGCGATCGCGCGGCGGAGGAGCTCCTCCGCGTGGTCCTCCGTCAGGACGGCGTCCTGGTCGAGCGCCCGCCCGAGCACCGCGTGCGGGCCGGCGGCGCAGGTCGTCGCCGCACGGTCCGCGGCGACCTCGTCGAGCAGCAGCCCCGTCACGAGCGCCTCGTCCGACCCCGCGCCCACGGCGATCGCGACGTCGCGCACCCACGCGTCGACGTGTCCCTCGCGGTACTGCGTCAGGTGCTGGAAGTACCGGGTGCGCTCGGCGACCAGGACGGACGAGACGGGTGGACTCGCGGTCCGCGTCGCACCCCGGTGCCGCAGGACCGCCGCGACGAGCGCGCGACCGGTCCGTCCGTTGCCGTCGGTGAACGGGTGGATCGACTCGAACTGCGCGTGTGCGATCGCCGCCTGGGCCACGGGGTGCAGGTCGTCGCGCGCGAGGAACGCGAACAGGTCGGCCATGAGCGACGGGACGAACTCGGGCGGCGGTGGGACGTGGTCGGCGTCCCGTGGTGTGCGCCCGCCCCCGATCCAGTTCTGCACGGTGCGGTAGCGACCCGCGTGCGGGCCGTCCACGGGGTCGCCGCGCAGCAGACCACGGTGGGCGTCGAGGAGCGCGGTCTCGTCGAGGTGTCCGGCTCCGGCTGCCCGCACCAGGCGCTCGAGGGCGTCCCCGGCCTGCACCATCACCGAGGCGCTCGTGTTCGCGCGCACGCCCACCAGCGCCCGGGCGACGTCCTCGGCCGTGGCGTCCTCGTGCTCGATGCGCGAGGTCGCGACCGCCTCGGTCCGGGTGAGCAGCCGGTGCAGGGGACCGGCTCCGCCGTCCTCGTCGAGCGCCCGGAGCGCCGTCAGGCTCCGGTCGAGCAGTGCAGCGGTCGCTCCGTCGGGCTCCCAGTGCGCGTCGGCGATGCACGGTGGGACCGAAGCGGTGACGGTCGCCGTCTGCCGGACGGTCCGGTCGCCGCGGGTGGCGCTGCGCCACGGCCGGACGACGGTGTCGTGGGCGGGCCAGGGTGGTCGGGGTCGGGACACGGAGCCTCCTGCGTCGATCGTCGGTGTCGAGACGGTAGGACGGACGCGACCGCGGACGCCAGGGATCGGTATGTCGCGGGGACGACGGTGCTCCGCCGTACCGTGGTGGCATGCGCAACTCGTTCGTCGTCACCGGGGCCCACGTCGTCCCCGTCACCGCTCCGCCCTTCGACGGGGGTGCCGTCGTCGTGGAGGACGGCCGCATCACCGCCGTCGGCCCCGACGTGGCTCCGCCGCCCGGCCTCCCCGTCGTCGACGCCGCCGGCGCCTGGCTCGTCCCCGGGTTCGTCGAGTCGCACGGCCACGTCGGCATCCACGAGGAGGCGAACGGCTGGGCCGGCAACGACACCAACGAGATGACCGACCCGAACCAGGCTGCGGTGCGGGCGATCGACGCCGTGGACATCGACGACGAGGGGTTCCGCGACGCACTGTCCGGCGGCATCACGAGCATCGTCGTGAAGCCCGGCTCCGGCAACCCGATCGGCGGGCAGACCGTCGCGATCAAGACCTGGGGTGGTCGCACGATCGACGAGCAGCTCATCTCCGACGCCGTCAGCGTCAAGAGCGCCCTCGGCGAGAACCCGAAGCGCGTGTACGGCGACAAGGGGAGGACGCCGTCGACGCGCCTCGGCGTGGCGAAGGTCGTCCGCGAGGCGTTCGTCGCCGCGCAGGACTACCGCGCCGCCCGTGCGGCCGCCGCCGCGAAGGGGGAGCCGTTCACCCGCGACCTGACGAACGAGACGCTCGTCCGGGTGCTCGACGGCGAGCTCGCGTGGGACCAGCACGTCCACCGGCACGACGACCTCGCGACCGCGCTCCGCCTGGCCGACGAGTTCGGGTACCGGCTCGTCGTCAACCACGGCACCGAGGCGCACAAGATCGCCGACCTGCTCGCCGAGCGCGACGTCCCGGTGATCTACGGCCCGCTGTTCACGAGCCGCTCGAAGGTCGAACTCCGCGACCGCGGCATCCCGAACGTCGTGGCGCTCGCCGCCGCCGGTGTCCGCGTGGCCATCACCACCGACGCCCCGGTCGTGCCGATCGCGATGCTGGTCGACCAGGCCACGGCGGCCGTCAAGGAGGGCCTGCCCTGGCAGACCGCGCTCGAGGCCCTCACCACCAACCCCGCGGCCTTCCTCGGCTTCGGGGACCGTGTCGGCCGCATCGCACCGGGCTTCGACGCCGACCTCGTCCTGTGGGACGGCGACCCGCTGGCCGCGACCAGCCGCGCGACGCGCGTCTGGATCGAGGGCGCGTCCGTGTACGAGTGGGCCGACGGGACGGGCGTCACCACGCCGCGCTGGTGACCGGATGACGGTCTGGAGGCTCGTGGCGGCCCCGCCACGGTCCTCCCGTCCGCAAGACGCAACCTCGGCGGTTGCTCGCAACGCCGTACCGCTGCGCGCAACCGCCGACGTTGCGTTCCGCGGAGGGGGCGCCGAGCGTCAGGCGTCGCGGGACAGCAGGAAGTCGTTGATGCGCTCGGTCATCGGCAGGTCCATCTCCCGCGCGACGCCGTTCACGGACCGGATCGGTGCCGCCTGGCGGACGCTCGACAGCAGCCACAGGGCGTCGGCGGCCTCCAGGTCGGCCAGCGTGACGAGCTCGTACGAGGTCGCGATGCCCTCGCCCTCGGCGAACCGGAAGACGTCGGCCTGCGTCGTCCCCGCCAGGATGCCGATGTCGGTCCGCGGCGTCACGAACCTGCCGTCGACGGACATCACCAGGTTCGCGCGGGTGCCCTCGAGCACGTACCCGTCCGTCGAGACGAAGAGCGCGTCGTCCGCTCCGCGGCGCTCGGCCTCGCGGAGCGCCGCCATGTTCACCGCGTACGACAGCGTCTTCGCGCCCTGCAGCAACCACGGCGAGGTCCGCTCGACGTCGTGCCGGTAGCCGCGGTCGAGCGTCACGACGGCGATGCCCGCCGTCCGCGCGGGCGTCTGGTCGCCGGACGGTGCCGCGTAGACCCAGCCGGTCGGTCGACCCGAGCCCTCGACGCCGCGGGTCATGACGGTCTTCGCGAAGGCCTCGTGCACCGGGTCGAGCCGGGCGCACACCGCCTCGATCGCCTGGCGCCACGCGTCGACGTCCGGCGTGGGCAGGTCGAGCATCGCCGCGGACCGCACGAAGCGGGCGAGGTGCGGTTCGAGCGCCTGCGGCCGCCCGTCGACCACCGTGATGGTCTCGAACACCCCGTCGCCGCGGATCGCCCCGAGGTCCTGCACCTGCAGGTGCTCCTCGAGCGGCTTCGCCCACGTGTACGCGTCGGCCTCGGCGTCGTGCGGGGCGGCGTCGCGCGAGGGCTGGTTGAGGACGGCGAGGACGGTGTCGGTCATGCCACCATCCAACCGCAGCACCGGGTCGGTGGTCGTCAGTCGCGCCCGGGGAGCGCGCCCATGAGCTTCCACACCGCCGGCGTCAGCTCGGGGTGCTGCAGGGCGATCCGGCGGAGCCGGTGGTACTCCTCGCCGAGCTCGGTGCCCTGCCCGGAGGCCGGGTGGCCCGCCCAGTGCACGCTGCGCTGCCCGATCGCGGCGTCGAGCTCGACGGCATCGGCGCGGAGGATGAGCACGACCTGCTCGTCGACGGTCGGGAGCGTCGGCATGAACTCCCACGGGTCCTCGCCTGCACGGCTGCGGTGCTCGACGATCATCGAGATCTCCTCGGCGGCCTCGGCGCGCAGCACTTCGAGGCTGCGCCCGGTCCTGCGGGGCTCAGCCATGGTGCCCCCGCAGCACGCCTGCCATGCCAGCGATCGTACGCCAGCGCGGAGCGTCCACCGGACACGTCCGCCAGACTGGGGACCGTGACCGAACGCGACGAGACGAAGTCCCAGCACGCCCCGGTCGTGGTCGTCTACCTGCTCCGTGATGGTCCCGACGGCGCCGAGGTGCTGCTCGGCGAGAAACGTCGGGGGCTCGGGGCCGGGCGCCTCGTCGGTCCGGGCGGCAAGCGCGAGCCGGGGGAGCCGCCGGTGGCGGCAGCGGTGCGCGAGGTGGCGGAGGAGGTCGGTCTGCGGCTCGAGTCGGACGACCTGGAGGCGCGTGGCACGTTGGACTACCGGTTTCCGTTCCGACCGTCCTGGTCGCAGCGCTCGGACGTCTTCGTCTGCCGCCGCTGGCAGGGGACCCCGTCGGGCAGCGACGAGCTGGAGCCGCGGTGGGTCCCCGTCGACGCGGTGCCCTACGACGCGATGTGGGACGACGCGCGCTACTGGTTGCCGGGCGTGCTGGCCGGCGGGAGCGTCACGGCGCGCTTCACCTTCGCGGCGGACAACGCGACCGTCTCGGGCTTCAGCGGCGAAGGCGTCTAGCGGGCGCCCGCACGACCCTGCTGGACGCGGGTGCTGCCGGTGCGCGCCTCCTCCGCGGCGGCGAGGACGTCGGCGTCCCCGCTGCGACCACCGAGCGGGCGGACGAAGAAGTCGACGATGCCCGCCGCGATCGCCCCGAGGACCGCGAACATCGCCCAGCCGACGAACAGCCCGGCGGTGTTCCGGCCGTCGGCGGGGGCGAGGAACACGCTCGCGGCGTAGAGCGCTGCCGCGAGCACGAGGAACGCCACGACGGCGGTGACGAGGACGCGGTGCCAGGCGGTGCGCGGGTGCATGCGGAACAGGATACGCGCGCTCCGGGGAGCGGCCGAGCGTGCGCGCGTCAGCGCTCGGCGTGCCGTCCGTGCTGGCGCTCGTCGGGCGCGCCGGTCCGCGTCGTGCGCGATCCCGCCGGGGCCGGGCGGCGACCGGACGCGTCCACGCGGGGGACGGGACGGGTGCGGGGGCCGCTGGGCGAGCCTCCCGGTCGGGCCGGGCCGGGCCGGTCCGCCTGCCGCACCACGGGGATGCGTCCGGTCGGGGTGGTCTCCTGCTCGAGCCCGTCGCGACCGCCGGTGAAGACGTCGCCGGCGACACGCTCGTCCTCCCAGTCGTCGTCGCGCAGGACGCTCAGCGTGCCGGTCTCGGTCGAGGTCAGTCCGTGGCGCTCGAGCTCGGCGTCCCGCTGCTTCCCGAGGAACTCGCGGTTCGCGGTCTGCGCGTCCTGGAACATCGTCGTGCGGTTGTTCACGATCGCCGCGATGCGACGACGCTCCCACCACTGCTTGCCGAAGAACATCAGCACGAGCCCGGCGGCGGCGTAACAGCCCATCGTGACCAGCCCGCGGCCGAAGCCGGGGCCGACGCCGTAGATCTCGTGCTTGATCATGTCGACCATGCTCGAGCCGACCACGACGTGGTTGAGCCACGCGAAGGGCTCCGGCATGAACCACTTCGGGTACGCGCCGCCGGAGGACGGCATCGACAGGAAGACGAAGCAGATCATCGCGGGCGCGGCGATGAACCGGCCGACGAAGTAGCTCAGGCCGTTCACGGCGAGACCGATCGCGACGATCCAGCCCCAGGCGATGAGGACGAGTCCGATCCAGTGCCCGTGGATCGCGCCGACGACCGGGCCTGCGAGCGTGTTCGTGATCAGGGAGATCACGAGGCCGCCGACGACGATCACCGTCATGCGGGTGCGGTGCCGCAGCGGACCGCCCATGATGCCGATGAACATCGCGACCATGTAGCCGCCGATGCACCAGGCGAGCATGACGTACATCGCGACGGTGCCGTACTCGTCGTACGCGGGCAGCGGTGCGAGCTCGGTGACGGTCGGGGCGGCGACTCCGATCCCGGTGAGCACGCTGGTCAGCGTCGCGGGGACGAGCGAGGCGACCTGGAACTGGTGGGCGCTCGCCTTGAAGACCTCGTTCGCCGAAGGGTCGTACGCGACGGCCATCGTGCCGGCCAGGACGTCCTGCTTCGCGCGGGCCAGCGACTCGTACGTGTGGAACACGTACTCACCGGGCAGGGCCTTGCCGACGGCGGCGACGAGGGTCGGATCGCTGCCGACCAGGGCGACGGGGACGTCGTGCGGGTGGGGAGCGTGGAAGGCGAAGACGTAGCAGAGGCAGAAGCCGACGATGAAGAACAGCGGCATCCAGAGCTGCAGCCCGATGAGCTGCAGCGAGGGGTGGAGCGTGCCGTACCAGCGGCGGTACCGGCTGATCCGCTGCGGCTCGGGCACCGGTGCCTGGCGCACACGCCCCGCACGGCTGCCGGCGCTCCGGCTGCCGGCGACGGGAGCACCGCGACGTGGCCGCGAACCGCCCCGCGTCGAGGGCCGGGTCTGCCGGGGCTTCGGCGCGGACGACCGCGGCGCTCCGTCACGATCGGGGAGGTCGCTCTTCCTGGGGACGTCGTTCCGCGGCTCGCTCACTCGGCGCTCTGCTCCTTCTGCTGGTCGGAGCATCACGGTACGCCGGGCGTGCTCACCGCGCCCCGTGAGCTGTCGGGGCAGGACCGGCTGCGGCGGCCCGGGACCGGCAGCGCCGGGGCAGGACCGGCTGCGGCGGCCCGGGACCGGCAGCGCCGGGTCAGGACCGGCTGCGGGAGGCCTGGGCCGAGTCCATCGCGAGTTCCTCGGCGTCGAGCGTCACGAGCACGCGGCGCATGACCTCCTCGTCGAGGTTGCCCTTCTCGCGTTCCTCGAGCACGATCTCGCGGCGACGGTCGAGCAGTTCGCGGCGGATGTCCTGGATCTGGGCGCCGCGGAGTCGCAGCGGAGCGTTCCGGTCCTCGACCTCCTCTTCCTCGGCGTCGCGGCGGAACGTCTCGGCCTGTCGTTCGAGGCGGGCCTTCAGTCGGTTCACGACGCTGTCCGATGCCTCGGCGCCGTACTGCTCGGCCCACGCCGGTCGCCTCCGTTCGAGCAGGGCGATCGCGGCCTCGGTGGTGCGTTGGTTGAGTCGCATCTCGCTGCGGACGTCCGCCTCTCCCTCGGCCGGGTCCTGCACCTTCAGCGCCCGGATCACGAACGGCAGGGTCAGCCCCTGCAGTAGGAGCGTGCCGACGGTGACCACGAAGGCGATCACGAAGATGGTGTCCTGCGCCTTGACGTCGACCGAGTTGCCGACGACGGAGACCGCCGCCGCGAGGGTCACCACACCGCGCATGCCGGTCCACGAGATGACGGTGAGCTCCCGCCAGTTCAGCTTCGGTTCGGCGGAACCGCGCAGCCAGCGCAGGGACGGGTGACCGCGGGACAGTCGGACGCGCAACGGCCGCAGCCACCGGCCGTTGAAGCGGTTGCGCGCGTACGACTCGAAGACGAAGAGCGGTCGCACGAGGATCACGACGACCAGGACGACGGCCGCCGCGGTGAGGGTCTGCGTCAGGCTGCGGTCGCTCTCGACGAGGTTCTGGACGACGGTCTTCAGCTGCAGGCCGATGAGCGCGAAGACGAACCCCTCGAGGATCACGTCCGCACTCGTCCACAGCGGGCGCTCCTGCAGCCGGGTCGCGTAGCCCTCCTTCGGCGAGTTGTAGCCGATGTACAGCCCCGCGGTGACCACGGCGATGACCCCGGAGCCGGAGAGGTGCTCGGCGAGGACGTACGCGACGAAGGGCAGCAGGATGCTCATGATCGTCTCGACGACCGGGTCGTTGATGCGCATCCGGATCCAGTGGACCACGACCCCGAGGACGATGCCCACCGCCAGGCCGACACCGATCGCGAGCCCGAAGATGCCGAGGTCCTGCCAGATCGTCAGCGACGTCCCCGCCGCGATGAGCGTGAAGACCCGCACGAGGGTGAGGGACGCGGCGTCGTTGATGAGGCTCTCGCCGGACAGCACCGTCATCACCCGGCGGGGGAGTCCGAGCTTCCGGCCGATCGCCGCAGCGGACACCGCGTCCGGCGGGGCGACGACGGCGCCGAGCAGGATCGCCGCGGGCCAGTCCATGTCCGGGATGATGATGTACGCGGCGAGGGCGACCGCGAGCGCGGTGACGATCACGAGGAAGATGCCGAGACGGCGGATCTGCTTGATGGACTGCCGGAAGCTCTGCCACGACACGTCGAGGGCGGCGGAGTAGAGCAGCGGCGGCAGGACGACGGTGAGGATCACCTCGGAGTCGATCTCGATCTCCGGCAGACCCGGCAGGAACGACGCCGCGAGCGCCACGGCCGTGACGAGCAGCGGCGCGGGCAGCCCCTTGGCCCGCGCGAAGCCGGTCACCGCGAGTGAACCGATCAACAGGATGAGGAGTTCCGCGGTGTCCATGGTGTCCATTCTCCCATCGACATGATTCGCAGGCTGAACGATCCCGCAGGTCGGGTGGAGCGGCGGCGGACGACAGGGTTTGCCCCGGAGCCGATCGGCTGCGACACTTGCCCGCGGTGGACATCACACTCATAGTCGTCCTGGTCATCGCGTTGGCCCTCTTCTTCGACTTCACAAACGGTTTTCACGACACCGCCAACGCGATGGCGACACCGATCGCCACCGGTGCCATGAAGCCCAAGGTGGCCGTCACGGTCGCCGCGGTGCTCAACCTCGTCGGTGCGTTCCTCAGCACCGCCGTCGCGACGTCGATCTCGCACGGCCTGATCAACGAGGGCCCCGGTGGCGTCGCGATCACCCCGGAGATGATCTTCGCGGGCCTGATCGGCGCGGTCGTGTGGAACATGATCACGTGGCTGCGCGGTCTGCCGTCGTCGTCCTCGCACGCGCTGTTCGGCGGGCTCATCGGTGCCGCGATCGTCGGAGCCGGCTTCGACTCCGTGAACTACGCCGCGCTGCTGACCGTCGTGATCATCCCCGCGTTCCTGTCGCCGGTGATCGCCGCGCTGGTCTCGCTCCTCGCCACGCGCATCGCCTACCGCGTGACCCGTCGTCCGGTCTTCCCGAACGAGCGCGGCGGCTTCCGCATCGGCCAGGTGTTCACGAGCTCGATGGTCTCCCTCGCGCACGGCACGAACGACGCGCAGAAGACGATGGGCGTGATCACGCTGACGCTGATCGCCTCGGGCGCGCAGTCGGCGAACCAGGGCGTGCAGTTCTGGGTCGTCGTCGCGTGTGCGCTCGCGATCGCACTCGGCACGTACACCGGTGGTTGGCGCATCATCCGCACCCTCGGGTCGGGTCTGACCGAGATCCGCGCCACCCAGGGCTTCGCCGCCGAGGCGTCCACCGCAGCCACCATCCTCGCGTCGAGCCACCTCGGCTTCGCGCTCTCGACCACGCAGGTGTCGTCGGGCTCGATCATCGGCGCCGGGCTCGGCCGTCGTGGCTCGAAGATCCAGTGGTCGACGGCGGGCAAGATCGTCGTCGCATGGTTCATCACGCTGCCGGCCGCCGCAGCCGTCGGCGCGATCGCGTCCGGCATCGCCCGGCTCGGTGTCGGGGGACTCGTCATCGACGCGGTCGTCGGCGCAGCCGTCATCCTCGGGCTCTACCTCTGGTCGCTGCGGAAGCCGCACGACCAGGCCGCCGCGATCGAGGTGGACGTGGCCGCCAACGCGGTCTTCACCCGCAAGGAGCTCCGCGACATGCAGCGCAAGAAGCGTGCCGCCCAGGTCGCCGAGCGGCGCGCCGAGCTCAGCCGTGAGCGCACCCTGCGCCGCATGGCCGGACGGAACGGAGGGCGCCGCTGATGGGCATCGCCACTGACTCGCGCAGCTTCGCATCCCTGGGCGGAGGGATCCGCTGATGGGCATCGACTGGTTCGCATTCCTCACCGTGGCGATCGTCGCGGTCGTCTCCGCGTGCTTCGTGGTCCTCGTCTACTCGATCGGCCTGCGCCTCTGGAGCGCCGCCGACACGCGCGCCGGCAAGTACACCGTGAAGGACGACGGCACCGTCGGCCCCGCCACGGCCGGCTTCCCCCAGCCCGGCACCGTCCAGCCCGGCGTCCGCGCGTTCCGCGCGCTCGCCGTCGCGTGCTTCGCCGTCTCCGGCCTGGCCGTGCTCTACGGCATCTACCTGATCGTCCCGCAGTTCCACTGACGGTCACGTCCACCTGACGGACGGGAGGCCCGTGGCGACGCCGCCACGGGCCTCCCGTCCGTCGACGGTCACCACGCGCGCCCACCTGCCGGACCCGACCGGCCGGACGGGCTAGCCTCGACAGGGTGACCGGCAACGAAGCAGCGCGCACCAGGACCGAGACCGACTCGCTGGGATCCCTCGAGGTCCCCGCCGACGCGTACTGGGGCATCAACACCCTCCGGGCGCTCGAGAACTTCCCGATCACGTCGGTGCCGATCGCCGTGTACCCGGACCTCATCGAGGCGCTCGCGACCGTGAAGCAGGCCGCCGCGCGGGCGAACAAGGCCATCGGCGTGCTCGACGCCGAGCGTGCCGACGCCATCGACCAGGCGGCGCAGGAGGTCCGCGACGGGAGCCTCCGCGACCAGTTCGTCGTCGACGTCGTGCAGGGCGGCGCGGGGACGTCGACGAACATGAACACGAACGAGGTGCTCGCCAACCGCGCCCTCGAGATCCTCGGGCGTGAGAAGGGCGACTACGCGTACCTGCACCCGATCGACCACGTGAACCGCAGCCAGTCGACGAACGACACCTACCCGACGAGCATCAAGCTGGCGATGATCCTGGGGGTGCGGCGGCTCACCGAGCAGCTCGAACTGCTCTCCGACGCGTTCGCCGAGCGCGGCCGGGCGTTCCAGGACGTCCTGAAGGTCGGGCGCACGCAGCTGCAGGACGCCGTGCCGATGACCCTCGGGCAGGAGTTCACCGGGTTCGCGCACACCATCCAGGAGGACGTCCTGCTCCTCCGCACGGTCTCGCCGCTGCTCGCGGAGACGAACCTCGGGGCGACGGCCATCGGCACGGGCATCACCGCGGACCCGCAGTACCGCGACGAGGTCCGTCGGCAGCTGCAGGTCGCGAGCGGGCTCGACATCGTCACCGCACCCGACCTGATCGAGGCGACGAGTGACGCCGGTGCCTTCATGACGCTGTCCGGCACGGTGAAGCGCAGCGCGGCCAAGCTGTCGAAGATCTGCAACGATCTGCGGTTGCTCGCGTCGGGGCCGCAGGCGGGGCTCGGCGAGATCACGCTGCCCGCGCGCCAGGCGGGGTCGTCGATCATGCCGGGCAAGGTCAACCCGGTGATCCCGGAGGTCGTCAACCAGATCGCGTTCGCCGTCGCCGGTGCCGACACCACGGTGACGATGGCCGCCGAGGGCGGGCAGCTGCAGCTCAACGCCTTCGAGCCGATCATCACCCACTCGATCCTGCAGTCGCTGCAGTGGATGGCGAGCGGGTGCGCCACGCTCCGGGTGAACTGCGTCACGGGCATCGAGGCGAACGAGGCCAAGCTCGCCGCGCAGGTGGACACCAACGTCGGCGTCGTCACCGCGCTGACGCCCTACATCGGCTACGCGGCCGCGGCGTCGATCGCGCACACCGCGTTGACGACCTCGACGCCGATCGCGACGCTCGTCACGGCGGCGGGGCTGATGGACGAGGACCAGGTGCAGCGGGTCCTGTCGCCGGCGCGCTTGTCGGGCATCGAGCTCGCGACGGGGGCGATCCCGATCGTCACCGAGGAGATGTTGGACGCCGAGGCGGAGCGGGTCGCGCGCGAGCGCTGACCCCGTCCCGCGGGACGCAACCTCGGCGGCACTGCGCAGCAGTACAACGCTGCGAGGCGTCGCCGCCGTTGCGTCGTGCGGAGCGCCGCGCGAGCGCTGGAGCCTAGGGCAGCGGGGGCTCGCCGACCCGCACCTGGTGCGACATCGCGCGCAGGTGCTCCTCGGTCGGCGAGGGCTCCTCGTGCTCGTCCTCGGCACGCTGCTGCGCGGCGAGCCGGACCCGGTGCGCCGCAGCGATGTCCTGGTCGCGCCAGCGTGCGAGCGTGAAGTTCCGCGTGACGTCGCGGAGTGGCAGTCGGATCGACTCGTCAGCCTCGATGCCCGCGAGGAGCTGGCGCATCCGGATGACCTCGGAGTCGAGCTCCCCGCCGACGACGAGCACGAAGTTCGAGATGTACAGGTACACGAGCAGCAGGATCGCGCCACCGAGCCACCCGTAGGCCCGGTTCCCGCTGCCGCCGACCGTCTCGACGTAGATCGAGAAGCCGAGGGTCGCCACCGCCCAGGTCACGATCGCGAACGCCGCTCCGGCCGACACCCACCGCAGCTGCGGGGTCTTCACGTTCGGCGTCGCGTAGTAGAGGACCGCCACCATCACCACGAGGACGACGGCGAGCACGGGCCACTTCGCCACGTTCCACAGGTCGTCGATCCACGGTGCCAACCCCAGCTGCCGGACGATCGCCGCCGAGATCGTCGGAGTGCCGAGCAGGATGACGATCGCGATCGCCCCGCCCACCATCACGAGCAACGTGACGAGGAGCATCATGCTGCGGAACTTCCAGATCCGCCGGCCCTCCTCGACCTCGTAGGCGGTGTTCATCGCGCGTCCGAACGCCGTGGCGTACCCGGAGAGCGACCACAGCGTCAGGACGAGCCCGATCGAGAAGCCCACCCACGGGTTGTCGAGCGTCAGCAGCTGGCGCAGCGGCCCCTCGAGGTGCTGCGCGGTCTCGGGACGGACGATGAAGCCCAGCACCTGGATGATGTCGGTCAGGCTGTCGCCCTGCCGGTCCACGACGGACAGGGCCGACACGACGGCGAGCGCCGCGGGGAACACGGTCAGCAGGGCGAAGAACGTCAGGGAGGCCGCGGCGTCCACGACGCGGTGGCGGATCACCGAGTGGTAGGTGCGCCGGACGACCGCGCGGACGCCGGTCCGCTGCAGGTCGCGCGAGGCGCTGTCGGGCATGCGATGTACCGTACCCGACCCCACGACGGCCGGGAGACGCGGTGCGGCACCGCCACGCGCCTCCCGTCCTCGGGCAGGTGCACGAGACTCGGCCCCGCGGACAAATTCGCCGTTCCCGCGCGCGAGTCTCGTCCGCCAGGCCGAGTCTCGGACCTGACGGGGCCGGCACCCGCCGGTCAGTTCGCGTGCGGGTCGAGTGCGTCGTACCGGCGGAAGGAGGGCACCAGCCGGAGCAGCAGTGCCACGAGGCCGATGATCAGCACGCCGCCGATGATCGGCGGGTACGCGATGCCGGCCGCGACGACGAGGCCGGCGTACAGGTCGCCGAGGCGCGGGCCGCCGGTCACGACCACGATGAAGATGCCCTGCAGCCGTCCGCGCATCCCGTCGGGCGAGGCCGCCTGCAGGATCGTGTTCCGGAACACCGAGCTGACGTTGTCCGCGCCGCCCGCCGCCGCGAGGAACAGCGCCGCGAGTCCGAGTGCGGGCAGGATCTCGACGCCGAAGGCCTCGCCGGACCGCCCGCCGAGCAGGTGCGCCACCGCGATGACGACGCCGAACGCCGCGATCGCCGCGCCGTACGCCGTGATCGCCCAGCCGACGGCCTCGCCCTGGCGTCGCACGTGCCCGAGCGGGCCGGAGAACACGCTCGACAGCAGCGCGCCGACGGCGTAGGCGGCGGTCAGGGTGCCGACCGTGATCGACCCGCCGCCGATGACCAGCGCCCCGATCGCCGGGAAGAGCACGCGCGGCTGGCCGAACGTCATCGCGACGATGTCGAGCACGAACGTCATCGTGATGTTGCGGGACCGCCTGAGGAACCGCGCACCCTCGACCAGGGAGCGCAGCCCGGGGCGGAGGGCGTCGTGCTCCGCCGCCATCCGGGGGAGGGTGAAGACGCCGAGGAAGGCGAACGTGAAGAGCACGACGTCGATCGTGTAGGTCGGTGCGAAGCCGACGCTCGCGATGAGGACACCGGCGATCGCCGGGCCCACCGTCACCTGGAACCCGGACGCGATGCCACCGAGGGCGCTCGCCGCCGGGAGCAGGTCCGTCCCGACGAGCCGGGGGACGATCGCCGAACGCGAGGCGTTGCTCACCGTCGCGGCGACGGCGTTGACGGTCGCGAGCACGTAGAGGAGCGCCACGCTGTGCAGCCCGAGCCAGGCGTGCGTGGCGATGAGCGCGACCGCGGCCCAGGCGATGATCGCGGACACGAGGGCCACGAGCCGCCGGTCGAAGGCGTCCGCGAGCATCCCGCCGTAGAGCCCGGCGACGATCATCGGGACGAGGGCGATCACGCCGACGAGCGCGACCGCGAAGGTCGAGCGGGTGATCTCGTACACCTCGAGGCCGACCGCGACGGTGGTCATCTGCGTGCCGATGCCGGCGATCGCCGTGCCGGCCCAGAGCCGCGCGAACGCGGGGGAGCGGCGGAGCGGGGTGAGGTCGGCGAGCAGGCGGCGGCGGGGTGCGGTGTCAGGTCGTGTCACGGTGGAACCATTCTGCGGCCTGCGCCGCCCCGAGCGGGCGGAATCTGCGGGCTCCGGCGACGCGAGCGGGCGGAATCTGCGCACTCCGGCGACGCGAGCGGGCGGAATCTGCGGGCTCGGGCGACGCGAGCGGGCGGAAAGTGTCGCGTTCGTCCGCTGAGCGTGACGGATCGTGCCCGTTCGCGGGGAGCGAGACACCCGCGCCGCCGGGGAAGCCACCACACCCCAGCTGGTTGACTGACGCCATGACTGACCTCAACAGCAAGCCCGAGTTCGACGCCCCCGAGGGCCCGGCCCCCACCGAGCTCGTGATCACCGACATCGTCGAGGGTGACGGCGACGTCGCGCAGCCCGGCTCGACCGTGAAGGTGCACTACGCCGGCGTCGAGTACGAGTCCGGCGAGGAGTTCGACAGCTCGTGGAACCGCGGTGAGCCGATCGACTTCCCGCTCGCAGCACTCGTCCGTGGCTGGCAGGAGGGCATCCCCGGCATGAAGGTCGGCGGGCGCCGCAAGCTCACCGTCCCGCCGGAGCTCGCCTACGGCCCGGCCGGCGGCGGGCACTTCCTCTCCGGCAAGACCCTCATCTTCATCATCGACCTGCTCGGGGTCCGCTGATGCAGGTCGGCGCGCCCACCATCGAGCTGAACGACGGCCACCGCTTCCCGGAGCTCGGCCTCGGCACCTACGGGCTGAACGGCGACGAGGGCGCCGCAGCGGTCGGCGCGGCGATCACGAGCGGCTACCGGCTGCTCGACACCGCGCTGAACTACGGCAACGAGGACGCCGTCGGCCGCGCCGTGCGCGAGTCGGAGGTCGACCGCGAGGACCTCGTCGTCACGTCGAAGCTGCCCGGGCGGCACCACGGCTACGACGAGGCACACCGCTCGATCGACGAGACGCTCGGCAACCTCGGGCTGGACCGCGTCGACCTGTACCTCATCCACTGGCCGAACCCGTCGGTCGGGAAGTTCGTCGACACGTGGAAGGCCTTCGTCGACCTCCGGGACAGCGGCAAGGTCCGCTCGATCGGCGTCTCGAACTTCACGCCCGAGCACCTGAAGGCGATCATCGACGCCACCGGTGTCGCCCCGGCGGTGAACCAGGTGGAACTGCACCCGTACTTCCCGCAGGCCGAGCTCCGCAAGGTGCACACCGAGTACGGCATCGTCACCGAGAGCTGGAGCCCGCTCGCGAAGCAGTCCGAGCTGCTCACCGAGCAGCCGGTCCTCGACGCGGCGGCCGCGCACGGCGTGACGCCCGGCCAGGTCGTGCTGCGCTGGCACGTCCAGCTCGGCGCGGTCCCGGTGCCGAAGTCCGGCGACGCGGACCGGCAGCGGGAGAACCTCGACGTCTTCGGCTTCGCGCTGACCGACGACGAGGTCCGCGCGATCTCCGGGCTCGAGCGCGGGCGTCTCTGGGACGGCGACCCGGACACGCACGAGGAGATGTAGGGGCTGCCGCCCCCACGGACGGACGGGCGCGCCCCGCTGAGCGGCGACGCGAAGCGTCGCGCGGGGCGCGCCGACCGAGCCTGCGAGGGAGGGGTGTCGGCCGACACCGCGCCTCCCGTCCGTCCCCCGGTCGCCCGTGCGTCTCGTCGCCCCCGGAGGTCGCCCGGCGGGACTACACTGGACACCCCTGTTTCCCGAAGGGTGGCGTGTGTCCGAACCGACCGAGACCGACCGCGAACGTAGCTACGTCGACGGTCTCTTCACCCGTCTCGACGAGCTGACGTCCGAGGCCGAGCAGCGTCTCGCCGAGACCCGCCGCCAGGCGGTCGGCGGCAACCACCAGAGCCGCAGCGAGCGTGACGCCTACGCACGCCTGTACGAGGACACGATCGCCACGCTCGACCGCGTCGGCGACCGCCTGGTCTTCGGTCGGCTAGAGGTGTCCGAGCCGGAGTCGCCCGACGACACGTTCCGGTACATCGGCCGCGTCGGCCTCCGCGACGTCGAGCACCGACCGCTCCTGCTCGACTGGCGCGTCCCCGGTGCGAGCGCCTTCTACCAGGCGACCGCAGCGCACCCGATGGGCATGCGCGCCCGCCGTCACCTGACGCTCGAGGGTCGCACGGTCGTGAACGTCGAGGACGAGGTCTTCGACGCGTCCCTGTACGACGACGAGCGCACGCACCTGCAGGGCGAGGGAGCGCTGCTCGCGGCGGTCACCGCCGAGCGCACCGGTCGGATGACCGACATCGTCGCGACGATCCAGGGCGAGCAGGACCGCATCATCCGCTCCGCGCTCGAGGGTGTCCTCATCGTGCAGGGCGGCCCCGGTACGGGCAAGACCGCCGTGGCGCTGCACCGCGCCGCGTACCTGCTCTACACGCACCGCGACCGGCTCCGGGGCTCCGGCGTGCTCATGGTCGGGCCGTCCCCGGCGTTCCTGACGTACATCGAGCAGGTGCTGCCGTCGCTCGGCGAGACCGGCGTGGTGATGGCCTCGCTCGGGTCGCTGTACCCGGGCGTGCACGCGACGATGCACGACCACGGGGACGTCGCCGCGGTGAAGGGCTCGGCGCAGATGGCGTCGCTGCTCCGCCGTGCCGTCCGCTCCCGCCAGGTCGTCCCGACCGAGTCGGTCGTGCTCGACGTCGAGGGGGAGCGGCTCACGGTGCCACCGCAGCTCGTCGCCGACGCCCTCAAGCGGGCGCAGGACCGCGGGAAGCCGCACAACGTCGCCCGGGTGACCTTCAACAAGATCGCCCTCGACGCGATGACCCGCCTGCTCGCCGACCAGCTCCGCGCCCGCGGCACGACGGTGGACGAGGCCGACGAGAAGGTCCTGCGCGAGGACATCCGCAGCTCGTACGACGCCCGTGTCCTGCTCAACACCGCGTGGCTGCCGCTGCCGCCGGAGAAGTTCCTCGAGGACCTCTACGCGCGCCCGAACTGGCTCGCCTCGCTCACGCCGGACTGGACACCCGCACGCCGCGCACTGCTCCAGCGACCGCGTGGCGCGGGCTTCACGATCGAGGACGTCCCGCTCCTCGACGAGGCCGCCGAGCTCCTCGGGCCGTTCGACCCGACCGGCGGTGCCGCGAAGCGCGCGGCCAAGGCCAGCCGCAACCGCGACATCGAGAACGCCCGCCAGGCGATCGAGAACATGGGCGTCGAGGGCATCGTCTCCGCCGAGCAGGTCGCGGGGTCCTTCGCCGAGGGCGGCGATCCACGCACGACGGCCGAGCGCGCCGCCGAGGACCGCGAGTGGACCTACGGGCACATCGTCGTCGACGAGGCCCAGGAGCTCTCACCGATGCAGTGGCGGGTCCTCGCCCGCCGGAACCCGCTGCGGTCGTTCACGATCGTCGGTGACATGGCGCAGGGTTCCTCGCCGGCCGCCGCACGCACGTGGGACGACGTCGTCGGTGCGCTCGCACGCCGCCGTCGCGGACGTGCGCCCGTGGTGCCGCTCGACCACCGGATCGCCGAGCTCACGGTCAACTACCGCACGCCGCGCTCCATCGTGCAGGCGGCGGGTGCGTTCGCCGACGCCGCCGGACTGGCGGTCACGCGCACCGAGGCCGTGCGCGACGGCGACCCGGTCGACCGCGTGTCCGTGCCCCGGGCGGCGCTGCTCGACACGGTCGCCGAGCACGTGGACGCCGAGCGGGAGCGCATCGGCTCGGGCACGATCGGCGTCATCGTGCCCGAGGCCGAGCTCACCGCCGTCCGCGACCGACTCGCCCGCACCGACGCCGACGTCCGCGGGCTCGGTTCACCGCGGCCGGGGTCGGTCACGGTGCTCTCGGGAGCGGACGCGAAGGGCCTCGAGTTCGACGGCGTCCTGCTCGTCGACCCGGACCGGGTCGGCGCCGACGCGGCACGCGCCGCGGCCGCGGTCTACGTGGCGATGACGCGACCGACGCGACGGCTGGTCGTCGTCGACGTCACCGACTGATCGGCTCGCCCTCGTCGCGCACCCGCGCGACGAGGGCCGCCCACGCGCCGTCGAGCTGGCTGCCGGGGATCGTGACGGTGGTGCGGGCGACGCTCACCGTCCACGTGAAGTCGTCGGGCACCGCCTGCCGCCGCCGCGCCGGGGCCTCGCGCGGGAGGGCGCCGACCAGGTCGTCCCAGGCGTCCGGGTCGTCGCACGAGTCGGTGTCGATCCGCCAGCCCCGCGAGAGCCCGGCGAACCCACCACTGCGGCGGACGACGATGTGCATGCTCCGGTTGTACGCCGTCACGGACCGGTGAGCACGCCGACGCTCCGCCAGGCGTCCTCGACCGCGGCGTGCTCCGTCGAGCCCTGCCCGAAGCGTGCCGCGGCGGCGTCGACCGTGACCCGTGCGAAGCCGGCGAAGTCGATGTCCTCGGTGGTCTCGGGCGACGTCAGGGCGTCCCACCAGACGGCTCCCGCGCCCTCCCACGCGTACCCGCCGATGGTGGTCGCGGCGAGGAAGAACGCGTGGTTCGGGATGCCCGAGTTCAGGTGCACGCCGCCGGAGTCCTCGGTGGTCTCGACGTAGTCGGCCATGGTCGCCGGCTGCGGGTCCTTCCCGAGCACCGGGTCGTCGTACGCGGTACCCGGCGCCCGCATCGACCGGAGTGCCACGCCGTGCACGGCGTCGGTGAAGAGCCCCTCGCCGATGAGCCACGTCGCCTGGTCGGCGGTCTGCCCCGCGGCGTACTGCGCGACCAGGGAGCCGAACACGTCGCTGACCGACTCGTTCAGCGCGCCCGACTGCCCCTGGTACGTCAGGTCGGCGGTGTACTGGGTCACGCCGTGGGCCAGCTCGTGGCCGATGACGTCGAGCGCGATCGTGAAGCGCCGGAACACCTCGTCGTCACCGTCGCCGAACACCATGCGCCGCCCGTCCCAGTAGGCGTTGTCGTAGTCCTGCCCGTAGTGCACCGTGGCGTCGAGCGGGAGCCCGGCGCCGTCGATCGACACCCGGCCGAACACGTCGAGCCAGAACGCGTGCGTCGCGCCGAGTCCGGCGTACGCCTCGTCGACCGCGGCGTCACCGGAGTCGGGGTCGCCCTCGCGCCGGACGACCGTGCCGGGCAGGGTGGTCGTGCCGCGCGCGTCGGCGACGGTGCGCTGCGGCGAGCGGTCGACCGAGCCGCTGATGCCCTGCGGTCGGACGCGGTGCTCGTGCTTCGGAGCGGTGACGACGTCCATCTCGGCCAGCGCGGTCCGTGCCGCCGAGGCCGCGCGGGGGTGCTCCGACGCGGCGGCGACGGCGCGCAGCAGGTACGGCGGGACGACGGAGTGGCGGCGGGTGGCGGTCATGGCGCCATGGAACCACCGACGACCGACGACGGTGCTGCCCGGTCCGGAGCGGCTGGCCGGCTGGGGCTGCGGGGGCCCGGCGGGTCAGTCGCGCTGGCGGTGCTCCACCAGCGCCAGGGCGTACGACTCCCACCACTGCCCGGCCGCCGGTCCGCCGTTGCAGGTGCCGTCGCTGAGCCCGGGCGTCTTCACCCAGAGCAGGGCGTCGAGCCGGGTCGACCCCGCGGTGACGCGCGGTGCCTGTCCGAGTCCCGCACCCTCGGGGTTGCACCAGGTGCCGCGCCAGCCCTGCCCGTTCCGCGAGACGTCGATCACGAAGTGCGGGTCGCCACCGATCGCGTCCGCCAACCGGTCGGCGTACGCGTGTTCCGTGTCCACCCGGTAGAAGTTCGAGACGTTCGTCGCGAAGCCCTGCGTCCGGTCGACCCCGGCCGCCCGCAGCCACCGTGCCATCTCGGTCACGGGGACCCGGTCCTCGTTGCCGCCGTCGAGGTACACCGTCAACCCGTGTCCGGTGAGCTCGTCCACGGCGCGGTCCAGCAGTCGCAGGCGCTCCCGGCCGAGGCGCTCGCAGACGTGGATCTGCGCGATCGAGTCCGGTTCGACGAGCACGACCGCGTGCGAGCCGGCCATCGCCCGGACGGCCGACCGCACCCACGGCAGGTAGGCGTCCTCGGCGGTGCCGCCGGCGGAGTAGCTGCCGCAGTCGCGGTCCGGGATCGCGTAGAGGACGAAGACGGGCGTGCGGTGCTGCTGCTCGGCGCCCCGGACCACCCGCCGGACGACCTGTCGGGTGACGGACTCGGAGGGGTTCGTCAGCCAGGTCGCGACGGGCTGGTCCGCGATGACGTCGATCTGCTCGGCGGTCGCGCGCTCGCCGTCCGCCCGGGCCGCGGCGGCTCGGCGCGCAGCCTGTCCGTCCTGGTCCGGCTGGTGGGCCAGGCCGCCCGGGAACGCGGCCGCGGCCGACTCGCGCTCCGCGATCGCCCGGCCCGGCTCGACACCGTTGCTCCTCGTCGTCGTCGCGCCGGGGGTGCCGGTGCCGTCCGGACCGTCATCGGACCCCGACACCGTGGAGAGGACGAGCCCGCCCACGGCCACGGCGACGACCGCTCCGACGGCGAGCACCGCCCACTGTCGTCGTCCGCTGCCCCTGGTGCGGCCGCGCGTCCCCTGCTCCGGCATAGGTCCATGCTGGCAGCAGGCCACAGCGTCGTGCCAGGGTGGCCCGGCGTCCGCCCAGGTGGGGCGCGGCCGGCTGCCAGGAGCCGGCAGCGATACTGACCGGATGTTCCGGAAGCTCCTGCTGCTCGCCCTCACCGCCGGCTACGCCTGGGTGATCTGGCGGATGACCCTCACGCCGCGGGTCTTCACGCATGCGCAGGACGAGCTCGTGCTGCACGTGATCGGTTGGCTGCAGCAGCTGCCGCACGGTGCCTGGTTCACCTACGACCGGGTCGAGTTCCTCGCGAACATCGGGATGTTCGTCCCCGTCGGGATGATCGCGGCGCTGTGGCTGCCGCGTCGCTGGTGGCTGCTGGGCGCCGTGGTCGCGGTCGTCCTGTCGGTCGGGATCGAGCTCGCGCAGGCCCGCTTCCTGCCGTACCGGGTCGCGGATCCGCGGGACGTGCTGTCGAACGGTCTCGGCGGGCTGCTCGGTGCCACCCTCGTCGGGCTCGTCCGGAGCCTGCTGCCGGTGCCGCGACGGCAGCGGCTGCGCGCCCGCCCTGCCTGAACTCTGGTAGTCTCGTCCGGTTGCCGTCGAACGGCCGCGGACAAAGAGCGCCCATGCATCAGGCATGAGCACCGCGCAACGGACAGGAAGGGGATCATCCATGGCACTTGACGCGAAGGTCAAGCAGGAGATCATCGAAGAGTACGCGACCCACCCGGGCGACACCGGATCCCCCGAGGTCCAGGTCGCCGTTCTGACGCGTCGCATCAACGACCTGAACGAGCACCTCAAGGAGCACAAGCACGACCACCACTCGCGTCGTGGTCTGCTGCTCATGGTCGGTCAGCGTCGCCGTCTCCTCGGGTACCTCTCCGACGTCGACATCAGCCGCTACCGTGCGCTCATCGAGCGCCTCGGCCTGCGTCGCTAGTCGACTCGCAGACACTGCGTGACCGAACGCCCCGGTCCTCCTCGTGAGGACCGGGGCGTTCCTCGTCCCCGGCCGGCCACGACCGGGAATGGTTGCGCCCCGGTCACGGTTCGGTACGATGTTCATGCAAACGCATCGAAAGTCGGGAACTGTCATGACCACCATCGCCGTCGTCTCCGCCGGGCTCTCCGAGCCCAGCTCCACCCGCCTGCTCGCGGATCGGCTCGCCGCGTCCGCGGTCACCGCCGTCTCGGCCGACCAGCCGGGAGGCACGGTGGACGTCCGTCACGTCGAGCTGCGTCCGATCGCCCACGAGATCGTCGACGCGATGCTCACCGGGTTCGCCGCACCGGGCCTGGCCGCCGCTCAGCGCACCGTGCTCGAGGCCGACGCGCTCGTCTTCGTCACCCCGGTCTTCACCGCGGGGATGAGCGGTCTGGCGAAGTCGTTCCTCGACGTGCTCGACAAGGACGGCGTGACCGACCTGCCGGTGCTGCTCGCGGCGACCGGGGGCACCGCACGGCACTCGCTCGCGATCGACCACGCCCTCCGCCCGGTGTTCGCGTACCTGCGCGCCGCCGTCGTACCGACCGGTGTCTTCGCCGCGACCGACGACTGGGGGAGCGAGGCGGACTCCGCCGCGCTGGACGCACGCATCCGCCGGGCCGGGGTCGACCTGGCCTGGGCGATCCGCGCCTCCCGGCGGACGCCGCAGCAGGAGACGCTCGCCGCGCCGACCGACTTCGCGTCCCTGCTCGGTGGCCTCGGCCACTGACCCGCGGTACCGGACGGTGTCGGCCGGTCAGTACCAGTGCGGGTTGACGCTCATCTCGTGGTTCCACGCCGCGCAGGGCGAGCCGTAGGCGTCGTGGATGTACGCCAGCCCCCAGTTGACCTGGGTGGCGGCGTTCGTCCGCCAGTCCGCCCCGGCGACCGCCATCTTGCTCGCGGGCAGTGACTGGGGGATGCCGTACGCACCGCTCGAGGCGTTGAGGGCGTTGGCCCGCCAGCCCGACTCCTGGTTCCAGAGGGAGACCAGGCACGAGAACTGGTCGCCGCCCCAGCCGTAGGCGCCGATCGCACTGCGGGCGTACGCCTGCGCACCGGCCGGGTCGACCGTGACGCCGCCCGTGCTCGGGTAGGACGTGTCGGTCCCGCCGCTGGTCGCGACCGGCGCCGGGGCCGAGGGGGCGGCTGCCGCCGCCGCGCGCTGGGCTGCGGCGGCTCGCTCGCGCGCCCGCTGCTGCGCGGCCTTCTGTGCGGCGACCTGCACGCCGAGCTCGTACCGCTGCTCGGTCGTGGCGGTGGTGTCCTTCAGGGTGGCCAGCTGCGCGTAGAGCTCGTCGCTGTGCTGCTGGGTGTCGGCGACGGCCCGCTCGGCGGCGTCGGAGGCCGTCCGGGCCGTGGCGGACCGTTCCTCGGCGGCGGCGGCGAGGGTGCTCCGCTCGGACTCGGCGCGCTCGGCCTGGTCGTGCAGCGACTCCGCCGTCCGGCCGGCGACCGAGGCGTCCTCGAGGACGCCCTCCCACGTGCTCGAGAGCTGGTCGACGGCGCCGAGCTGGTAGAGCAGCTGGTCCGGGTCGTCCGTGGTGGCGATGCGCGTGGTCATCGCGTTCTGGCTGCCGTCCCGGTACAGGGTCGCGGCAAGCTGCCCCGCACGGTCCTGCGCTTGGGTGGCGGTGCGCTCGGCGGTGTCGGCCTGGGACCGGAGCGCCGTGGCGGTCTGCGTCGCCGACGCGAGGTCCGCCTCGGCACGGTCGGCGGCCTCGGAGGCGTCGAGGGCGGTCTGCGACTTCGCCGCGGCGTCGGCCTGCACGGACCGCAGTGCCGCCTGCACCTTCGTCGCCTCTGCGGCCGCGGCCTGCTCGTTCCCCTTCGCGCGTTGCACGTCCTGCCACGTGGGGTACTCCGTCGTCGACGCGCTCGCGGGCAGGGCGGTGACGACCGGTGCGACGAGCGCGCCCACGACCACGGCGGCCGCGACGAGCACGCGCCGGGGAGGGCTGGTGCGCATGTCGGCAGGCTACCGGGGACACGCCCGTTCGCCAGGAGCAACACCCGCCGGGTGCCTGAGGACTGGTAAAGTCCTCATCGTCCGGGGACCGTTCTCCGGACGTCACGCTCCGGACGTCACACTCGCGGAGCTGGCA
Organism: Curtobacterium sp. P97; assembly: GCF_023712445.1. Classification (NCBI taxonomy): domain Bacteria; kingdom Bacillati; phylum Actinomycetota; class Actinomycetes; order Micrococcales; family Microbacteriaceae; genus Curtobacterium; species Curtobacterium sp. P97. The sequence continues at coordinate 70,643 of NZ_JAMAYF010000013.1, read as the reverse complement.
CACAACACTGCGCAGACCGGGCACGGAGCTGGTCATCGGTGGTGGCTCGCGGGCCGTTCGGAGTCCCGAGTGCTTCTACTGCTGGCCAGACATGCGCCCCGACCCCTCGGCGCGCACGCACCACGAGTGCCGTCGCCCAGGTCTGCCGAACACGTCAAGGAGGCACCCTTTTGGAGGGTCCCGAGATCAAGTTCGCCGAAGCCGTCATCGACAACGGCAAGTTCGGCAAGCGCGTCGTCCGGTTCGAGACCGGCCGCCTCGCACAGCAGGCCCAGGGCGCGGTCGCCGCGTACCTCGACGAGGAGACCATGCTCCTCTCGGCCACCAGCGCCGGCAAGCACCCGCGTGAGGGCTTCGACTTCTTCCCGCTGACGGTCGACGTCGAGGAACGCTCGTACGCCGCCGGCAAGATCCCCGGTTCGTTCTTCCGTCGCGAAGGCCGTCCGAGCACCGAGGCGATCCTCGTCTGCCGTCTCATCGACCGGCCGCTGCGCCCGTCGTTCGTCGACGGCCTGCGCAACGAGGTCCAGATCGTCATCACCGTCCTGAGCATCGCGCCGGACGAGTTCTACGACGCGCTCGCGATCAACGCGGCGTCCGCGTCGACGCAGATCTCCGGTCTGCCGTTCTCCGGCCCGATCGCCGGTGTGCGCCTCGCGCTCATCGGTGACCAGTGGGTCGCGTTCCCGAAGGCCTCGCAGCTCGAGGAAGCGGTCTTCGACCTCACCGTCGCCGGCCGTGTCGTCACCGACGACCAGGGCAACGAGGACGTCGCGATCATGATGGTCGAGGCGGAGGCGACCGAGCACGCCTGGGGCCTCATCCAGGGCGGCGCCACCAAGCCCGACGAGGCGATCGTCGCGCAGGGCCTCGAGGCGGCCAAGCCGTTCCTCAAGGTCCTCGTCGAGGCGCAGGCGAAGATGGCCGCACAGTCGGCCAAGGAGATCCAGGACTACCCGGTCTTCCCGCCGTACGCACCCGAGGTCTACTCCGCCGTCGAGGCCCTCGCCCTCGACGAGCTCAAGGACGTCTACCAGATCGCCGGCAAGCTCGAGCGTCAGGACAAGGACGACGCCCTGAAGGCCCGCGTCAAGGAGGCCGTCGCCGCCAAGGTCGAGGCCGGGGAGCTCCCCGAGTCCGCCAACGGCCAGGTCAGCGGTGCGTACAAGTCGGTCACGAAGAAGGTCGTCCGCGGCCGCATCCTGACCGAGCAGGTCCGCATGGACGGTCGCGGCCTCGCCGACATCCGTCCGCTCGACGCCGAGGTCGCCGTGATCCCGCGCGTCCACGGCTCGGCGATCTTCCAGCGCGGCGAGACGCAGATCCTCGGCGTCACCACGCTGAACATGCTCAAGATGGAGCAGCAGATCGACTCGCTGTCGCCCGTCACGAAGAAGCGCTACCTGCACCACTACAACTTCCCGCCGTACTCGACGGGTGAGACCGGTCGCGTCGGTTCGCCGAAGCGTCGCGAGATCGGGCACGGCTTCCTCGCCGAGCGCGCCCTCGTGCCGGTGCTGCCGTCGCGCGAGGAGTTCCCCTACGCCATCCGTCAGGTGTCCGAGGCCCTCGGCTCCAACGGTTCGACGTCGATGGGCTCCGTCTGCGCCTCGACCCTGTCGCTCCTCAACGCCGGTGTGCCGCTGCGCGCGCCGGTCGCGGGCATCGCGATGGGCCTCGTCTCCGACACCGTCGACGGCCAGACCCGCTACGCGGCGCTGACCGACATCCTCGGTGCCGAGGACGCCCTCGGCGACATGGACTTCAAGGTCGCCGGTACCTCCGAGTTCGTCACCGCCATCCAGCTCGACACGAAGCTCGACGGCATCCCGTCGTCGGTCCTCGACGCCGCGCTGAAGCAGGCCAAGGAGGCCCGCTCGGCCATCCTCGGTGTGCTCACCGAGGCGATCGACGCCCCCGACGAGATGGCGGACACCGCTCCGCGCGTCATCTCGGTGCAGATCCCCGTCGACAAGATCGGCGAGCTGATCGGCCCGAAGGGCAAGACGATCAACGGGATCCAGGACGAGACCGGCGCCGACATCTCGATCGAGGACGACGGCACCGTCTACATCGGCGCCGTCGACGGCCCGTCGGCCGAGGCCGCCCGTGCGCAGGTCAACGCCATCGCGAACCCGACGAACCCGGAGATCGGGGACCAGTTCCTCGGCACGGTCGTCAAGATCGCGACGTTCGGTGCCTTCGTGTCGCTGCTCCCGGGCCGCGACGGTCTGCTCCACGTCTCCGAGGTCCGCAAGCTCGCCGGTGGCAAGCGCGTGGAGAACGTCGAGGACGTGCTCGGCGTCGGCCAGAAGGTCCTGGTCGAGGTCACCAAGGTGGACGACCGCGGCAAGCTCTCGCTCGCGCCGGTCGTCGCCGACGAGGTGGACACCGAGGGCCGCGAGGGCCACGAGAAGCACACCGAGGACAACGCCGAGGGTTGATCCCTCGCGCCTCGCGCTGCTGACACGACGACGGCCGCCGCTCCTGCTGGAGCGGCGGCCGTCGCCGTGTCCCGGGCGGCGTCAGGAAGCGGGGGTCTCCTGTGTGCCGGTGAGCTGCGCGCGGCCGAGCAGGTGCTCGCGGAGCAGGAAGCCGACGACCGCCGGCGTGGCGTCGGCGGGGGCCTCGAGCACCGGCACGTCGAGGGCACTGACGGTGAAGACGTAGCGGTGCGGACCGTGGCCGGCGGGCGGGGCGGCACCGAGGAAGGTGTCCGTGCCGTACTCGTTGCGACGCCGCAGCGCCTCGGCGGGCAGCAGCGCGTCGTCGGTGCCGGCGCCCTGCGGGAGCGACGTGGTCGAGGCCGGGACGTCCGTCAGGCTCCAGTGCCAGAAGCCCGAGCCGGTCGGCGCGTCGGGGTCGTACACGGTGAGGACGTAGCTCTGCGTGCCGTCGGGGGCGCCGGACCACTCGAGCGCGGGGGAGCGGTCCTCACCACCGGCGTCGGAGCCGCGTGCCCAGTCGGGCAGTGCGCCACCGTCGCTGAAGTCGGGGCTGGTCAGGGTGAACGAGGGGACCTCGGGGAGGTTCCAGTTGGGGTCGTTGGCCATGCGTCCAGCCAACACCCGCGGCCTGTCCCGTGGATGGGACGGACGGGAGGCGCGGGACGGCGCCGCCACGTGCCTCCCGGCCGTCCGCTGCCCACCCGGGAGGCGTCGGACGCGCCCGTCCCGGTCAGCGCGTGATGACGCGCTCGACGACCCGCCCGAGCGCGGCGGTGGCCGCGATGGCGTCGCCGGCGTACGCACCGGCCATGACGCCGTCGCGCGCGAGCATGAGCTCGTCGGCGCCGTCGCCCGGCATCGGGTGTCCGGCGCGCTGCAGCAGCGCGAAGAGCTGTTCCGTGTACCAGTCGCGGTGCGCGGCGACGACCTGGCGGACCGGGTCGCGGGGATCGTGGTACTCGGCAGCGGCGTTGAGGAAGGCGCAGCCGCGGAAGTCCGGTCGGCCGACGTCGTCCGAGACGGCGGAGACCCAGGCGCGGACGGCCTCGACCGGGGAGGCTGCCTCCTCGACCAGGCGCGCGAAGGCCTGCTGCACCCGCTCGTCCTGCGCCCGGATGTAGGCCAGGATCAGGTTGTCCTTCGACCCGTAGTGCTTGTAGAACGTCGCCTTCGTGACGCTCGCCTCGGAGATCAGGCGGTCGACGCCGACGCCGCGGATGCCCTCTTCGTAGAAGAGTCTCGACGCGGTCTCGAGGATGCGGACCTTCGCGCCGCCGGAGCGGGGAGCCGGGGGGACGCTCGACCCGTCCGGCGACGCGAGGTTCGTGCTCGGGCCGGGGAGACGCTGGACGGCCGGTTGGGGGGAATCGACCGTCACAGCGCTGCTCCTCGGACTCATCGGCTCCGCGGGGGAGTGGGGGGACTCCGCCGCGCAGGACTGATGTCCCGAGCCACCGGGTCGGAATCTAGGGGGGCTTCCGACCCGATGTGACGACTGTACCACAGTGAGGACAGACAGACGAGTCTTTCTATCCTCCTCGGATGTACCCCAGTTCGAGGCACGCGCCGCGAGCCTGTGGAATCTGGATGATCGGCCCTGCCGGGTCAGTAGGCTCTCCTGCGATGAACCAGCCAGTGCCGTTGCCGCTCGAGGCCCAGGACACGTCCTTCCTGACGTCCGGTGGTGCCTTCGTCCGTCGATCCGTGCTGCCGTCCGGTGTCCGGGTCCTCACCGAGTCGGTGCCGGGGGCGAGCTCCACGAGCCTCGGCTTCTGGGTCGGTGTCGGGTCCCGTGACGAGCGCGAAGGGCAGTTCGGGTCCACGCACTTCCTCGAGCACCTGCTCTTCAAGGGCACCGGTCGACGCAGCGCACTCGACATCGCCATCGCGTTCGACTCCGTGGGCGGTGAGCACAACGCCGCGACCGCCAAGGAGTACACCTGCTACTACGCGCGGGTCCGGGACACCGACGTCCCGATGGCGGTCGAGGTGATCGGCGACATGGTCACCGGCTCGGTGCTCGACGCGGACGCCTTCGCCGTCGAGCGCGGCGTCATCCTCGAGGAGCTGGCGATGGCCGCCGACGACCCGGCGGACGTCGCGGGCGAGGCCTTCTTCGCCGCTGCCTTCGACGGGCACCCCCTCGGCCGTCCGATCGGCGGGACACCCGAGAGCATCCGTGCCGTCGGGCGCGACGAGGTCCTCGACCACTACCGGGAGCACTACGCACCGAACGGCATCGTCGTCACCGCCGCTGGTGCCGTCGACCACGACCGCTTCCGCGAACTCGTCGAGCGCGTCTTCCGCGACGCCCCGCGGGCCTCGCCGCTCGCCCGGCGCTCTCCGCAGCCCGTCGCCGACCCGGCGGTGCCGCGCCTCGCCGTCGCGCACCGGCCGACCGAGCAGGTCAGCATGCTCCGTGGTTCGCAGGGGCTGGACCTCCGCGACGAACGCCGCCCGGTGCTCAGCGTGCTGAACGCCGTGCTCGGCGGGGGCATGAGCTCGCGCCTCTTCCAGGAGGTCCGCGAGCGCCGCGGACTCGCCTACGCCGTGTCCTCCTTCGCCCCGGCCTACCTCGACAACGGCGCCTTCGGCGTCTACGCCGGCTGTGCCCCGGACAACGTCGCCGGCGTGGTCGAGATCATCGACGCCGAGTTCGCACGGATGGTCGACGACGGCATCACCGAGGACGAGCTCCGCCGCGCCAAGGGCCAGATCGAGGGAGCCCTGACGCTCTCGCTCGAGGACTCCGACGCCCGGATGACCCGCCTCGGCCGGTCCGAACTGGGCACGGGGGAGTTCACCGACCTCGGCACCGCGCTGCAGCGGGTCGACCGGGTCACCGCCGGCGACGTGCTCGACCTGGCGCGCGACCTGCTCACCCGACCCACGATCACCTCGGTGGTGGGAGCCGTGCAGCGGGACGAACTCGCCGCGGCCATCGGCGTCGAGGGGTGACGGACGTGTCGCACTACCTGTACCTCGTCCGGCACGGCGAACACCAGGACGCCGAGCACGGACTCCGCGACGGCAAGCTCTCCGAACGCGGCAAGCGCCAGGCAGTGCTCGTCGCCGACCGCCTCGGCGGGGTGCCCTTCGACGGCGTGTACCACTCGCCGCTCGACGCCCCGAGCGAGACGGCTGCGTACCTCGCACAGCGGCTGCCCTCGATCCAGCCGGAGCCCTCGACGCTGCTCTTCGACTGCATCCCGTCGGGACCGACGCCGGACATGCCGCACGCGTACCAGGGCTGGTACGGCGGCGTGACGGAAGAGGAGATCGTCGCCGGGCAGGCCCAGATGGGCGACGCCGTCGCCGAGTGGTTCACCCCGGCGCGTGAGGACCGCCACGACCTGCTCATCACGCACAACGCCGTGATCGGCTGGTTCGTCCGCGAGGCCTTCCAGGCACCGGAGTGGCGCTGGATGGGCACCAACGTGGCGCACACGGCGCTCACCATCATCCGGATCCGCTCCGCGAAGCCGGCCGAGGTGGTCACCCTCAACGACCTGGCCCACCTGCCGGTGGAGCTCCGCACGGGTCTGCCGGTCGAACAACCCGTCTAGCGGCGCACCACCCAGCGCGCCACGGGGCCGGCCGGGAGGCACGACACCGGTCAGCGCACCGGCTTGCGGTACCAGGCGGTCGCGTTGGGGTTCTCGTTGAACGCAGCGGTGCGCTCGTACCCGCGGCTCCGGTACATCGCACCCGCGGCGACGAGTGAGTCGTTCGTGTCGAGGACGACACTCGTCGCGCCGAGGTCCCGCGCGGCGCCCTCCAGTGCGTCCATCACCGCGGTCGCGACGCCCCGACCCCGTCCGGCGGGGGAGACGTAGACGTGCTTCACCTCGAACCGTGCGTCGTCGTCCGGGGTGGCATCGCCGTCCGCACGGGCGGCGATCCGTCGCAGGCCGCCGCACCCGATCGGGAGCGCCCCGTCCTCGTCGACCTCGTACGCGACCACGAACACGCCGTTCGGCGCCGTGAACTCGACGGCCGGGGTGCGCTTCCGCGAGTACGAGCCCTGCGCACTCGGGAAGGTCGCCTCGCGCTCGTCGAGGTAGGCGTCGAGCAGCGCGTCGACCTCGGGTGCGTCGGCGGGCACGGACCTGACCTGGAGCGGCATGCGTCGATCCTAGGATGGAGCCATGGTCACTCCCGTCGCCGTCGTCGGCGCCACCGGTCGTCTCGGGGGCCTGGTGGCCTCCGTCGTGGAGTCGCTCGACGGCTTCGAGCTCGTCGCGTCGCTGTCCTCGAAGGACGCCGTGCACGAGGCACCGCCGTCGGTGTTCGGTGGAGCAGCCGTCGTGGTGGACGTCACCGTCCCGGCGCTGAGCCCCGCGATCGTCGACCACGCCCTGGCGAGCGGCGCGAACGTCCTCGTCGGGACCTCCGGCTGGTCGCTCGACCGCCTCGCGACGCTCCGCTCCGGGCTCGAGGCGCGGCCCGACCAGGGTGTGCTCGTCGTCCCGAACTTCTCGATCGGGTCGGTGCTCGCCACGCACCTCGCCACGATCGCCGCGCCGTGGTTCCCGTCCGTCGAGATCGTCGAGACGCACCACGCGGGCAAGATCGACAGCCCGTCGGGCACCGCCGTCCGGACCGCCGAGCTCATCGCGGACGCCCGTCGCGAGGTCGGTCCCGTCGACGCCCCGCACGTCGACCAGCGTGCCCGCGGGCAACAGGTGGCGAGCGTCCCGATCCACTCCCTGCGCCTGCCTGGGGTGAAGGCGGTGCAGGACGTGCTGCTGAGCGGCCCCGGTGAGACCGTCACGATCCGCCACGACACGAACGACGACGTGGCCTACGTCGCAGGCGTCCGCGCGGCGCTGTCCGCCGTGGTCGGTGCCCGCGGCCTGACCGTCGGGCTCGGCAGCGTCCTCGGCATCGGCCAGCCGTGACGCCGACCTGGCAGTCCCTCCGCTCCCCGTTCTGGGGTGCGGCGCTGATGACCCTGCTGCTCGCGCTCTACATCGGGCTCGTCGGTCAGCGTGCGGTCGCGTTCGTGGCGACCGGGCAGCCGATCGGCATCGGCATCGGCGTCGCGCTGTTCGTCGTCGCGGCGATCGGCGCGCTGCTGCTCGTGCTCGAGGTCCGCTTCGGGCTGCGCATCACACGGCTCGGCGCGCGGCTCGAGCGCGAGGGCGCGACCCCGGACGACGTCGTCCCCGTCCGCCCGTCGGGGCGCCCCACGCGCGAGGCAGCCGACGAGCTGTTCCCGCGGTACCGGGACGCCGTCGAGGCCGACCCCGAGGACTGGCGCGGCTGGTACCGACTGGGCATCGTCTACGACGCCGCCGGTGACCGCAAGCGCGCGCGAGCGGCGATGCGGACCGCACTGGCGAAGGCGGCGGCGACCCGCTGACGGACGGGAGACCCGTGGCGGTGTCCGCCACGGGCCTCCCGTCCGCCGGGTCGTCGGGTCGTTCCGGTCGTCGGGTCGTTCCGGTTCGTCGGGTCGTTCCGGTCGTCGGGTCAGAAGGCCGCGTCGACCGCGTCCTCGGCGTGCTCGCACCGGAACCGGTAGCCGGACCCGGTGAGCTTGCGCGGCACCATGCGCTGGCTCGAGAGCAGCATCTCGTCGGCGGCCTCGCGGAGCAGCGTGCGCAGGGCGAAGGCCGGCACGCTGAACAGGTAGGGGCGGTGCAGGTCCTCGGCGACGCGGCGGGTGATGCGGTTCGACACCGCGGCCTCCGGTCCGGCGAGGTTGACGGGGCCGCGCACGTCGGCGGCCTCCGGGCTGGTGGCGAGGTGCACGATCGCGCCGACCTCGTCCTCGAGCGCGATCCACGGCCAGAACTGGCCACCGGTGCCGAGCTTGCCGCCCAGTCCCGCCTTGGTGAGCGGCACGAGGGGTGCGAGTGCGCCGCCGCCCTGCCCGACCACGATGCCGGTGCGGAGCAGGACGACGCGGACGCCCTCGGGGGCTGCGGTCGCGGCGGCCTCCCACTGGGTGCAGACGTCGGCGAGGAAGCCCCGGCCGGCCTCGGCGTCGTCGTCGAGGACGTCCACGGGACGGTCGCCGTACACGCCCGAGGCCGACCCGGACAGGAAGAGCGCCGGAGGGTTCGTCGCGTGGCGCATCGCCTCGACGAGGGTCTCGGTGGCCTGCACGCGCGAGTCGAGGATCTCCCGCTTGTACGACTCGGTCCAGGGCAGCCTGCCGATGTTCGCGCCGGCGAGGTTGATCACCACGTCCGCGCCGTCGAGCACCGCCGGGTCGAGCGGTCGCGTGCCGGGGGACCAGCGGAACGCGCTCGCGGTGCGGGGTTCGCTGCGGGTCAGGGTCGTGACGTGGTGTCCGGCCTCGCGCAGGGCGCGGACGAGGGGGGTCCCGATGAAGCCGGACGCACCGGCGACGAGGATCGAGAGCGGCTGGGTCGACATGCGGCCCACGGTACTCAGCGAGCCCCGGGTTCTCCTCGTGGACGGAGGCTCGCCGTGTCGTGGACGTAGGCTCTCCGTGTGAGCGAGACCGTGCAGCCCGATCCCACCGTCCCCACTCCCTACGAAGACCTGCTGCGCCGGGTGCTCGAGGAGGGTGCGCCGAAGGGCGACCGCACCGGCACCGGCACGCGCAGCATCTTCGGCGCGCAGCTCCGGTACGACCTGTCGCGGGGCTTCCCGCTGGTCACGACCAAGCGCGTGCACTTCAAGTCCGTCGCCTACGAGCTGCTCTGGTTCCTGCGCGGCGACGGCAATGCCCGGTGGCTGCAGGAGCACGGCGTGCGCATCTGGAACGAGTGGGCGGACGAGGACGGCGACCTCGGCCCGGTCTACGGCGTGCAGTGGCGCTCGTGGCCGACCCCGTCGGGGGAGCACGTCGACCAGATCGCCCAGGTGATCGAGCAGATCCGGACGAACCCGGACTCCCGTCGTCTCATCGTCTCGGCCTGGAACGTCGCCGACGTGCCGGAGATGGCGCTCGCCCCCTGCCACGCGTTCTTCCAGTTCTACGTGGTCGACGGCAAGCTCTCGTGCCAGCTGTACCAGCGGAGCGCGGACATGTTCCTCGGCGTGCCGTTCAACATCGCGTCCTACGCGCTGCTCACGCACATGATCGCCGCGCAGACCGGGCTCGAGGTCGGCGACTTCGTGTGGACCGGCGGCGACTGCCACGTGTACGACAACCACGTCGAGCAGGTCCGCGAGCAGCTCTCCCGCACGGCGTACCCGTACCCGACGCTCGAGATCGCTTCGCGCGACTCGATCGACGACTACGTGTACGAGGACTTCACGGTCGTCGACTACGAGCACCACCCGGCGATCAAGGCCGCGGTCGCCGTCTGATGGCCTGGACCGAGCCCGTCCGCGGTGTCGGCATGGTCTGGGCGCGCACCGCGTCCGGTGTGATCGGCGCCGACGGCGGCATCCCGTGGCACGTCCCGGAGGACCTCGCGCACTTCCGGCAGGTCACCGGCGACGCCGTGGTCGTGATGGGGCGGCGCACCTGGGACTCACTGCCGCCGCGCTTCCGACCACTGCCGGGGCGTCGGAACGTCGTGCTGACGCGGGACCCCTCGTGGTCGGCGGAGGGTGCCGAGGTCGTGCACGACCTGGCGACCGCACTCGACACCGACGAGACCGTGTGGGTGATCGGCGGGGGAGCCGTCTACGCCGACGCCCTGCCCTTCGCCGACCGGGTGTCCGAGACGATCGTCGACCGTGACGTACCGGGAGACACCCGCGCGCCGGCGCTCGACGACGCGTGGGAGCTCGTCGACGAGGGCCCGTGGCAGGAGTCGCGCGTCGACGCCACCCGCTACCGCTTCCGGGAGTGGCGCCGCCGCGCGTAGCGCCCGCGGTGCCCGCGGTGCCCGCGGTGCCCGCGGTGCCCGCGGTGCCCGCGGCCGGCACGCGCCCGCGGCCGGCACGCGCCCGCGGCCGGCACGCGCCGGCGCGACGTGCTCGCGCACAACACGAAGCACGTCGCGCCACGCAATCCCCTGGCGCGACGTGCTTCCGGTTGTGCACCGCGCCAGCGCGCGGCGTCCACCCGCCGGGCCGCGAGTCGCCGCACGGAGCCGCGCCGCGCCTCCCGGCCGCAGCCGTGCGCCGTCCGCGGGCCGCGCCTCCCGCACGGAGCCGGGCCGCGCCTCCCGGCCGCAGCCGAGCCGCGCCGGAGCCGGCCGCGGCGTCGCACCGTCCGCGAGCCGCGCACCGTCCGACCGGACGGCGGTGCCGTCGCGCATCCCCGGTACGCTGGAGGGCGTGTCCCCGCGTGAGAATCCCTTCGGTCAGGTCCTCGTCGCCCTCGTGACGCCGTTCACGGCCGACGGAGAGGTCGACTGGCCCGGCGTCGAGCAGCACATCGACGACTGCATCACGGCCGGCGCCGACGGCATCGTCGTCACCGGCACCACCGGTGAGACGAGCACGCTGACCGACCCGGAGAAGCTCCGCCTGGTCGAGGTCGGCAAGTCCGTCGCCGCGGGCCGCGCGAAGATCATCACGGGCGGCGGCTCCAACGAGACCGCGCACGCGATCCACCTCTACAAGCAGAGCGAGAAGGCCGGCGCCGACGGCGTGATGATCGTCACGCCGTACTACAACAAGCCGACCCAGGCGGGCGTCCTCACCCACTTCCGGATGATCGCCGACGCCACCGACCTGCCGGTGATCCTGTACGACATCCCGGGCCGCACGGGCATCCCGATCACGTACGAGACCATCGTGCGGGCGTCGCACCACCCGAACATCCTCGCCGTGAAGGACGCCAAGGGCGACTTCGCCGAGGTCTCCCGGGTGCTCAACAACACCGACCTCATGTACTTCTCGGGCGACGACACGAACGTGCTCCCGCACCTGTCGATCGGCGCCACCGGGCTGATCGGCGTCACGGCGAACATCACGAGCACGCCGTACCGCACGATCGTCGACGCCGTGAACCGCGGCGACCTGGCGACCGCCACCGCGGAGCACAAGCGCGTCGAACCGCTCGTCCGTGCGATCATGACCCACGTCCCCGGGACCGTCGCGGCGAAGTACGTGCTCCACGGCCTCGGCCGGATCGGCAGCCCGCGCGTCCGGCTGCCGCTCGTCGGCCCCGAGGACACCGAGGCCTACGCCATCGAGACCTCCCTCGAAGCGGTCCGGGACATCCCCGGTGCCGACTTCTCGAACTTCCGCCCGGACCGCAACGCGGCGGCCGGCGGCGCACTGCCGAAGGTGCCAGGCACCACACGTTAGGAAAGCACGCGGCGCAGCGGTAGCGCGTCGCACGACAGTCAGGACCGAATGCCCACCCAGATCTCCACACCGCAGCCGCTCGAACCCGGCACCCTCCGCGTGATCCCCGTCGGGGGTCTCGGCGAGATCGGTCGCAACATGACCGTGTACGAGTTCGACGGCAAGCTGCTCGTCGTCGACGCCGGCGTGCTCTTCCCCGAGGAGCACCAGCCGGGCGTCGACCTCATCCTCCCCGACTTCGGGCCGATCCGGGACCGTCTCGACGACGTCCTCGGTGTCGTGCTCACCCACGGGCACGAGGACCACATCGGCGCCGTCCCCTACCTGCTCAAGCTCAAGGGCGACATCCCCCTGATCGGTTCGACGCTGACCCTCGCGCTCGTCGAGGCGAAGCTCAAGGAACACCGGATCAAGCCCTACACGCTCGTCGTGCAGGAGGACCAGACCGAGCAGCTCGGTCCGTTCCACCTCGAGTTCGTCGCCGTGAACCACTCCATCCCGGACGCCCTCGCCGTCGCGATCACGACCCCCGCCGGGCGCGTGCTGCACACCGGTGACTTCAAGATGGACCAGCTCCCGCTGGACGACCGGATCACCGACCTCCGTGCCTTCGCCCGCCTGGGCGAGCAGGGCGTCGACCTGTTCCTGCCGGACTCGACCAACGCCGACGTCCCCGGGTTCACCGCGCCCGAGCGTGACATCGGACCGGTGCTCGAGAACGTCATCTCCCGCGCCCGCAAGAAGGTCGTCGTCGCCAGCTTCTCGTCGCACGTCCACCGCGTGCAGCAGGTCCTCGACGCCGCCGCCGCGACCAACCGCAAGGTCGCGTTCATGGGGCGGTCGATGATCCGCAACATGACCATCGCCGCCGAGCTCGGCTACCTCCGGGTGCCGGACGACGTGCTCATCGACACGAAGAAGGCGAAGAACGTCCCGGACGACCAGATCGTCTACATGTCGACGGGGTCGCAGGGCGAGCCGATGGCCGTCCTCGCGCGCATGGCGAACCTCGAGCACCAGATCGAGATCGGCGAGGGCGACACCGTCATCCTCGCGTCGAGCCTCATCCCGGGCAACGAGAACGCCGTCTACCGGGTCATCGACGGGCTGACGAAGCTCGGCGCGAAGGTGGTCCACAAGGGCAACGCGAAGGTGCACGTCTCCGGTCACGCGTCGGCCGGCGAGCTCCTCTACTGCTACAACATCCTGCGCCCGCGCAACGTGCTGCCCGTGCACGGCGAGCACCGCCACCTGTACGCGAACGCCGACCTGGCGATCCAGACGGGTGTGCCGCCGCGCAACGTCATCCTCGGCCAGGACGGCATCGTCGTCGACCTGAAGGACGGCGTCGCGAGCGTCGCCGGACAACTCGACATCGCCTACGTCTACGTCGACGGATCGACCGTGGGCGAGATCACCGACGCCGACCTCAAGGACCGTCGGGTCCTGGCGGAGGAGGGCTTCATCTCGATCTTCTGCGCCGTGGACTTCACGACGGGGCAGTGCGTGGTCGGCCCGGAGATCCAGTCGCGCGGCTTCGCCGAGGACGACTCCGTCTTCGACGACGTCCGTCCCCAGATCGCGAAGGCGCTCGCCGACGCGGCGGGCAACGGCACACGGGACGCGCACGCCTTCCAGCAGGTCGTCCGCCGCACCGTCGGCCGCTGGGTGAACACGAAGCACCGCCGCCGCCCGATGATCGTCCCGGTGGTCATCGAGGCGTAGGCAGACGCGCCGCAGCCGGCCGGGTGGCCGACCTGCGTCATCCCACAGGCTGATGCTCCCTCGGTATGTCAGCCAATACCGTCCCAGGGTGACCGTCCTGCGTCGCTGGGTGTGGCCCGGCCTGAAGTTCCTCGTGTTCGCCGCCATCGCGGTGTCCCTCGTCCGCCTCGCCTTCTTCGCGGCGCAGCCCGAGGGCGAGGAGACGACCCCGACCGCGCAGCTGGAGGACCCGACCGTCACCGTCGAGACGGGGGACGTCGTCAACGACGTCGAGGCGACCGGTCACGTCGAGTCCGTCGCCGCGACGCCGGTGCGTTCCACCGCCGAGGGCACCGTCAACCGGGTCTTCGTGACGAACGGCACGCACGTCGAGCAGGGCGCGCCGATCATCGACCTGCGGGTCGAGACCCCGGCGGAGGGCACGACCGAGGACGGCGAGCCGTTGCCGGCGTCCGTGACCTTCGCGACCGTCGTCGCCTCGTCGTCCGGCACGGTGTCCGGACTCGACCTGGTGGCGAAGCAGCCCGTCGCGATCGGTGACACCGTCGCCCGGGTCGCCCCGGAGTCGTACCGTGTGACCGCGACGCTCGAGGCCGCGCAGCTCTACCGACTCACCTCGCGTCCCTCCGAGGCGACCGTGACGATCACGGACGGGCCGGCGCCCTTCACCTGCACGAACCTCGCGCTCAGCTCCGCGTCCGCCTCGGCGGCGGGCGAGCCGTCGGACGCGGGTGCCGACGGTGCGGACGGTGGCGGGGGCTCCTCGGGTGCCGAGGGTGCGACGCAGCTGCGGTGCGACGTTCCCGGGGACGTCACCGTGTTCCCGGGGCTCGAGGTCACGGTCGCCGTGTCCGCGGGCTCGGCCGAGGGCGTGCTGACGCTCCCGACGACCGCCGTGCAGGGGACCGCGCAGCGCGGCGTCGTCACCGTCGTCGACGACGACGGGAAGCGTTCCGAGCGCGAGGTCGCCCTCGGCCTCAACGACGGCGAGACGGTCGAGGTGCGTGACGGGCTGACCGAGGGCGAGACCGTCCTGCAGTTCGTCCCCGGCAAGGAGGCGCAGCCCGAGGACGAGTTCGCCGAGGACGGCGCGGTGGTGACCGGATGAGCCTCGTGCACGTCCGCGACCTCCGGAAGTCCGTCCCGCTCCCCGACGGCTCCACGCTGGAGATCCTGCGCGGTGTCGACCTCGACGTCGAGGCGGACAGCCGCGTCGCCATCGTCGGCCGCTCGGGTTCGGGCAAGTCGACGCTGCTCAACGTCCTCGGCCTGCTCGACACCCCGACCGAGGGGCTGCACGAGTTCGACGGGCGGGACGTCGGCCGTGCCGGCTCGGTCCGACGCGACCGGGTGCGCGGCGCGGACGTCGGCTTCGTCTTCCAGCAGTTCAACCTGCTGCAGGGTCGCACCGCGGTCGAGAACGTCGAGGTCCCGTTGCTCTACGCGACCGGCCGGGCGTTCTGGTCGCGTCGTCGCCTGGCACTGGAGATGCTCGACCGGGTGGGCCTCGCCGACCGTGCCGACACGCAGCCGCACCGGCTCTCCGGCGGGGAGCAGCAGCGCGTCGCCATCGCCCGGGCACTCGTCCGGTCGCCGCGGCTCATCCTGGCCGACGAGCCGACCGGTGCACTCGACGTCGACACCGGCCGCGTGGTCATGGAGCTGCTCGAGACCGTCGCGGCCGAGACCGGCGCGGCGCTCGTCACCATCACCCACGACACCGCGGTCGCAGCACGGGCGGACGTCGTCCACCGGATCGACCACGGGCTCGTCGTCGACACGGCAGCGTCCGATACCGCGTCCGCGTCCGCGTCTGCCTCCGCGTCCGAGTCCGCCTCCGCGTCCGCTTCCGTCGACGGGCCGGGGGTGGCGGCGTGAACCGGCTCCTCACCACCGTCGTCGGGACGTTCGTCGAGTCCTGGCAGGAGCTCCGCGTGCACCGCGGCCGGGTCGTGCTCAGCCTGATCGGGGTCACGATCGCGGTGGCGTCGCTCGCGGTCGTCGTCGGGTTCGGGTCGCTCGCCGAGCGGGTGACCGCCGCCTTCAACGAGCAGTACGGCGGACGGCCGGCGACCTACCAGGTCACCGGCTCGTCCTCGGCCACGGGGGACGGCACGGGTGCCGCTGCCGCGGCCGACGCCGCGGCGCTCGACCGCGAACTCCGCGCCGGCGCCGAGCGCTACCACGTCCGGTTCTCGACCGAGGCGTCGTGGACGCAGCGCCCCGTGCAGTTCCCCGACGGGGTCACCCTGGCCCAGGGCGTCACCGTCGACCCCGCGTACGCCGAGATGCACCGCGTCCGCGTCGACGACGGCGCGTGGTTCACCGAGGACGACCGGGACCGACTCGCGCCGGCGCTCGTCGTCAACCAGGCGTTCCTCGACCGTCTCGGCAGCCCGGACGTCGTCACGCACCCGGTCGTGCGCCTGCCGGGGACGCCCGACGTCACCGCGGTCGTGATCGGCCGGTACGTGTCCTCGGAGTACGACACCGAGCCGATGTTCTACCAGCTGGCGCAGTCGGTCGCGACGTCGAGCGCGGAGGCCGCACCCGACGACGGCTCGCAGCGGCTGTTCGAGGTGTGGGTACCGGAGAGCGACGGGAAGGCGGTCGCCGGACGGATCGCATCGGATGCCGAGCGGGCGCTCGGCCCCGGGTGGACCGTCGACGCGAACCGTTCCGACGCGGCCGGCTCGGTCGACGGCGACCCGCTCGGTGCGCTGCGCTGGGTGATCGCCGGGGTCGCCGTCCTCGTCCTGGTGCTCGGCGGGCTCGGGCTGCTCAACGTGTCGCTGGTGAGCGTCCGGCAGCGGATCCGCGAGATCGGCATCCGACGCGGGGTCGGTGCGACCGCCGGACGCATCTTCGTCGCCGTGCTGCTCGAGAACGTGCTGGGGACGCTGGTCGCCGGCGGGATCGGCGTCATGGTCGGCGCGGCGGTGCTCGGGAACGAGACCGTCCGGGGGCTCATCACGAGCGGGGTCGACGTCGGGGGAGCGCCCTTCCCGGTCGAGGCGGCGCTGATCGGTGTCGGCTCGGCGCTGCTCGTCGGGGCGCTCGCCGGGTTCCTGCCCGCGATCGTGGCGGTCCGGGTCAAGGTCATCGACGCGATCCGGTACTGAGCGCGGAGGGCGTCCGGTCGCGGCGGGGCATCCACGGAATGTCCCGAGCGGGGATTAGGCTCCCTCGCATGGCCGGAGGCACCAAGTCGACCACGCGCTCGCGCGCGTCCACGTCGTCCCGCGGGAGCGGGTCGCGCGGTACGTCGCGCACGCAGGCCACGACGAAGAAGCTGCCGCAGGCGGCACCCACCCCGGTGTTCCGCGAGCAGAACCCCGTCGTGACCGCATGGCTCGCGATGGCGCACGGCGTCGGAGCACTGTTCCGGCTGCTCGGCAAGGAGACCCTCGCCAAGGACGAACGACGCGACGGTTTCCCGTTCCTCCTGTTCGTGCTCGCGCTCGCGGGCGGTGTCGTCGAGTGGCTCAACCCCACGAACCCGGTGTCCGTCACGCTCGACGCCTACACGTTCGGCGGGCTCTTCGGGCGACTGGCGGTCGCACTGCCCGTCATCATGATCGTCTTCGCCGGATGGCTCTTCCGCCACCCGGCGTCGGTGCACGACAACACCCGGATCGGCATCGGTCTCGGGCTGATGCTCGTCTCCATCGCGTCGCTCTGCCACGTGTTCGGCGGGCAGCCGAGCGCGTCCGACGGCATGGTCGCCCTGGCCGCCGCCGGTGGTGTCCTCGGCTGGGTGGTGATCAGCTGGCTCGTCGCGGTCGCCACCGTGTGGGTCGCGGTGCCGGTCGCGGTGGTGCTGCTCGTGCTGTCGCTCTTCATCATCACGAAGACCCCGCCGAACAAGACCGGACGCCGGCTCCACGAGCTGTACGCGTACCTGTTCGGTGCGCCGGCCCCCGTGGCCGAGGACGAACCCGCCACCGAGGCGGACGCCGCTCCGGCCGCGCCCCGAGCACGGACGTCGAAGCGCCGCACGAAGGACCAGACCGACTTCCCGCTGTTCGAGGACCTCGGGTTCGAGGACGAGCAGGCTGCCGGCGGTGAGGACGCCGAGAGCACCGTCCCGTGGTGGCGCCGCAACAAGTCCGGGCGCGAGGAGGACCCGGCGTACGACAGCCCCGTGCTGCCCGCGTCGGCGACGCAGGCCGTGCCCGACCGCGGAACCGGTGCCGGTGGTGCCGGGACGGCTGCCGCTGCCGGTGCCGCTGCTCCGGCCGTCGGCGCGAACGCGGGCGCGGCCGCCGGACTCGTGGACCACACGCCCGCGGTGCCCGCCTCGGTGAACCTCAACGACTCGGTCGAGCACGACGACGTGCACGGCGCACAGGAGGTCGAGCAGGACCTCGCCGTCGCCGAACAGGCCCTCCGCGACTTCGGCACCCCGGTGCCCGAGCAGCCCGCGGCGGTCGCCCGGCCCGACGCCGGAGTCTCCCCGGTGGTCTCGCCGACGGCGCCCGAGCCCGAAGCCGCCGACGACGGCCTGCCCGCCGCGACCGCCGCCGACGAGGACCCGGCAGCCCCGTACCGCCTGCCCGCAGCCACCACCCTCAGCGCCGGCACCCCCTCGGTCGCCCGCAGCCAGGCGAACGACGACATCGTGGCGGCGATCACCGGCGTGCTCACCGAGTTCAAGGTGGACGCGAAGGTCACGGGGTTCTCGCGCGGACCGACGGTCACGCGCTACGAGATCGAGCTCGGTCCCGGTGTGAAGGTCGAGCGCGTCACGGCGCTGTCGAAGAACCTGTCGTACGCCGTCGCGTCGAACGAGGTCCGCATCCTGTCGCCGATCCCGGGCAAGAGCGCGATCGGCGTGGAGATCCCGAACACAGACCGCGAGATCGTCTCCCTCGGCGACGTCCTGCGCTCCGGCGCGGCCACGAAGTCGAAGCACCCGATGACCATCGGCGTCGGCAAGGACGTCGAGGGCGGCTTCGTCGTCGCGAACCTGGCGAAGATGCCGCACCTGCTCGTCGCCGGCTCCACGGGCTCCGGCAAGTCGGTGTTCATCAACTCGATGATCACCTCGCTGCTGATGCGCGCGAAGCCGTCCGAGGTCCGCATGGTCCTCGTCGACCCGAAGCGCGTCGAGCTGTCGATCTACGCCGGGGTCCCGCACCTCATCACGCCCATCATCACGAACCCCAAGAAGGCCGCCGAGGCGCTGCAGTGGGTCGTGAAGGAGATGGACATGCGGTACGACGACCTGGCGTCGTTCGGGTTCCGGCACGTCGACGACTTCAACAAGGCCGTGCAGAACGACGAGATCGTCCTGCCCGCCGGCAGCGAGCGGAAGCTCAAGCCGTACCCGTACCTGCTCGTCGTGGTCGACGAGCTCGCGGACCTCATGCTCGTCGCCCCTCGGGACGTCGAGGAGTCGATCGTCCGGATCACCCAGCTCGCCCGTGCCGCCGGCATCCACCTGGTGCTCGCGACGCAGCGGCCCTCGGTCGACGTCATCACCGGTCTCATCAAGGCGAACGTCCCGTCGCGCGTGGCCTTCGCGGTCACGAGCGTCACCGACTCGCGGGTCATCCTCGACCAGCCGGGCGCCGACAAGCTCATCGGGCAGGGTGACGGGCTCTTCCTGCCGATGGGCTCGTCGAAGGCCGTCCGTGTGCAGGGTGCCTGGGTGCAGGAGAGCGAGGTCGCCGAGGTCGTCGCGCACGTCACGCGCCAGGCGCGCCCCGAGTACCGGCAGGACGTCCAGGCCGTGGTGGAGCGCAAGGAGATCGACGCCGACATCGGCGACGACCTCGAGCTCCTGCTCGCCGCGGTCGAACAGGTCGTCTCGACCCAGTTCGGCTCGACCTCGATGCTGCAGCGCAAGCTCCGCGTCGGCTTCGCGAAGGCGGGCCGACTGATGGACCTCATGGAGTCGCGTGACATCGTGGGGCCGTCCGAGGGGTCGAAGGCCCGCGACGTGCTCGTCACGCCCGACCAGCTCCCGGGCGTGCTCGCGAAGCTCCGGGGCGAGGAGCCGCCGGCTGCTCCGGCTGCCGACGGACCGCCGTCGGTCCGGCCGGGAGGCACGACCTCCGTCGCCGGGGCCGACCCGGCTCCGGCTGCGGCCGGCTCCGGGGCTCCTGCCGGACCCGCCGGGGCGGGTGCCGGTGGTCAGGACGACGACCGGTACGGCTCGGACCCGGTGGCGGACATGACCCGCGGGTACCCTGAGGTCGAGGACGACGGACCGGACGAGGACGCATGGGGACTGACGGGCAGGGAGTGAGCACGTGACCAGCTCGGAGACCACACACGGGGCTCGGTTCCCCTGGCGCGGACGGTTGCTCCGCAAGGGGGACGGCCCGGCATCGACCGCGAACGTCGCCAACATCATCACCGTGGTGCGCATCCTCATGGCGCCGCTCTTCTTCGTGATGCTGCTCTCCGACGGCGGCCAGGACACGTCGTTGCGCGTCTGGGCGGCCGTCGTGTTCGTCGTCGCGATCGTCACGGACAGTGCGGACGGCATCATCGCCCGACGCCAGAACCTGGTCACGGACTTCGGCAAGCTCGTCGACCCGATCGCCGACAAGGTCCTGATCGGCGGTGCCCTCGTCGCGCTGTCGATCCTGGATGAGCTGCCGTGGATCGTCACGGTGCTGATCATGCTCCGGGAGATCGGCATCACCGTGTTCCGCTTCGCCGTGCTGTCCGACCGGGTCATCCCGGCGAGCCGCGGCGGCAAGATCAAGACCGTGCTGCAGGCCGTCGCGATCACGCTCG
The DNA here is from genome assembly GCF_023712445.1 of Curtobacterium sp. P97. Taxonomy (NCBI): domain Bacteria; kingdom Bacillati; phylum Actinomycetota; class Actinomycetes; order Micrococcales; family Microbacteriaceae; genus Curtobacterium; species Curtobacterium sp. P97. The sequence continues at coordinate 50,532 of NZ_JAMAYF010000013.1, read as the reverse complement.
CACTGTTCCCGTGGTGGAACGTCGTCGGTGACCTGGCGCACTGGGTGAACGGCATCCTCATGACGGCGGCGCTCCTCGCGACGGTGCTCAGCGGGGCGGACTACCTGTGGCAGGCCTGGAAGCACAACCGCCGAGCAGCATGACGTCGGCCGGTACCGGGGCCGCCGGTCCGACGGGTCGGTCGTCGATGCCGGGGTCGCAGTCGGGGTCGCAGTCGGGGTCGGTGTCGGACGAGGAACTCGCGCGCGCGCTCGTCGGTGTCCTGACCGCCCGGGGCGAGACCGTCGCGGTCGCCGAGTCCCTCACGGGCGGACTCGTCGTCGCGACGCTCGTGGGCGTCCCCGGGGCCAGCGCCGTCGTCCGCGGCGGGGTGGTCGCCTACGCCACGCCGGTGAAGGCGACGGTGCTCGGGGTCGACGCCGACCTGCTCGCGTCGAACGGCGCGGTCGACCCGGAGGTTGCACGGCAGATGGCCTCGGGCGTCCGGACGGCCCTGGCGGTGGACGGCGTCCCCGCCACGTGGGGGATCAGCACGACCGGCGTCGCCGGACCGGACCCGCAGGACGGCAAGCCGGTGGGCACCGTCTTCGTCGGCATCGCATCCGCGGAACGCAGTGTCGCGACGGAGTTGCACCTCGAGGGGGACCGGGCAGCAATCCGCTCGGCCACCGTCTCCGAACTCCTGGCACGGATGACGACCGAGGTCGACAGCGGGGAATAGGTCCTGTTGCCACTGGGTTACATCCCACGCAATCTCCAGCAGGACGGCAGCCGGCGTGGTTAGCATGCTGCGAACGGCAACGCTACTGTTGCTGAACCCGACCCCAGGTCACCCGGACCGGGCGGGCGCGGAGACGACAGGAAGGAGGAGTCCACATGGTTCTCGTTCGTCAGGAGATCGGCGACGTGCTTCGGGACTTCCGCTTGCAGAAGGGCCGGACCCTCCGTCAGGTCGCATCCAAGGCCAGTGTCGCGCTCGGGTACCTCAGTGAGGTCGAGCGTGGGCAGAAGGAGGCCAGCTCCGAGATCCTCGCCTCGGTCGCGGATGCCCTCGACACCCCGATCTCGACCATCATGCGCGAGGTGGGCGACCGTCTCGCAGTCGTCGAGGGGCTCACCCCGGTCCCCGACACGCTGCCCGACGACCTCGTCGCCGAGTTCGACAACGACCTCGCGGTGCGCTGACGCACCACCCCCTCGAACGCCCTCGCCGGTCCGCCGGCGGGGGCGTTCGTCGTTACGCTGGACCGATGCGCGTGAGTGAGTTCTGGCGAGCCGTCGACCAGGTGTTCGGGGAGGCCTACGGCGCCGTGGTGTCCCGCGACGTCGTGCTCGAGGAGCTCGGTGGACGTTCGGCGGCGGACGCGCTCGACGCGGGCATCGACGCCAGGCGGGTGTGGGAAGCACTCTGTGACTCCCAGGACGTCCCGCTGGACAAGCGGCACGGCAAGGGCCTGGCGGAGCCGCGCGACTGACGCCGTCGTCCGAAACTGTGTTCGGCGTGTTGCTCGAACGCGTGTTCGATCGGTGCTAGGTTCCTGCACATCGGCGCTGTCCCGGACCATCGTCCACAGGTCGCGCGGTCGCAGGCAGTGATGTCGGTGGCCCGCCCTAGGTTCGAGGTCATCGGGAACAGCCCGAAGCCTTGTCGCCGAACACCAGCCCTGCACCACCGGCTGGGGTGGACGCGACAGCCTACAGGCGGCCGACACCGAGCATGAAGGAGCACCCCATGCCATCACCCGCAGACCGCGAGAAGGCCCTCGAGACCGCACTCGCCCAGATCGACCGGCAGTTCGGCAAGGGGACGGTCATGCGTCTCGGCTCGGACGAGCGCGCGCCGGTCGCCACCATCCCGACCGGCTCCGTCGCGCTCGACGTCGCACTCGGCATCGGCGGCCTCCCGCGCGGCCGCATCATCGAGATCTACGGCCCGGAGTCGTCGGGTAAGACGACCCTGACGCTGCACGCCATCGCGAACGCGCAGCGCGCGGGTGGCATCGCAGCCTTCATCGACGCGGAGCACGCGCTCGACCCCGAGTACGCGAAGAAGCTCGGTGTCGACATCGACGCCCTCCTCGTGTCGCAGCCCGACACCGGTGAGCAGGCGCTCGAGATCGCCGACATGCTCGTCCGCTCGGGGTCGATCGACCTGATCGTCGTCGACTCGGTCGCCGCCCTGGTGCCGCGTGCCGAGATCGAGGGCGAGATGGGCGACTCGCACGTGGGTCTCCAGGCGCGCCTCATGTCCCAGGCCCTGCGCAAGCTCGCCGGTGGCCTGAACCAGACGCAGACCACGATGATCTTCATCAACCAGCTGCGCGAGAAGATCGGCGTGTTCTTCGGCAGCCCGGAGACCACCGCCGGCGGCAAGGCGCTCAAGTTCTACGCGTCGGTCCGCCTCGACATCCGTCGCATCGAGACGCTGAAGAGCGGGACCGACGCCGTCGGTAACCGCACCCGCGTCAAGGTCGTGAAGAACAAGATGGCTCCGCCCTTCAAGCAGGCCGAGTTCGACATCCTGTACGGCACGGGCATCTCGCGCGAGGGCTCGCTGCTCGACTTCGGTGTCGACCACGGCATCGTGAAGAAGTCGGGTGCCTGGTACACCTACGACGGCGACCAGCTCGGGCAGGGCAAGGAGAACTCGCGCTCGTTCCTGATCCAGAACGCAGACATCGCGGCGGAGATCGAGGGCAAGATCCTCGCGAAGCTCGGCGTCGGTGGCGCCAAGGCCGATGCTCCGGTCGAGTCGATCGCGCCGAAGCTGGCGGAGCGCAAGGGCGCGTGACCGGCGCAGACGACCACGACGAGGGCCTCGCACCGGTCACCGACCTGTTCGGTGCGCGGTCCCGTCGTGGTCGACGCACCCCGCCGGCGGAGCCGGAACCTGTTCGATCGAGCCCGGTCGAGCCGGGCACGGTCGAGCCGGGCACGGTCAGGCCGGGCACGGTCGGGCCGGGCACGGTCGGGCCGGGCACGGTCGAGCCGAACCCGGTCGAGCCGAGCCTGAGCCCGGTCGATCTGGCTCCGCGCGCGGAGCGTGGCGTTCCCGGCGGCACCGGGTCGTCCGACGACGGCTGGGCGCCCGAGTCGATGGTGCTGGGTGACGACGAACGGCGGTTCGGCCGAGCGTCGACCACCGCGGCGCACGACGAGTCCGCCAGCTCGGGGTCGGCGACGGGGACGCCCGTCGAGGACGACCCGCCGGTGCCGGCCGCGATCCCCTTCCGCGGACAGCAGTCCGAGGCGGAGTGGGTGTCGCCGGTCGTCGGCGACGGCTCCGGTCGGAGTGCACGCGCCGAGCAGCACGGGTACGACGACGACACTGCGGACGCCGCGAGCGCATCGGTGTTCGCCATCGCCAGCGGTGACGAGATCGACCCGGCGGACGCCCCACGGCCGCTCGACGAGCAGCGCGCCGATGCCGAGCGCGTGAGCATGCGGGCGCTCGGGCGCAAGGGGGTCAGCGAGTCGGAGATGCGGCAGCTGCTGACGAAGCAGGACCTCGACGACGACGTCGTCGAGCACGAGGTCGCCCGACTGGTGCGCGTGGGTCTGCTCGACGACGTGGCCCTCGCCACCGACCTGGTGGACCGGCTGCACGAGCGCAAGGGCCTCGGCCGCCAGGGCGTGGTCGCCGAGCTGCGACGCCGTGGCATCGACCAGGCGGCGATCGACGCGGCGCTCGAGGCCGCGGAGGACGACGCCGACGACGAGTTCGTCCGCGCGATCGAGCTCGCTGAGAAGCGTGCAGGCCAACTCCGTGGGCTCGACCGAGCGACTGCCGAGCGGCGCCTGAGCGGCTTCCTGATGCGCAAGGGGTACGGCTCGGGAGTCGTCCGCATCGCGGTGGAGCGGGCGCTCGACGGTCCGCCGCGACGCTCGCCCTCGGGTGGGGGCACCGTCCGCTTCGAGTAGCGCGGCGGCGGGCTCGACGGCCGTCCTGCGGACGCCGCGGTCGACCTACACTGGGACGATCATGGCCACCGTCGAAGCCCGCCCCAGAACCTACGAGGTCCGCACCCACGGGTGCCAGATGAACGTCCACGACTCGGAGCGCCTGAGCGGGTCGCTGCAGGCGGCCGGGTACGTGGCGTCGGACGGCGAGCAGGCTGACGTGGTCGTCATCAACACCTGCGCCGTGCGCGAGAACGCGGACAACCGTCTCTACGGCAACCTCGGGCAGCTCGCGGGTATCAAGCGCACGCACCCCGGCATGCAGATCGCCGTCGGCGGGTGCCTGGCGCAGAAGGACAAGAACGTCATCCTCGAGAAGGCGCCCTGGGTCGACGTCGTCTTCGGCACGCACAACATGGGGTCGCTGCCGACCCTGCTCGAGCGGGCCCGGCACAACGACGAGGCGCAGATCGAGATCCTCGAAGCGCTCGACGTGTTCCCGTCGACGCTGCCGACCAGGCGCGACTCCACGCACAGCGGCTGGGTGTCGATCTCCGTCGGCTGCAACAACACCTGCACCTTCTGCATCGTCCCGTCGCTCCGTGGCAAGGAGAAGGACCGTCGTCCGGGCGACGTGCTCGCCGAGATCCAGGCGCTCGTCGACGACGGAGCCATCGAGGTGACGCTGCTCGGGCAGAACGTCAACTCCTACGGCGTGGAGTTCGGCGACCGTCAAGCGTTCGGCAAGCTGCTCCGGGCCGCCGGTCAGATCGACGGCCTCGAGCGCGTGCGGTTCACGAGCCCGCACCCGGCCGCGTTCACCGACGACGTGATCGACGCGATGGCCGAGACCCCGAACGTCATGCCCCAGCTGCACATGCCGCTGCAGTCCGGATCGGACCGGGTGCTCAAGGCCATGCGTCGGAGCTACCGGAGTGAACGGTTCCTCGGCATCCTCGACCGCGTGCGGGCGAAGATCCCGGACGCAGCGATCTCCACCGACATCATCGTGGGGTTCCCCGGTGAGACCGACGAGGACTTCGAGGACACCCTGCGCGTCGTGGAGCAGTCGAGGTTCGCCTCGGCCTTCACGTTCCAGTACTCGATCCGTCCGGGCACGCCGGCGGCGACGATGCCGGACCAGCTGCCGAAGGAGGTCGTGCAGGAACGCTACGACCGGCTCATCGCGCTGCAGGACCGCATCACCGCCGAGGAGCACGCGAAGCAGGTCGGTCGGAGCGTCGAGGTGCTCGTCGCCACCGGCGAGGGCAAGAAGGACGAGACCACGCACCGCCTGTCCGGCCGTGCCGAGGACTCCCGCCTCGTGCACTTCGCCGTGCCGCAGGGCTCCGCCGTCCCGCGTCCCGGCGACGTCGTCACCGTCGAGATCACGCGCGCAGCCCCGCACTTCCTGATCGCCGACAACGAGGGCCCCCTGCGGATCCGTCGGACCCGTGCCGGTGACGCCTGGGACCGTGCGCAGGCCGAGAGCTGCGGTGTGCCGACCCCGTCCGCCCCGGGCACCGGGCCCCGTCCGGTCTCGCTCGGGCTGCCGAGCCTCCGTGTCGGACGCTGACCGGCCGCTCGCGGCGGTCGGACCGCGCCACGACGGTACCCCCGACCTGATCGCGGTCGTCGGTGCGACCGGCACCGGCAAGTCCGAGGTCGCCCTCGCCGTCGCGGAACGGCTGCGGGCGAGCGGCCGTCCCGCGGAGGTCGTGAACGCCGACGCCATGCAGCTCTACCGCGGCATGGACGTCGGCACCGCCAAGCTGTCGGTCGCGGAGCGGCGGGGCATCCCGCACCACCAGCTCGACGTGCTCGCGGTGACCGACGAGGCGAGCGTCGCGGCCTACCAACGCGGCGCCCGTGCGGACGTCGAACGGATCACGGCGGACGGCGGCACCGCGGTGCTCGTCGGCGGCAGCGGGCTCTACGTGTCGGCGGTGCTGTTCGACCTCGCCTTCCCCGGCACCGACCCGGAGCTCCGCGCCGAGCTCGAGCGCGAGCACGCCGAGCACGGGCCGAACGCCCTCCTCGCGCGCCTGCGCGCCCTGGACCCGGCCGCGGCAGCCGACGTCGACTCCCGCAACCCCCGGCGGCTCATCCGGGCCGTGGAGATCGCGAGCCGGTCCGAGGTCGTGACCCCGCGCCTCCCGGCCGCGCCCCGCGCATGGCGACCGGCCCGGGTGCTGCACCTGCACCGCGAGCGCAGCGGGCTCGTCGCGTCCCTGCACGCGAGGGCCGAGCGGATGTTCGCCGACGGCCTCGTCGACGAGGTGGAGGCGCTCTGCGCGGAGGGGTTGGAGCAGGGACGCACGGCGCGCGCGGCGATCGGGTACTCGCAGGCGCTCGACGTCCTGCACGGCCGAGCGACGACGGCCGAGGCGGTGGAGGCGACGGCGGTCGCGACCCGCAAGTACGCCAGGCGACAGGTGTCCTGGTTCAAGCGGTACGACGCCGAGGTGGTCGACGTCAGCGGCGCCGACGTCGCGGGGCTGCATGCGGCGGCCCGTAGGATCGTGCCGTGACCGAGCTGCACTTCACGAAGGGCCAGGGGACGGGCAACGACTTCGTCCTGTTCGCCGACCCCGACGCAACGGTCGACCTGACCCCTGAGCGCATCCGGGCCATCGCCGACCGCCGCTTCGGCGTGGGCGCCGACGGTGTCATCCGGGCGGTCCGGTCGGAAGCGATCCCCGAGGGGCGCACGCTCGTCGCCGTCGAACCCGCCGCCACCTGGTTCATGGACTACCACAACGCCGACGGCTCGGTCGCCGAGATGTGCGGGAACGGCATCCGCGTCTTCGCGCGGTACCTGACCGAGTCCGGGCTCGTCGACCTCGCGCCGGGGGAGACGCTCACGGTCGGCAGCCGCAAGGGGCTCGTCGACGTCCAGCGCACCACGAACGGCTTCTCGGCCGACCTCGGGCGCTGGGGCCTCGGCATCGAGGGCGGCGGGGCGAACGACGTCACCGTGCGGGCGAAGGAGCTCGACGGTGCACGACCCGGACTCGGCATCGACGTCGGCAACCCGCACGTCGTCGTGGCCGTGGCGACCGAGGACGAGCTCGCCGAGGTCGACCTGACGTACGTCCCCGTCCTCGACCCGGCGCCCGCAGCGGGCGCGAACGTCGAGTTCGTGCTGCCCGGTGAGCCCCTCGTCAAGGACGGCGTGGGGGAGATCACCATGCGCGTGCACGAACGGGGGAGCGGCGAGACGCTGTCCTGCGGCACCGGTGCGGTCGCGGCCGCCCTCGCCACGCGGTACTGGGCGGGGCCCTCGGCGCCGGACACCTGGCGGGTGCGGGTGCCGGGCGGGGTCGTCACCGTGCGGATGTTCGCGGCGGAGGACGGCGAGCACGTCGCGCTGGCCGGTCCGGCGGAGCTCGTGTTCTCCGGGGACCTGACCGTCTGACGGTGCTGCGGTGCTGCGGTGCTGCGGTGCCGCGGTACCGCGCTGCCGCCGTGCCGGCGCGAGCGGGACGCCGTCGTGCCAGTGGGACGGCGAGGCGGAGACGACGCGCAGGTGTGCTCGTGAGACGCCGGCGTGTCCTCGCGACGCCGTCATGCGCGCGAGACGCCGTCGATCTCGGCGGCGTCTCGGCTGTCCGGATGCGTCTCGCGTCGACGCCGGCGTCTCGCGCGGGTACGGGCGCAGCCCAGCGCAGCCCGACCCGCCGCCTGCGCCCTGCCCCGGGCTACTCGGCGGTCCGGCGGACCCGGATCACGCGGAAGCCCTTGTCGGTCGTGGCCCGCGACACCGCGAACCCGTCCCCGAGCGCGTCCCCGAGCCACCGCTGCAGGGAGTCCCCGCCGAGGTCCTTCGACACCACCAGCCAGGCGTCCCCGCCGACCTCGAGCCGGGGCAGCCACGTCAGCAGGATGGCGTGCAGTTCGTCCTTGCCCACCCGGATCGGCGGGTTGGACCAGATCGTGCGGAAGCGCAGGTCCGCCGGGAGCTCGTCCGGCAGCCCGACGGTGACGTTCGACACCCCGGCTGCGACGGCGTTGCGCTGCGCGAGACCGAGGACCCGCTCGTTGACGTCCACGCCCCAGACCTGGGCGTCCGGCGACTCGAGCGCCATCGTGATCGCGATCGGCCCCCACCCGCAGCCGATGTCGAGCAGGTCGCCCTCGGGCGCGGGCGGCGGCACGGAGCCGAGCAGCACCCTGGTGCCGCGGTCGACACCGTCCGGGCTGAACACGCCCGCGGCGGTGGACAGCGTGAGCGACCGTCCGGCGAGCGTGACGTGCACCTGTCGCTCACGGGCCTCCGACGAGGGGTTCGCGGAGAAGTAGTGCTCGTTCGCCATGGAAGAACCGTACCGGCGAGCCCGTGTGTCCCGGGCGTGGCGGCGGTACCCTGTGGAGAAGATGACGGAAACCACCATGAACGACGGACGATCCGACGACAGCGCCGAGGGTGTCGTGGAACGCGTCCTCCGCAATGCCGAGACCCGGGCCACGTCGGCGATCTTCGCTCCGGCCCAGGCCATCCAGACACGATCGGTCGACGAGCACGGCTGGTCCGGCGACGGCGACCAGTACGAGCGCGAGGACCGCGCCGCCCTGCGGCGCGTCACCGGGCTCTCCACCGAGCTCGAGGACGTCACCGAGGTCGAGTACCGGCAGCTCCGGCTCGAGCGGGTCGTGCTGATCGGCGTGTACCCCCAGGGCGACGCCCAGGACGCCGAGAACTCCCTCCGCGAGCTCGCCGCCCTGGCCGAGACCGCCGGTGCCGTGGTCCTCGACGGGCTCCTGCAGCGCCGGCCCAACCCCGACCCGGCGACCTACCTCGGCAAGGGCAAGGCCGAGGAGCTCGCCATGGTCGTCAAGGCGACCGGCGCCGACACGGTCGTCGCGGACACGGAGCTCGCCCCCTCCCAGCGCCGAGCGCTCGAGGACGTCGTGAAGGTGAAGGTGATCGACCGGACCGCCGTGATCCTCGACATCTTCAGCCAGCACGCCACCACGCGCGAGGGCAAGGCCCAGGTCGAGCTGGCCCAGCTGCAGTACCTGCTGCCGCGTCTGCGCGGCTGGGGTGAGTCGATGTCCCGCCAGGCCGGTGGTCAGGTCTCCGGCGGTGCCGGCATGGGGTCCCGTGGTCCGGGTGAGACGAAGATCGAGCTCGACCGCCGGCGCATCAACACGCGCATGTCGAAGCTCCGCCGTCAGATCGCGGGCTTCCGACCGGCTCGGGAGGCCAAGCGCGCCGACCGGCACCGCAACGAGGTGCCGAGCGTCGCGATCGCCGGGTACACCAACGCCGGCAAGTCCTCGCTCCTGAACCGCCTGACGAGCGCGGGCGTCCTGGTGCAGAACCAGCTGTTCGCAACCCTCGACGCCACGGTGCGCCGGACCGAGAGCAGCGCCGGCCGCGAGTTCACGTTCGTCGACACGGTGGGCTTCGTGCGGAACCTGCCGCACCAGCTGGTCGAGGCCTTCCGCTCCACGCTCGAGGAGGTCGGCGAGGCCGACGTCATCGTGCACGTGGTCGACGGGTCGCACCCAGACCCCTCCGCGCAGCTCGCGACGGTCCGCGACGTCATGGGTGACGTCGGAGCGCGGGACATCCCCGAGGTCGTCGCGTTCAACAAGGCGGACCTCATCGACGAGGCGCAGCGACTCGTGCTGGTCGGACTCGTGCCGGACGCGGTGTTCGTCTCCGCCCGCACGGGCGAGGGCGTGCCCGAGCTCCTCGCCGCGATCGAGGCACGGCTGCCAGAACCGGACGTCGAGTTGACGGTGGTGATCCCGTACGACCGTGGCGACCTGGTGTCGTCACTGCACGACGCGGGAGCAGTCGAGACGACCGACTACGTCGAGGACGGCACCCGCCTGCGGGTGCGCGTCTTCCAGCGCCAGGTCGCGGAGCTCGACCCGTACGTGGTCACGCCGGTCGCGACGGCGTAGTCCCGCAGGCGGTCGCGCCACACCCCCGGCCGGGAGGCACGGGTCGGCTCCGGCGCGCCGGTCCGGCCCCTGCGCGGTACGGTGCGATCGCCTGCTCACGTCGCGCCGTCGGACGGTGCGGCGTGACTTCGCACAACGCGGAGCAGCCCGCGCCACGGAAGTCCGCGGCGCGGGCTGCTCCGCGTTGTTCCGGCGTCAGATCGAGCGCAAGACCGCCACGACCTTGCCGAGGACGGTGGCCGCGTCGCCGAGGATCGGTTCGAACGCGGAGTTGCGCGGGAGCAGCCACGTGTGGCCGTCGCGCTGGCGGAAGACCTTGACGGTCGCTTCCTCGTCGAGCATCGCGGCGACGATGTCCCCGTTGTCCGCGGTCTGCTGCGACCGGACGACCACCCAGTCGCCGTCGCAGATCGCTGCGTCGATCATCGACTCGCCGACGACCTTGAGCATGAAGAGGTCACCCGTGCCGACCAGTTGCCGGGGGAGCGGGACGATCTCGTCGACGTGCTGCTCGGCCGTGATCGGCACACCGGCGGCGATCCGGCCGACGAGCGGGACCAGGGTCGTGGCGTCGACGTCGGGCGTCTCGACGTCGGGGGTCGGTTCGTCGACCAGGACCTCGAGCGCGCGCGGACGGTTCGGGTCACGACGGATCCAGCCGCCGAGCTCGAGCTGGCCGAGCTGGTGGGAGACGCTCGAGAGCGAGGAGAGGCCGGCGGCGTCGCCGATCTCCCGCATGCTCGGCGGGTAGCCCCGGCTGGCGATCGACGCGCGGATCGCGTCGAGGATCGCCTGCTGCTTCGCCGTCAACGGCTTCTGGACCCGCAGTTCGTCCGCCACGTCGTCTCGCCCTTCGTCGGTGCCGGGCGGTCGGGCAGGAATGTCAGTGGTCCCCGCTTGACTCGTCCCAGTCGATCGAAACAGTATCCGACCGCTCCGGGTCGGCCAAACACCTGTTCGAGCGTGTCGGCAGAAAATCCCGCACAGATCTCTTCCTGGGACTTGTGCGAGGTCGCATTCGAAACTATGTTCGGTACACGACTTCGGTTCCTCCGAACGGGAAGGCAAGAACGACATGAGCACCATCGCCATCGCTGACCAGCGCACCGCGACGCCCGCCGTCCGTACCCGCCTGCGCATCACGCGCCGCGGCCGCATCGTCCTGACGACCGTCGCGGCCCTCCCGGTCTTCCTCGTCGTCGCCCTCTCCGTGCTGAACGGTGGACAGGCCTCTGCCGGCGACTCCTCGCGTGCCGGTGCTCCCGTGCACTTCGAGACGGTCACCGTGCAGCCGGGTGAGACCCTGTGGCAGCTGGCAGAGGAGACCGCCCCGCAGGCCGACCCCCGCGACTTCGTGCAGGACGTCGTGAGCCTCAACGCCCTCGACGGTTCGACGCTGCAGGCCGGCGAGCAGATCGCGATCCCGGTCAAGTACACCGCGGGCAACTGATCCGGTCGGCGCTCGCCTGACCACCGTCCGGTCGGCGCTCGCCTGACCACCGTCCGGACGGCCGGTCGCCGTCGGGGGTCCCGGCCTACGATGGGTCGGTGGACACCACGCTCGAAGACCTCCCGATCCGTGACGACCTCCGTGGGCAGAGCCCGTACGGAGCTCCGCAGAAGCACGTGCGCGTCCAGCTCAACGTCAACGAGAACACGCATCCCGTACCGGAGGCCGTCGCCGAGGACATCGTCGCCTCGATCCGGCAGGCCCTGGCGACCGTGAACCGCTACCCCGACCGCGAGTTCACCGAGCTCCGCGAGTCCCTCGCGGGCTACCTGAACGGTGGACTCTCCGCCGGGCAGCAGCTCACCCCTGCGCACCTGTGGGCGGCGAACGGGTCGAACGAGGTCCTGCAGCAGCTCCTGCAGGCGTTCGGTGGCCCGGGCCGGTCGGTGCTCGGGTTCCCGCCCACGTACTCGATGCACTCGATCCTCGCGTCCGGCACCGGCACGCGCTGGATCCCCGCGCAGCGCGACGACGAGTTCCGCATCGCGCCGGAGACGGTCGTCGCGGCCATCCGGGAGCACCGACCCGACATCGTGTTCCTGTGCGGCCCGAACAACCCGACGGGCACCCCGCTCGACATCGAGACGATCCGGGCGGCCTACGACGCGACGGACGGCATCGTGATGGTGGACGAGGCCTACGCCGAGTTCATGCCCTCGGACGCCCCGAGCGCCGTCACGCTGCTGCCCGGCCGTCCGCGGCTCGTGGTCTCTCGCACCATGAGCAAGGCCTTCGCCTTCGCCGGAGCCCGCGTGGGGTACCTGGCGGCCGACCCCGCCGTGGTCGACGCGCTCCGCCTGGTGCGGCTGCCCTACCACCTGTCCGCGCTGACGCAGGCGGCGGCGGTGGCCGCGCTCCGGCACGCTCCGGCGATGCTGGCGATGGTCGACGACATCAAGCAGCAGCGGGACCTGATGGTCACGGAGCTGCGGGCGATGGGGTACCGCACGTACGAGACCTGGTCGAACTTCGTCCTGTTCGGCGGGGTCGCCGACCCGAGCGCGGCGTTCGAGGCCCTGCTCGACCAGGACGTCATCGTGCGCGACCTCGGCATCCCGAACCACCTGCGCGTGAGTGCGGGGACGGAGGAGGAGACCACCGCGTTCCTCGAGGCCATGCGCCGCGTGGCCGCCGCCCAGCCGCCGGTTAGGGTTGACGCATGACCGCCCGCACCGCCTCGATCAGCCGGAGCACCAGCGAGTCGAGCATCGAGCTCTCGCTCGACCTGGACGGCACCGGTTCGTCCGACGTCTCGACGAGCGTGCCCTTCTTCGACCACATGCTGACGGCGTTCAGCAAGCACTCGCTCATCGACCTCCGCGTGCGCTCGACGGGCGACACCGACATCGACGTGCACCACACGGTCGAGGACACGGGCATCGTGCTCGGGCAGGCCCTGAAGCAGGCCCTCGGCGACCGTGCCGGCATCGGCCGTTACGGCGACGCGCTCGTCCCGCTCGACGAAGCCCTGGCCCAGGCCGTGGTGGACGTCTCCGGTCGTCCCTTCCTCGTGCACTCCGGTGAGCCCGAGGGGTTCGAGTTCCACCGGATCGGTGGGCACTTCACCGGTTCGATGGTGCGCCACGTGTTCGAGGCGATCACGTTCAACGCCGGCATCACGGTGCACGTCCGTGTGCTCGGTGGCCGCGACCCGCACCACATCGCCGAGGCCGAGTTCAAGGCCTTCGCGCGCGCGCTGCGCCGCGCCGTCGAGCTCGATCCGCGGGTCGACGGCATCCCGTCCACGAAGGGGAAGCTGTGACCGCGAAGCCGAACGTCGTCGTCCTCGACTACGGATCGGGCAACGTCCACTCGGCGGCCAAGGCGCTCGAGCGCGCCGGCGCCGACGTCACCCTGACCGCCGACAAGCAGGCCGCGCTCCGCGCCGACGGTCTGCTCGTGCCGGGTGTCGGCGCGTTCGCCGCCGTCGTCGACCAGCTCGAGGGCGTCCGCGGCGGCGAGATCGTCGACCACCGTCTGGCCGGCGGGCGACCGGTGCTCGGCATCTGCGTCGGCATGCAGGTCATGTTCGCCCGCGGGGTCGAGCGCGGTGCGGACGTCGAGGGGCTCGGCCAGTGGCCGGGCACGGTCGAGGAGATCCGTGCCGAGGTCCTGCCGCACATGGGCTGGAACACGGTCGAGGCCCCCGAGGACTCCGTGCTCTTCGACGGCCTGCACGACGAACGGTTCTACTTCGTCCACTCGTACGGCGTGACGGACTTCCCGCTCGACGCTTACGGCCCGTTCCGTGCGCCGCGTCTGACCTGGGCCGAGCACGGGCAGCGGTTCGTCGCCGCGGTGGAGAACGGCCCACTGACGGCCACGCAGTTCCACCCGGAGAAGTCGGGGGAGCCGGGCATCCGGCTGCTCCGCAACTGGGTCGACTCGCTCTGACCCGGCCGTCCACCGGGCGCACGACCGCCCGACGGACGCGAGCCGCGCCTCCCGGCCGTGGCATCCACCGGGGCGGCCGCACCACACCCCACCGAGAACCGACAGGACCATGACCGACCTCACCTCGACCCCGCCCCTCGTCCTGCTGCCCGCCGTCGACGTCGTCGACGGCCAGGCCGTCCGCCTCACGCAGGGCGAGGCCGGCAGCGAGACCTCGTACGGCGACCCCGTCGCCGCGGCCCGCACCTGGCGCGACCAGGGTGCGGAGTGGATCCACCTCGTCGACCTCGACGCGGCGTTCGGGCGCGGTGACAACCGGGCGGTCATCGCGAAGGCGATCCGCGAGGTCGAGGGCGTCTCGGTCGAGCTCTCCGGCGGGATCCGCGACGACGCCTCGCTCGAGGCGGCGCTCGCGACCGGTGCTGCGCGCGTCAACCTCGGCACCGCGGCGCTCGAGAAGCCCGAGTGGGCTGCGCGCGTCATCGGCGAGTACGGCGAGCAGATCGCCGTCGGACTCGACGTCCGCGGAACCACGCTGGCGAGCCGCGGCTGGACCGAGGACGCCGGGGACCTGTGGGAGGTGCTCGACCGGCTCGAGGCCGCCGGGTGCGCCCGCTACGTGGTGACCGACGTCACGAAGGACGGCACGCTGCAGGGGCCGAACGTCGAGCTCCTGCGCGAGGTCTGCGACCGCACCGACCAGCCCGTGGTGGCCTCGGGCGGCATCTCGACGCTCGAGGACCTCCGAGCGCTGCGCGAGCTGGTGCCGCACGGTCTCGAGGGCGCCATCATCGGCAAGGCGCTGTACTCCGGCGCCTTCACGCTGCCGGCCGCCCTCGACATCGCCTCGGAGTAGGCACCGTGGCGGGCATCTCGAACGGTCGCGGCACCGGGCCCGAGGCACCGGCATCGGGGGCGCACGACGACGCCCACACCCCGGGCGGTGCCGCGGACTCGGCGGGGAACCCGTGGGCGGGACGGACCTTCGACGCCCACGACGACGTCTACGCCGACGACGACGGCCTGGCGGAACCGGCGCTCGTCGCCGCGATCACCGCCCTGCAGCAGGGCGGGTCGCAGCGAGAGGTCGTCGAGGCCCTGCGTGGCGCACGACTGCTCATCCCGCTCGTGGCCGAGGCCGGTGACGTCGGGCACACCCCCGACGGGAAGCTCGTCGACAAGACCCAGGAGCTGTCGATCGTCACCGTCGCCGGCCCCGACGGGCGCAGCGTCATGCCGGCGTTCACGTCCGCCGAGGCGATGCGGTCCTGGGACGCCACCGCCCGACCGGTCCCCGCGGACGCACGCCGGGTGGCGATGGCTGCGGCGAGCGAGGAGACGCAGCTCGTCGTGCTGGACCCGACCGCGCCGACCGAGTTCGTGCTCCGTCGACCCGCCGTGTGGGCGATCGGGCAGGACCTGCCGTGGACGCCGTGCTTCGAGGACGCCGAGGTCGGGCAGGCCTTCGCCGCCTCCGTCGTCGACGAGTCCGCCGTCGCACGCGTCGAGCTGTCGCCGGGCGACCCGCTCGGACGCTTCGCCGGTGCCGAGCTGACGGTCGGGCTGGCGCTGCACCCGGGGCTCGACCAGGCTGCCGTCCAGGCGCTCGTCGGCCGGCTGCAGCAGCGGTGGACGGCGGACGCCGTGATCGCGGACCGGGTGGACAGCATGCGCGTGGCGCTGCGACCCGCCTGACGCAGGACCGACCGTGCGGCCGGGAGGCACGGCCCGGCGCCGTCCCGCCCGCTGCGGCCCGTGCGGCGGTGCGACGGGGGCCGCTCGCGCCACGCCGGTACGATGACGGGGTGAGCACGAACCCGACGACCACCCCCGGCTCCGAGCAGACCCCGGTCGGCCCCACCGGTCGGCCCGTCCGGCAGTTCCCGGTGCCCGCGCCGCTCGACGGCCACGGCCCGGCTCGCATCATCGCGCTCTGCAACCAGAAGGGCGGCGTCGGCAAGACCACGACGTCGATCAACCTCGGCGCCGCGCTCGCCGAGTACGGCCGCAGGGTCCTCGCCGTCGACTTCGACCCGCAGGGCGCCCTGTCCGCCGGCCTCGGGGTCCGCACCCACGACGTGCCCACGGTCTACGACCTGCTGATGGGTTCCGTGAAGGACCCGCGCGAGGTCATCCGCCAGACGAACGTGCCGATGCTCGACGTGATCCCCGCGAACATCGACCTGTCCGCCGCCGAGGTCCACCTCGTCAACGAGGTCGCCCGCGAGCAGATCCTGGCGAGCGTCCTCCGCAAGGTGTCGAACGACTACGACCTGATCCTGGTCGACTGCCAGCCGTCCCTCGGCCTGCTGACGGTCAACGCCCTGACGGCAGCACACGGTGTGCTCATCCCGCTCGAGTGCGAGTTCTTCGCGCTGCGTGGCGTGGCGCTGCTCATCGAGACGATCGACAAGGTGCGTGACCGGCTCAACCCGGCGCTGCGGCTCGACGGCATCCTCGCGACCATGTACGACTCGCGGACGCTGCACTCGCGCGAGGTCATGGAGCGCGTGGTGGAGACCTTCGACGACCACGTGCTCGACACGGTCATCAGCCGGACGGTGAAGTTCCCGGACGCGACGGTCTCGGCGCGACCGATCACGCAGACGGCGCCGGAGCACGCCGCGGCGCACGCGTACCGGGCGCTCGCCAGGGAGCTCGTCGAGCGTGGCGCCGTCGCCTGACCCACCGAGGTCATCGGCCGACCCGACGACGCCGGCCGACCGCAGCGCCGTCGACGGCGCCGTCGACGGCGCGCCCGCGGGCACCACGACCACCCCGGGCTTCCGGGTCCGACTGCGCAACTTCGACGGTCCCTTCGACCTGCTGCTCTCGCTGATCACGAAGCACGAGCTCGACATCACCGAGGTCTCCCTCGGCGCCGTCACCGGCGAGTTCATCCAGTACGTCCGCCAGGCCGAGTCCGCCGACGAGCTCGACGAGGCCAGTGAGTTCCTCGTGGTCGCGGCCACCCTGCTCGACCTGAAGATCGCCGGGCTGCTCCCGCAGGGTGAGCTCGTCGACGCCGAGGACGTGGCGTTGCTGGAGGCCCGCGACCTGCTCTTCGCACGTCTCCTGCAGTACCGGGCGTTCAAGCAGGCCGCGGAGTGGTTCGGGGCACGGTGGCAGCAGGAGTCCCGCCGGCACGTCCGCAAGGTCCGCCTCGAGGAACGGTTCCGCGCCCGCACGCCGGAGCTCGTCTGGACGCTGTCGGTGCAGGACTTCGCCGCGATCGCGACGCTGGCCTTCGCACCGCGGGAGATCCCGACCGTGGGGTTGGACCACCTGCACGCCCCGCTCGTGAGCATCCGGGAGCAGGCCGCGATCGTCGTGTCGATCCTCCGGACCCGCGCCGACGAGGACGTGTCGTTCCGTGAGCTGGTGGCCGGCGTCTCGGAGACGGGTATCGTTGTGGCTCGCTTCCTGGCGATCCTGGAGCTGTACCGGAACGCGTCGATCTCGTTCGAGCAGTTCGAACCGCTGGGGGAGCTGACACTCCGCTGGACCGCCGAGGACTGGTCCGACGAGAGCCTCGCGAACCTGGGAGCCGACTATGACGGATGACACACGTGCCGCCGCGTCGAGTGCCGAGCCCGGGGGAGCGGACGAGGTCGCCGAGGCCCGCGCGGTCGAGCAGGAACTGCACGCCCAGCACACCCCGCACCCGGACCTGCCGGTCGACCGGCAGCTCGAGGCCATCCTGATGATCGCCGACGAGCCCCAGTCGCTCGTGTCGCTCGGTGCCGCGGTGGGCGCGCCGGTGCCCGCCGTCCGACAGGCGATCGAGCGGCTCGTCGCCGACTTCGACGGTGTCGACGGCACCGTCCGTCGCGGCTTCGAGCTCCGTGAGGTCGGCGGCGGCTGGCGCTTCTACGTGCGGCGCGAGCTCGACGACGTCGTCGAGCAGTTCGTCGAGGCCGAGCGGCCGGCCCGACTGTCGCAGGCCGCGCTCGAGACCCTCGCGGTCGTCGCCTACAAGCAGCCGATCACCCGGTCGCAGATCGCCTCGATCCGAGCGGTGAACGTCGACGGTGTCGTCCGCACGCTCGTCACCCGGGGGCTCATCGAGGAGTCGTTCACCGACGCCGAGACCGGGGCCGTCAACTACGTCACGTCCGACCTGCTGCTCCAGCAGCTCGGCATCAACTCGCTCGACGAACTGCCGCTGATCTCGCCTCTGCTGGAGGACGGCGCGGACGGTTTCGGGCACAACGAAGGGATCCCCGATGGCCGCGTTTGAGGACGAACGACGAGGTGGGTCCCGAGGGGGATCCGACGGACGCTCCGGCGGGTACGGTCGCGGTTCCGACCGCTCCGGCTCGGGTCGGTCTGGAGGCGCGGGGCGCGACCGCGCCGCTGGTCCCGGCCGTGCGGACGGCCGGTCCGGTGAGGACCGTGGCGGGTACCGCGGACGCGAGGAGCGTCCGACGGGTGGCGACCGCGGCGGCCACCGCGGGCGTGAGGATCGTGCCGGTGGTGACCGTGGTGGGTACCGCGGGCGTGACGACCGTTCGGGTGGCGAGCGTGGTGGGTACCGCGGCGGCTCGGACCAGGGCGGGTACCGCGGGCGTGACGACCGGCAGGGTGGCGAGCGTGGTGGGTACCGCGGCGGCTCGGACCAGGGCGGCTACCGCGGGCGCGATGACCGTTCGGGTGGTGAGCGTGGTGGGTACCGCGGCGGCTCGGACCAGGGCGGGTACCGCGGGCGCGATGACCGTTCGGGTGGCGAGCGTGGCGGGTACCGCGGGCGCGACGACCGTTCCGGTGCTGACCGTGGCGGGTACCGCGGCAGGGACGAGCGATCCGGTGGTGACCGCGGACGGTTCGTGAGCCGCGACACCGACCAGCGCAGCAACGACCGCGGCGGGTTCGTCCGTCGCGAAGACGACCGCTCCGGCGGGTACCGCGGCCGTGACGACCGGTCCGGTGGCGAGCGCGGTGGGTACCGCGGCCGTGACGACCGGTCCGGTGGCGAGCGCGGTGGGTACCGCGGGCGTGATGACCGTTCGGGTGGTGAGCGTGGTGGGTACCGCGGGCGCGAGGACGACCGCCGCGGCGCAGACCGTCGCGACGCCGGTAGCCGACCGGACCGCAGCGCCGACCGCCGGGACGACCGCCGTGACGACCGCCGTGACCCAGCGCGCGAGGACCGCCGAACCCCCGACGGCCGACCGAGCACCGTCTGGCACAACGGCCGTCGCTACGTCGGCGGCACGACCACCGCACGCAACGGTGACCGGCCGGGCGCGGGCGCGCGGGGACGCGTGCCGAGCAGCGCGGAGCGCGGGACGACGCCGCGCCCGGAGGGCGCTCGTGACGAGCACGGCGTCCCGGTGGAGGGCACGCCCGAACGTCCGATCATCCCCGACTGGGACGCGACCGAGGCAGGGGCGTCCGCCGGGGGTGTCCCGAGCCTCCAGGCCGACGGCGAGCGTCTGCAGAAGGTGATCGCCGCTGCGGGCATCGCGTCCCGGCGGGTCGCGGAGAACCTGATCGTCGAGGGTCGCGTCACCGTCAACGGTGAGGTCGTCGACGCCCTCGGACGCCGCGTCGACCCCGAGACGGACGCGATCGCGGTGGACGGCGTGCCGGTGCAGGTCGACAGCTCCCGGCGGTACGTGCTGCTCAACAAGCCGGTCGGGATCGTGTCGAGCCTGCAGGACGAGCGCGGTCGACGCGACCTGTCGGAGTTCGTCGACCGGTACGAGGAGCGCCTGTTCAACGTCGGTCGGCTCGACACCGAGACGTCCGGGCTGCTCCTGCTGACGAACGACGGCGACCTGGCACACGTGCTGGCCCACCCGTCGTTCGGCGTGACGAAGACCTACATCGCCAAGGTCGCGGGCAACGTGAACCCGGCGACGGTGCAGCGGCTGCTCGACGGGGTGGAACTCGAGGACGGACCGATCGCCGCGGACAAGGTCCGGCTGCTGGAGTCCGCTCGCGGTGAGTCCCTGGTCGAGATCAGCCTGCACTCGGGGCGCAACCGGATCGTGCGACGCATGCTCGACGCGGTCGACCACCCGGTGCTCGAGCTCGTGCGCCGGTCGTTCGGCCCGCTGCAGCTCGGATCGCTGCCGATCGGCAGGGTGCGCGAGCTGTCCACGGTCGAGCTCGGGGCGCTCCTCCGCATCGCCCGCGACGCGAAGGGTGCTGCACCGGGCGACGCCGACGAGGAGGCTGCCGACTGACGCTCGGTAGGCTGAGGCCCGTGACCGACGCCCCCGCCCCGCTCGCCGAACCGGACATCGACCGGCGGCTGCGCGGACCCGTGCGGGTCGTCGGCGCCGGGCTGCTCGGCGCCTCGATCGGGCTCGCCCTGCGCGAGAAGGGCGTCGACGTCGTGCTCGACGACGTCTCACCGGCCGCGCTGGCGCTCGCCGTCGACTACGGCGCGGGTCGTCGACCGGCCGACGGCGACGAGCCGGAGCTCATCGTGGTCGCGGTCCCGCCGGACGTGGTGGCAGCGGTGGTCGAGCGTGAGCTCGTCGCGTTCCCGCGCGCGGTCGTGACCGACGTCGCGAGCGTGAAGACCGGGCCGCTCGAACGCCTGCGGGCATCGGGCGCCGACGTCAGCCGGTACATCGGGTCGCACCCGATGGCGGGCCGGGAGCGCAGCGGACCGACGGCGGCGCGGGCAGACCTGTTCGTCGGACGCCCGTGGGTGATCGCCGGCCACGACGCCATCTCCTACCAGCGAGCCGCGGTGGTCGAGGACCTCGCCCTCGACGTGGGAGCGACGGTCGTCCCGATGGAGCCGGACTCCCACGACCTCGCCGTCGCGTACGTCTCGCACGCGCCGCAGCTCGTCTCGACCCTGATGGCCGCGCGGCTGCAGGAAGCCCCCGACGGGTCGCTCGACCTGGCGGGCGGCGGTGTCCGCGACGTCACGCGGATCGCCGCCAGCGACCCCGGCCTGTGGGTGCAGATCATCGGGGCGAACGCTGCGAACATCCGGCCGGTGCTGACGGACCTGCGTGACGACCTCGACCGGGTCCTCCGCGCGCTCGACGACCCGGACGGCCAGGGATCCCCCCGGACGATCGCCGAGACCATCGCCGCCGGCAACCGCGGGGTCGAGCGGCTCCCCGGCAAGCACGGTACGACCAAGCGCTTCGCCCAGGTGGTCGTCCTCGTCGACGACACCCCGGGGCAGATCGCCGCACTCCTGCAGTTCATCGGGGAGATCGGCATCAACCTCGAGGACATGCGCCTCGAGCACTCACCGGGCGCACCGATCGGCATCGTCGAGGTGTCGGTCGTGCCCGAGCAGGAACAGCGACTCGTCGAGGAACTCGAGGGGCGCGGATGGAGGATCGCAGCAGCATGGGCATGAACGACGACACGCACGTCACCCTGGACGAGTCCGGCGTCACCGGGGGACCCGAGGGTCCCGACTCCGGCCTGCCCACCCCGACGCCGCCGGGCGACGGAACGGCCGGCGGAGCCGACGGCGGCGCGCTCGGCGGGCCGGCCGGCGGCCTGGGCACCCCCGGCGGCGAGCCGGGTTCGACCAGCGCCCCGGTCCCGTCCGGTCTGCCGCAGGGCGCCTTCGTGGCGAAGACCGTCATCGCGGTCGACGGCCCCGCGGGCAGCGGCAAGTCGAGCGTCTCGCGCGCCGCGGCCCGTGCGCTGGGCTTCGGGTACCAGGACACCGGTGCCGCCTACCGCGCCCTGGCGTGGCACGCACTGCAGCAGGGCATCGACCTCGACGACCCCGCGGCCGTCGTGGCGAGCTGGGACACCTTCGACTACGCGATCGGCACCGACCCCGACGAGTACTTCGTGCGCGTCGGCGACACCGACGTGACCGACGCGATCCGCACGCCGGAGGTCACCGCAGCGGTCGCGCACATCGCGAAGCTGCCCGAGGTCCGCGAGAAGCTCGTGCAGCTCTTCCGACAGGTCATGCGGAAGGCCGACGCGCAGGGCATCATCACCGAGGGGCGCGACATCACCACGGTCGTCGCACCCGATGCCGAGGTCCGCATCCTGCTGACCGCCGACGAGTCGGTTAGGATGGCTCGGCGCTCGGCAGAGGTCACCACGCAGTCAGCCGCCGAGACCTCCGCCGCACTCGCCCGTCGAGACGCGGCGGACGCGAAGGTCGTCGACTTCATGAACGCCGCCGACGGCGTCACGACGCTCGACTCCACCGACCTCGACTTCGACCAGACCGTCCAGGCGGTCGTCGACCTGGCCCGAGCGGCCACGCACTGACGCACGACCGGGCGCCGCCCGGTCACCACGACCGGGCTGCCCGGTCACCACGGCCGGGGAACCGGCCCGGCCGGCACCGGCCACCGACACCGCGGCTCCGGTCGCACACGAGGAAACCCACCATGGCCCAGCAGGACAGCCACGACAACGACGACTTCCCGGAGTACGACGACGCGCTCGGCGAACGGCTCGCCGGACTCGACGACGCCGAGGCGGACCAGCGTGCGAACGCGCTCCGCGTCGGGCTCGACGAGTACGAGCTCGACGACGAGGACGTCGCGCTCCTCGACGCCGGCGAACTCGGCGAGGACGGCGTCCACTACCTGCCCGCGTACCCGGTGCTCGCGATCGTCGGGCGGCCGAACGTCGGCAAGTCGGCGCTCGTCAACCGCATCATCGGTCGACGCGAGGCCGTCGTGCAGGACGTCCCCGGCGTCACCCGCGACCGCGTGAGCTACAAGGCCGAGTGGAACGACAAGCGCTTCACGCTCGTCGACACCGGCGGGTGGGAGCCCGACGCCCGCGGCATCAACGCCTCGGTCGCCGCCCAGGCCGAGGTCGCCGTCGACCTGGCCGACGCCGTGCTCTTCGTCGTCGACGTCACGGTCGGCATCACCGCCACCGACGAGCACGTCGTGAAGATGCTCCGTGGGACCGACCGTCCGGTCATCGTCGTGGCGAACAAGGCCGACGACGACCGCCGTGACCTCGACGCCTTCGAGCTCTGGAACCTCGGGCTCGGCGAGCCGCACCCCGTCTCGGCGCTGCACGGCCGCGGTGTCGCGGACCTGATGGACCTCATCATCACGACGCTCCCCGACACGTCGGCCGTCGCCAAGCAGGAGGTCGGCGGCCCCCGTCGCGTCGCGATCCTCGGGCGCCCGAACGTCGGCAAGAGCTCGCTGCTGAACAAGGCGGCGGGCGAGGAGCGCGTCGTCGTCAACGACCTCGCGGGCACCACGCGCGACCCGGTGGACGAGCAGATCGAGCTCGGCGGGCGCGTCTGGCGCTTCGTCGACACCGCCGGCATCCGGAAGCGCGTGCACCTGCAGCAGGGCGCGGACTTCTACGCGTCGCTCCGCACGACCGCGGCGCTCGAGAAGGCCGAGGTCGCCGTCGTCGTGCTCGACGTGACCGAGCCGATCTCGACGCAGGACCTGCGCATCATCGACCTGGTCCTCGAGTCCGGTCGGGCACTCGTCCTGGCCTACAACAAGTGGGACCTGCTCGACGACGACCGGCGTCGCTACCTCGAGCGCGAGATCGAGCAGGACCTGGCGCACGTGGCCTGGGCGCCGCGCGTGAACATCTCCGCCCGGACGGGTCGCCACCTCGAGAAGCTCGTCCCGGCGCTCGAGACCGCACTCGAGTCGTGGGACACCCGCATCCCGACAGGCAAGGTCAACGCCTTCATCGCCGAGCTCGTGCAGGAGCACCCGCACCCGGTCCGCGGCGGCAAGCAGCCCCGCATCCTGTTCGGGACGCAGGCGTCGAGCCAGCCGCCGACGTTCGTGCTCTTCACCTCGGCGTTCCTCGACCCGCAGTACCGCCGCTTCATCACGCGTCGTCTGCGCGAGGTGTGGGGCTTCGAGGGGACGCCGATCAACGTCAACATGCGGGTGCGCGAGCGCCGCAAGCGCACGTAGCGGTCGGACGACGACGTGGCACGGCGAGCACGGCGAGGCCCCCTGGCGGGCCTGCTGGCGCTCGCCGTCGTCGTGTCCGGGGTCGGTGCCGCCTGGCTCGTCACCGGTGACGACGACGTCGTGCGGACCGCACGTGCCACCGACCGAGCGTCGACGGCACCGGAGGGAGCCGGACCGCTCGGGGTGTCGAACGCCCTCGGCGCTCCGATCCCCGGTGCCGACCGACGACCGGACGTCCCGCGCAGCGTCGAGGACTGGGTCGGCCGGGTCCTGCCCGTCTCCGGCACCGTGGTGCCCCTGGTCGACGGGATCGCCGCGACCGTCCGGATCGAGCGCATCGACGAGTCGTCCGTGGCGGTCCGGATCGACGACCTGTCCTCGCCGCCGGGCACGCGCGCGGTCCGACTCGTCCTGTCGCCGGACGCGATGCCCGACCGCAGCACCCTCGCGCACGCCCCCGGCGTCGTGACGGCCTCCGTCGACGAACACACGTCCGGGGGCTTCTCGCTCATCACCGACGGCTCGTCGCTCCAGGCGGACACCCGTTCCGCGGCCCTGGTGGACGACGAGACCGACGAGGTGCTCGGCGTCGCACTGCTCGTCCCCGCCGACTGAGGGGACCCGCGTCGACCGACGAGGACCGGCCCGCACCTCGGACACGTCCCGGATGCGGCACCATTGACGTGTGCGTCTCCCCGTCCTCGCCGACCGTCTCTGGTGCCGGCTGCACCTGGACCGTCTCGCCGGTGGGCGACAGGCCGACTACGTGATCCGCGAGGACATGCTCGCCCACCCGGACACGGTCCGTTCGTTCCGGTGGATCCGCTGGTTGCTCGTCGCCGAGACCGCGGTCGGACTCGCGGCGATCGTCGTCGCCGTGCTGCTCACCCGTGCGGGGGAGACCGTGGCCTGGGCCGTCTGGTTCCGGGCGACCGTGGTGCTCCTCATCACCCTGACGCTCTACGTGTTCGCGTGGCGGGCGCAGCTCGGCTACTACTGGGCGTACCAGCGCCTCCGGCTCTTCAGCAGGATCTTCCCGGTCGTGACCCTGGTCGTCGCTGCGATCCCCGGGCTCTACCCGTTCTGGATGGTCATCGAGCAGATCCTCTTCTCGCTCCTGATGATCGGCATCGGCGACGTGCTGACGAGCGACCACATGCGCGCGACGTTCCCGAAGCCGGTCCGCACGCCGCGGGAGGACCACTCCACGGACTGACCGACGGCGGTCCCCAGGTCGGCGTGCACCCGTACGATGGTCGGCACGGGGGTGGTGTGTGAAACTCAAGGTGACCATCGCGGGGCCACGAGCAGACCGCGACGTCGTGGTGACGGCGGACGTGACGGCGACCATCGGTTCGCTCGCCGACCGGCTGTCCCGTGGGCGGACGGCGGCCGACGGCGTCCCGCTGACGCTGCGCGTGTGGTTCCCCGACCGACCGCAGCCCCGGCTGCTCAACCCGTCCGCGACGGTGCACGAGTCGTCGCTCCGTTCCGGCTGCCGGGTCGAGGTCGTCGCCGCGACCGACCGCCGCCGGGGCGACGACGTCGAGGACGCCCCCGCGGCCGTGGCGCACGTCGTCTCGGGGCCGGATGCCGGCAACGAGTACACCCTGTCCGAAGGGGTGAACCTGATCGGCCGCGACGCGATGGCCCAGGTCTGGCTCGCCGGGGACGACCTGGTCTCCCGTCGTCACGCCACGGTCACGATCGGCGACACGGTCGAGGTCGTCGACCTGAACTCCGCGAACGGGGTCGAGGTCGACGGTCGGCTCGTCGCGCGGGCGTTCGTCGACCCGGAGACGACGGTCTCGGTCGGTGACACCACGCTGCGCATCCGACCGCTGCCCGCCGCACCGTCCGTGCCGGGCACGGGTACCCCGGCGTCCGCGGTCCCCGAGGTGGACTTCAGCCGCTCGCCCCGCGTCGAGCCAGCGCACCGCGGCCGGCAGTTCACGCTGCCCGAGATCCCGGTCCCGGGGGAGAAGCCCCGGCTGCCGATGATCGCGATCATCGCGCCGATCATCCTCGGCGCGGTCCTGTTCCTCGTCACGAAGCAGCCGTACACGCTGATCTTCATCGCGCTCTCGCCGGTCATCATGATCGGGACGTGGATCGACCAGCGTGTCCAGGCCCGGCGGCGCCGGCGCGACGAACGCCAGCGGTTCGAGGAGTCGCTCGCCGACTCGCGCGAGCGGCTGGCGGCGGCCCGCACGACGGAGATCGCGGCGCGGACGGCCGAGTCGCCCGCCCCGGCCGTCGTGACGGCCGCGATGCGCGACCGCTCGGCGCTGCTGTGGACCCGGAAGCCCGAGCACACCACCTTCCTCGAGGTCCGCTTCGGTGCCGGCACGCAGCCGTCGCGGTCGACCGTCACGCTGCCCTCCAGGAACTCCGGCAGCGTCGACGACTGGAACCGCGCCGAAGCACTCGTCGACGAGTACGCCACGGTCGGGCCGGTGCCCGTGGTGGAGACGTTCGAACGTGCCGGCGCGATCGGTGTCGCCGGCACCGGGCTGGCGGCGGACGACGTCGCACGGTCGCTCGTGGTGCAGCTCGCGGGGCTGCACAGCCCGGCGGACCTCGTGCTCACCGCCTTCGCCGGTGGCACCACCACCGACCAGTGGTCCTGGCTGAAGTGGCTCCCGCACGTCGACTCGCCCTACAGCCCACTGCGGTCCACGGGGCTCGTGCACGACTTCGCCGGCGCCTCGACGCTGCTGGCCGAGCTCGAGGGACTCGTGGCGACCCGCCGTGCAGCCGGCTCGGGCCGTGGTGAGCAGGTCCGGTCGCGCATCGACGAGTCCCGCGCCCTCGACGAGGACCACGGCGAGTCCGTCGACCGCCTGCCCGCGACGCCGGCCGTCGTCGTGCTCGTCACCGCCGAGGCTCCCGCCGACCGTGCCCGTCTCGTCGCCCTGGCCGAGGAGGGCCCGGACCTCGGCGTCCACGTCCTCTGGCTCGCGCCCACGCTGCAGGCACTGCCCGTCGTCTGCCGGACGCACATCGTGCTCGACCGGACGAGCGGGTCTGCCACGGTCGGCTTCGTCCGGTCCGGGCAGTCCGTGGTGCTCGACGAGCTCGACCGGGTGGACAGCATCGAAGCAGCGACCGTCGCCCGTGCGATCGCCCCGATCCAGGACTCCGGCGCGCGGGTCCTCGACGAGACCGACCTGCCGCACAGCGTGGCGTTCGTCGACCTGTACGAGGGCGACGTCGCCGGTGACCCGTCCGCGATCGTCCAACGGTGGTCGAAGAACGACAGCCTGACTGCCGCGTGGTCACCGGGATCCGGGCGCGAGAGCGGCGGCGTCCGTGCCGTCGTCGGTCAGGGACCGAGCGAGCCGCTCGCCCTCGACCTCCGCGCCCACGGCCCGCACGCGCTCGTCGGCGGGACCACGGGCGCCGGCAAGAGCGAGTTCCTGCAGACGTGGATCATGGGCATGGCGACCGAGTACGCGCCGGATCGACTCACGTTCCTGCTCGTCGACTACAAGGGTGGCGCGGCGTTCGCCGAGTGCGTCGGCCTGCCGCACACCGTCGGGCTCGTCACCGACCTCAACCCGCACCTCGTCCGCCGCGCCCTCACCTCGCTGCGGGCCGAGCTCCGGTACCGCGAGCACCTGCTCAACGATCGTGGCGCGAAGGACCTCGTCACGCTCGAGCAGCGCGGTGACCCGGCGGCACCGCCCGTGCTCGTCATCGTGATCGACGAGTTCGCCGCACTCGCCACCGAGATCCCGGAGTTCATCGACGGCGTCATCGACGTCGCGCAGCGCGGTCGGTCCCTCGGACTGCACCTCGTGATGGCGACCCAGCGCCCGAGCGGGGTCATCAAGGACTCCCTCCGGGCGAACACGAACCTCCGCATCGCCCTCCGCGTCGCCGACCCGGTCGACAGCGAGGACGTCCTCGGCGTGGCCGACGCCGCCTTCTTCGACCCGGGCACCCCCGGTCGCGCGGCCGCCAAGATCGGCCCGGGACGCGTGCTGGACTTCCAGACCGCCTACCTCGGTGGTCGCTCCGACGACGTCGTGCACGAGCCGGACGTCGACGTGCAGGACTTTCCCTTCGGCCCCGGCAGCACCTGGCCGAGTCCACCGCGGGCACCGCGCGACTCGACGCGGGCGCGCGACATCGAGCGGCTCGCCGCCACGATCGTCCGCGCGGCGGACCGGCAGGGCCTCGAGGTCCCGCGGAAGCCGTGGCTGGACCAGCTGCCCGATGCCGTCGGCCTGGAGGCACTGCCCGCCTCCGACGGGTCGGCACTGGTGATCGGGACGGTCGACCTACCCGAGTCCCAGCGGCAGACCCCGTTCCGTCTCGACCTCGATGCGGCCGGCAACGTGGCCGTGCTCGGCGCGGGCGGGGCCGGGAAGTCCGCGGCGCTCCGCGCCGTGGCGGTGGCGGCCTCCGCCGCAGCGGACCGGTTCCCGGTCCGGATCACCGGACTGGACTTCGGCGGTGGTGGCCTGCGCATGCTCGAGGCGCTGCCGACGGTGGGCACCGTGATCAGCGGGCCGGACGACGAACGGATCACGCGCCTCCTGGCCGACCTCGAGTCGACGGTCGCCGACCGCTCCGGGCGGTTCGCGGCCGCCCGGGCCGCGAACCTCAGCGAGTACCGCGACGTGACCGGCATCGCCGAACCGCGCATCCTCGTCCTGGTCGACGGCATGGGGGCGTTCCGCAACGAGTACGAGTTCCGCCTCGGCACCCAGCCGGTCTTCGACCAGCTCGTCGCGATCGCGGCGACCGGGCGCGCGCTGGGCGTGCACCTGGTGATGAGTGCGGACCGCATCGCGGCCTTCCCGTCGAACCTGCAGGCCGCGATCGGCGAGCGCATCGTGCTCCGCCTGGCGACCGAGATGGAGTACCACGCGGCCGACGTGCCGGCGGACGTGCTCGAGGACGCCGTGCCCGGCAGGGGACTCGTCGACGAGCACGAGGTCCAGGTGGCGGTGCCCGGTGGCAGCGCCGACCTCGTCGCGCAGGCAGCGGCGGTCGAGGAGCTCGCCGCCGACCTGCTGCGCCGTGGTGTCGCGGAGGCCCCGCCGATCCGCCGACTGCCCGAGGACGTCGATCGAGGCGCGCTGCCGGTCGCCGTGGCCGGGCGACCGACGATCGGCCTCGCGGACGACACCCTCGGCCCGGTGGGCATCCCGACCGACGGCCTCTTCGTGGTCACGGGACCCTTCGGCTCCGGACGCTCGACCACCATGCGGACCGTCCTGCGGTCCGTTCGCGCGACGTGGCCGGACCGACCCGCGCACCTGGTCGTCGGCAGGCGGTCCACGCTGCGCGACGCCACCGACTGGGCGTCGGCGGCGCAGGACGCGACGGACGCCGAGGCCATCGCCTCGCAGCTCGCGACCGCGCTCGAGAGCGGTGCGTCGAGCGGGCCGGACCCGGTGATCGTGATCGAGAACGTCGGTGACTTCGAGGGGCTGCCCGCGGAGAGCCAGGTCGCGCGGCTCATCAAGGCCGCCCGCCGTGCCGGGGTGTTCGTGCTCGCCGAGGCCGACACGGTCACGGCCCCGAACGCGTGGCAACTCTTCGCCGAGCTGAAGACCGCGCGTGCCGGGATCGCCCTGCAACCGGAGGAGACCGACGGGCTCACGCTCTTCCGGACGGCGTTCCCGCGGGTGACCCGGACCGACTTCCCCGTCGGGCGCGGCATCATGGTCGACTCCGGGCGGATCACCCGCGTGCAGGTCGCTCGGGACCCCGAGTCCTCCTGATCGGGGACCCGCTCGTCCCCCTCGAACGGGGGTGTGGACATCGCATGGGCGATTTGTTCCGGACCGGTGTTACCGTTGTCGCGGTCGCCGGAGGGGCTGGCGATCCAGTCCACCGTGAAGGGGTGCAACGTGGCCAACATCAACGTCTCCTACCAGGAGCTCAACAGCAACGCCGACCGTCTGCTCGCAGGGCGTGACGAGATCAACGCGACCCTGTCGAAGCTGCAGGCGCAGATCGCGTCGCTGACCCAGGCCGGGTTCCAGACGGACCGTTCCTCCGGTGCCTACAACGAGGCGTACAACCGCTTCACGAGCGGAGCGCAGAACACCATCGGCGGGCTCAACGACCTCGCGCAGTTCCTCCGCACGACCGCGCAGACGCTGGGCGACGTCGACCAGCAGCTCGCGTCGCGACTCGGGCGCTGATCGGGACGACCGGACCAGGGACGGCCGGCGCTGCAGGTGCCGGCCGTCTCCTCCGTTGGGGGTAGAGCATGTACGGGGAGATGGCACAGCTCCGGGCGAAGGCCCGTGCGCTGCGCGACGATGCCGACGGGCTGCGGTCACGGGCGAGCGCGCTCGTGGCGCAGGCCGACGGGCTGTCGTCGGCGGGGAAGGCCGCCGACGCCGTGCGTCGTCGAGTCCAGGAGTCGGGCACGGAGCTCGGCAAGAAGGCGCAGCTGCTCGACGAGGCAGCAGACGCACTCGATGCGCACGCCAAGGCGGTCGACGCCGTGAAGGCACAGATCGCGGAAGCCGAACGCATCGCACGTGACCTCTGGAACCAGGCCGCGCACCTGGCGGCGAACGTCGTGAACGCCGTCAAGGACGTCGCGTCGAACGCAGTCAACGGCTTCATGCAGGTGATCGGTGCCGCGGGCTCGGGGGAGCCCGACCACGTCCGTGTCTCCGTCCACGAGCTCGGTGGTCAGCAGGTCTCCGACGGCCAGGTCGCGAGAGCAAGGTCGTTCATCGCGCAGGTGCCGTCACCGCCGCCGTCCGGGTCGAAGGACTGGATCGACGTGCGCGGCGCCGCCATCCGGAACGGCGTGGGATGACCGAGGCACCGGCGACCGACGTCATCGACTGGGACCTGACCGCCGACGAGCTACGAACCGTCCGTGAGCACCTGCCCGGGCTCGTCCTGCCGTCGTTCGTGCCCGGGGGTGCGCCGGAGCAGCAGTCCACGGGAGCGCTGGTCGAGCGCGGGGTGCTCACGCGACAGCCCGACGCTGACGCTGAGTCGTGGTCGGATGACCTCGACGCGCCGTTCCTGCTCACGCTCGCACTGCAGAACGCCGGCTCGATCGTCATCCAGGTGAGCGCCTGGGCGCCCGACACGACGTGGGCGCACTCGACCGTCATCGGGGGCGACGCTGCTTCGCACCTCACCGTGCGGAGCGCGCGACCCGGCGACGGCAGCCGTGCGCACCTGCGCGGAACGGTGCTCGACCAGGCGTGGTCGTCACTCGTCGAACTCATCCCGTCGCTCGAGGTCACCGACCCGGCCCGTGGGACGACGACGGTCAGCACGGTTGCCTCGCAAGCGTTGGTCGACGCCATCCAGCGCGGCGACGCCCGGGTGCTCGATGCCGTCGTCGACGAACTGCACGTCCCGACCGATGCGGTCGGCCTGTTCCGTGGCCTGGCCGAGCCCGTGCAGCACGGCTTCCGCGTGAAGGCCTTCACCGCTGACCGTGGCCCGGTCTTCGTCGCGGACTGGTTCGGCACCCGCCGCGGATGGCTGCGGATGAGCGTCGGACTCGACGCGGAAGCGCGTGGCTCGGAGGTCACGCCCGAACTCCTCACCGATGCCGGCACGGTCACCGTGACGGCGCAGACGGACCAGGAGATCCGCACGGATCTGCTCGGGCTCGTCGCTGGACTCATCAGGGATCGAGATGTCTGACGGGATCAAGGTCGACTACGCGGAGATCGATCGCCTGACCACGGGGATCACCGCGCTCAACGCCTTCGCTGGGCCGCTCGTACCGAAGGTCGGGGCGCTGTCGGTGGACGGGAACCTGCTCGCTTCGGCGATCCTGTCGCCGGGTACGGCGCTCGCGGCCGAGGGCGCGGTGATGAACGCTTCGGCGCAGCTCAGCGTGACGATCGTCTCCACCGAGGCGCTGGTGATCATCACGGCGTCGTTCTCGAAGGTGTACGAGGCGGCCGAGGCAGGGCTTGCTCTCACCGTCGCCGGCTTGCAGGTCGCAGCAGCTGCGACCTGGGCGACCACGACGGATGTCGCTGAGACGGTGGCGCTCGTCACCGGGACCGTCGTCTACGGCACGATCGCCCTCGGAGCGCTCGCCACCGAGGCTGTCAGGAGCGGCGTTGCACTCGACGTCCTGGGCATCGTCACGGTGTCCTTCAGCGAAGCAGCGCTCACCGCGCTGAGGACCGATGGCGACCTGACCCAGCGCACCGCGGTGTTCACCCTGGCGGCGGCTCGGTCCTTCAACAGGAACTTCTCCGCAGCTCTGCCGTGGATGAGTCCCGACATCGTCGCGATGGAGCAAGCCTGGTTGGGCGATCTCCGCACGACGAACACCTACGACGGCCTCCTCAGTACGTTGATCGGGGATGGTCGCCAGTTCGGCTTGTTCGAGGACGGTGTGCCGCGCTTCATCGACGGTGTCCTGTCCGACAGCCAAGTCGATGATCGGCGGCAGCGCGCTCTCGTCGATGGCATCCGTGAGACAGGTCAGCAGTTCACCACCGATGGGGCCGGGAACATCATCCCGACCGACGTCAGCTCGTTGCTCGCGAGTTCGGGTCAGATTGACCGGATGGGCCAAGAAGACTTCGCGAACGTCCGGGTGTTCAAGACGGTTGACGAGAACGGCGTCACTCGCTTCACAGTCCAGATCCCGAGCACACAGAGCTGGAATCCCGAGGCCGGCGACACCCCAAATGATCTGACCTCGGACGTGATTGCGATGCGTCACGGTGACCAGACCGCTCTTTCGCAGGCCGTCATCGAGGCTCTACGGAAGGCAGGGGTCAAGGACGAACCCGTGATGCTGACAGGCTTCAGCCTCGGCGGGATCACGGCTGGTGCGGTCGCCGCGGGTGACAGCGGATACAACATCCAGCAGGTGGTGACCGCTGGTTCCCCGATCGGTGCGATGGACATCCCGTCCGACGTGCACGTGACAGCCCTCGAGTCCACGGCTGATCCGATCGCGGCCTTGGACGGAACGCCGAATCCCAGAGATTGGACGACGCTTCGTGGGGATCCGCCGCTGAAGGCCAACGAACACGACGCGCCGACTGTCGCCACCGCACACGATGCGAATCGATACGCGGTCATGGCCAGCGGTGACCCCTCAGTGAATGACGACCCTGCAATCACGCAGTTTCTCGGAGGGAACGGGAAGACGACAACCGTGACGGATTACCAAGTGCAGAGGAGATCAGAGTGACAGGCGGAAGGGTGCGTACGGGCATCGTCGTCACGATGATGGCGGTCGTGGCGCTGTCTGGTTGCAGTGCACTCCGCACGGCTCCATCCAGCGCACCATCGGTTTCGCTGCAGGATCCCACGGGTGGGCAGTCGCTCGAAGAGGCGCGGAATCAGCTCTCCTCGATCGAGGGGCTGTCCGACGTCTCCATCGAAGAAGAGAAGACCGTGTCCGGGCTCAACGAACACCATGAAGTCTCGATCGCTGCGACGGTCGAGGATGCATCGGCGGCGCCCGCCTTCGTCGACCAACTCGCACAGCTCGGATGGTCCGTCAACGAAGCAGAACCCGACACGGGAGTGTTCATCCGTCTGAGGACGAGTCCGCAGCTCGCCATCGGAGATGTGGCAAAGGAACGGGGCTGGTCAGAAGCCGCCTACACGACTTCGACCGCCGAGTTGAAGCAGCTCGTCCTGCTCTCCCCGAACGAACTCAAGGAACGCTTCGGTCCTTGGCCAGGTGAAGCGCCCTGACAGCGCTTCGCTGGACAGCGCAGCAATCTTGACGAGCGAGCGCAGGAGAGCGAACGCCGGCGTGGGTCGGTGAAGTGCAACGATGCGGGACTGTTCGCCCGTGCAGCGCTCACCTCGTCCGATGCTGGCTCAACGGAGCATCGGTGAACAGTCGAGCGGGAGGGACAGGTACTCGATGCGCGCGCGGTCAAGGAGTACGAGGGCGATGATCGTTACTGCAATCGTCGTTGCCGGCGGTTTCTCGATCTCGCTGAGCGGCTGCTCTTCGTCGAGCGGTCTCAGCCCGCTCGCAGAGGGCGGATCTGTCATCGACATCGATTCAGGATCGCCGTGTTTCGCGCTGCCGGACGACTTCGATGTGCCTCGTGAGTACTGAGTTGACGAGAGCGGAGCAATCGGGCGATCTCGCTGACGAGCACCGTGGTCGACCCGCGACCCGGACGGCCAGCGGACGTTCCTCGAGGAGTACACCGCATGGCGGACGAGGTGTCCGAGCCTGGTCGATCGTTGCGGTATTGCTGTGTGGTGTGCTCGTCCTGCCGGGCTGTACGCCTGCTTCTGCTGCTCGGGGACAGACTCCTGAAGACGCGAAGGAGTACCTCCGGACGCTCCCGGGCATCGCCGCTGCTGAGGTCTCGGTCGAACAGAGCACCTCGGGGCTCGACGCGTCGAACTCGAACAGGGCATTGATCATCCTGACCCTGGAACCAGAATCCACGAACGAGACGATCGCCGATTCGGAGATCGATGCGATCGTCCAGACGGGGTGGTCGGTGCACGCGAGCAGAGAACTCGCGAACGGTGTCGGTATCGGCGTGCGCGGCGCGCCCGACTTGAGCGTGGGGAAGCTCCTGCAGCGGTCCGGTTGGGTCGAGGAAGGAGCCGCCGTCCCCGGCAGGACGTCGGCGATCGTCCCGGCGAGTCTCCTGCGGGAGCGCCTGGGCGAGTGGCCCGCTGCTGCACCGACGGCGATGCAGTGCAGGATGAGCTCGTGTGGAGGCTGATCGCGGCGGGCGTCCTGCTGTCGCTCATCCCTGCGCTCAGCGGGTGCTCGGCGTCTGGCCCGGACGCTGAAGTGGCTGCATCGCGCGAAGCGGTTGCTGCCGAGATCAACGCCCTGCCCAACGTGTCGACTGCAACGGTCGACGAGGAGAAGACCACGGACGGGCTCTCCGCGCACCACCGTATCGCCGTCGACATCTCGGCACCCGACGCGGGGCGCTCGGAGGAGGACGTCGCCGAGCTGATCGACGCGGTCCTTCCCTTGGCCTGGTCCACGCGCGGGCGCGAACCCGACGCAGGCGTCGTCCTGCGGATCAGAACGGAGCCGCAACTCGAGATCGGACGGATCGCGCAGGACTCCGGCTGGCGGGACGTCGGGTTCCCGTCGACCCCTGCGCTCGTCGAGAAGATCGGGTACCAGGCGAGCTTCGGACGCCGAACGCTCGACCAGCAGATCGGCACCTGGCCCGTCGACGCAGAAACCACACCGGGCGAGGGCTCGCAGACCAGGGGACAACCAGGGCCAGGCACACCGCAGTGATCGGGAGCATGGTCGGACCATGACGACGAACAGCCTCCCCGGTGGCACCTACGACCTCGGCGACCTCGAGGTCACCCGCTTCGGCTACGGCGCGATGCAGCTCGCCGGCCCGCACGTGTTCGGCCCGCCGGCCGACCGCGACGAGGCCGTCCGGGTGCTGCGCACCGCGGTCGAGCTCGGCATCACCCACATCGACACCGCGGACTTCTACGGACCGCACGTCACGAACGAGATCATCCGCGAAGCCCTGCACCCGTACCCGGAGCAGGTCCACATCGTCACCAAGGTCGGTTCGCGCCGGAACGACAAGGGGCAGTGGCCGCCGGCGCGGAAGCCCGAGCAGCTCGTCGAGGACGTGCACGCGAACCTCGAGCGGCTCGGTCTCGAGCAGCTCGACGTCGTGAACCTCCGTGTCGGCGGGTTCGACGCCCCGGAGTCGGGCAGCATCGCACCGCAGTTCGAGGCACTCGCCGAACTGCAGCAGCAGGGCAAGATCCGCCACCTCGGACTGTCGACCGTGACGGGCGCGCAGCTCGTCGAGGCCCTCCGGATCGCGCCCGTGGTCTGCGTGCAGAACATGTACAACGTGGCGCAGCGGGGCGACGACGACCTCGTCGACCTCACGGCGGCCGAGGGCATCGCTTACGTGCCGTACTTCCCGCTCGGCGGATTCTCGCCCATCCAGTCCGAGGCGCTCGACACCGTCGCGCAGCGGTTGGGGGAGTCGCGCCTGTCGGTCGCCCTCGCATGGCTGCTCCAGCGCTCGGACAACATCCTGCTCATCCCGGGTACGTCATCCGTGGAGCACCTGCGGCAGAACGTCGAGGGCGCGGGCATCACGCTGCCGGCGGACGCGATCCGCGAGCTGGACGCGATCGGCGCGGCCTGACCCGAGCGGCGCATGCGGGCGGAGCCGAAGCTGGAGTCGGCACGCACCGACGCCTGCACAACCGGGAGCACGTCGCACCACGGGAATCCCTGGCACGACGTGCTTCCGGTTGTGCGGGAGCACCCCGCACCCCGCACCGAGCACCCCGCACCCCGCAGCCCACACCCCGCACCTCCGTACCCCGCGCCACCGGACGGACCACGGACACGGTCTGCCGGACCCGGCCGGCGTCAGGCCACGGTCGCGAGCGCGAACGGCAGCACGGCCGACGCCCCCGCACGCCGGAGCTCCCGCCCGGCGACGGTGACCGTCCACCGGCTGTCCACCAGGTCGTCGACGAGCAGCACCGGCCCCTGGTGCGACGCCAACGCCGCAGCCAGCTCCGGGTCCACCACGAAGGTGTCCCACACCCCGGCCAGCCGGTAGGCGCTGTTCGTCGCACCGTCTCCGCGGGGCTCCCCGCCGCTCCGTCCGAGGGTCCCGAGGAACTGCAGCCGCCCGATGGAGGACAGCGCCTGCGCCAACGACCCGACGAGCTCCGGCCGCGACCGCGACGACATCGCCACGACGCCGGTCGGCCGTTCGGCCCAGGGCCAGTCCTTGAGGGCGCGGATGCACCCGTCGACCAGCTCGCGGGACACGGGTCCGTCCGGAGTGGTGGCCGAGAACAGCGCCCGGAGCGGCCCGCCCCAGCCGAGATCGGTGAGCCGGGCGACGGCGCGGCCCGGTTCGACGAGCTCGCCGGCCGGGATCCTGCCCTTCACGGGCACGCCGAGCGAGGCCATGCCGGACGGCCACTGCGCGCGCGGCGCGATCTCGACGCCGACCCGGTCGAGCGCGGCAGCCGCACCGGAGGTGTCCGACTCCGAGATCGACGTCGGGTACCAGACACCGGCACAGTTGTCGCAGCGCCCGCAGGGCTCAGCGGACGGGTCGTCCAGGTCCTGCTGCAACAGCTGCATGCGGCACGCCGAGGTGGACTCGTACGCGAGCATCGACGCGGCCTCGGCCTCGCGGGCGGCGGCGACCCGCTCGTACCGGGCGGCGTCGTACTGCCACGGCTGCCCGGTCGAGACCCAGCCGCCGGCGACACGGTGCACGGCGCCGTCGACGTCGAGCACCTTCAGCAGGAGCTCGAGTGTCGATCGCTTGATGTCGACGAGGCCCTCGAGCGCAACGGTCGACATCGCCGTGTCGGTGGAGAGCGCGCCGAGGACGGCGGAGGCGCGGGCCTCGGTCGGCATCGACGCACTCGCGAAGTACTGCCAGATCTCGCGGTCCTCGCGTCCGGGCAGGAGCAGCACGTCGGCGTTGTCGGTCGCACGCCCGGCACGACCGATCTGCTGGTAGTAGGCGACGGGCGACGAGGGAGCGCCGACGTGCACGACGAACCCGAGGTCCGGCTTGTCGAAGCCCATCCCGAGCGCACTCGTCGCGACGAGCGCCTTGAGGTCGTTGCCCTTGAGCTGCTGCTCGAGCTGCTCGCGTTCCTCGGTGTCGGTCCGCCCGGTGTAGGCGCGGACGGCGTACCCGTTCTCGCGCAGGAGTCGGGCGATGTCCTCGGCCCCGGACACGGTCAGCGTGTAGATGATGCCGCTGCCGGGCAGGTCGCCGAGGTGCGCGAGCAGCCACCCGAGGCGCTGCCGGGCGTCCGGCAGCGTCAGGACGCCGAGCCGCAGCGACGCACGCGCCAGCGAACCGCGGATCGTGAACACCGGGGCGTCGGGGCCCGCGGTGAGCTGCTCCGCGACGTCCTCGACCACGCGCTCGTTCGCGGTCGCCGTCGTCGCGAGCACGGGGACACCCTGAGGGAGGGAGCGGATGAGCTCGGCGAGCCGGCGGTAGTCGGGGCGGAAGTCGTGTCCCCAGTCGGAGATGCAGTGCGCTTCGTCGACGACGAGCATGCCCATCCGGGCGATCAGCGTCGGCAGCTGCTCGTCGCGGAAGCGCGGGTTGTTGAGCCGTTCGGGGGAGACGAGGAGCACGTCGACCTCGTCACGCGCGAGGGCCGCCTGCGTGTCCGCCCACTCGTGCGCGTTCGCCGAGTTGATCGACACCGCGCGGACGCCGGCCCGCGCGGCCGCTGCGACCTGGTCGCGCATGAGGGCGAGCAGCGGCGAGACGAGCACGGTCGGGCCGCCGCCACGTCGCCGCAGCAGCAGGGTCGCGAGGAAGTACACGGCCGACTTGCCCCACCCGGTGCGCTGCACCACGAGGGCACGCTGCCGGTGTTCGACGAGCGCCGAGATGGCCTCGAGCTGCCCGGGGTGGAAGACCGCGTCCGGTCGCCCGGTCAGGGCGGCGAGGGCCGCCTGCGCTTCCGCAGCGATCTCGGCGGACGGCGGGGCCGCAGGAGCAGGTGAGCCGACGGACGAACCGACACCGAGACCAGACATGACCCCATGCTGTCAGCACCCGCCGACGCACCGTGCCCCGGCCCTCCAGGCTGTGGACACCACGACGGGACGCGACGAGACGCGACCCCGCTACTGGTACGTGATGAGCGACGGCGTCGGCTGCACGTCGGCCATCGTCTGCTGCGGTGACAGCATCGGCGTGTCCTCGTCGTAGAAGTTCTTCCAGCCCCAGTGCACGCCTTCCGGTGCGTCCTGGTGCAGCGCCTTCCAGGTCGCCTGCTTGTCGGGCTGCGAGCCCTGCCCGTCCACGTGGATGAGGACGTCGAGCTCCGGGTGCGACGCGAGCGACGACCGGTCCTGGATCATCGAGAGCCGGAACTGGTGCAGGACGAACGCCTTCGGCGGCAGGCCCTTCGACCGCACCAGGTCGGCGAGCCACGACGAGACCTCGTTCACCTCGGACGCCGAGACGCTGCCGATCTGCTGCAGGGGCACCTGGTCGGCGGTCAGTCGCCACTCCGGGTCGAGTGCGAGCCAGACGTTCGGCTTCGCGAGCAGCGACTCGTACCGCTTCGCCTGCGACAGGAAGTCGGACCGCCCCGGCTGCAGGTCGAGGATGACCGGCATCCCGGCGTCGCTCGCCGCGTCGACGTAGGGCTCCAGCGTCGACGCCGGCAGCTCGGTCGAGTAGTCGCCGTCCGCCCCGGCGTCCCCGGCGGCGACGGTCGCGATGACCTCCATCGCAGGCGTCACCGGCTCGTCGCCGAGCCCGTCGTACTCCTTCGCCGTCCCCTCGGCGCGGCGCACGGTCGCCGCCGGGTCCTGCTCGCCCAGCACCCCGAGCACCGGCGCGCCGGGAGCGCCGTACAGCGCCACGTAGCGGTGTCCGTCGAAGGGCCGCTGCCCGCCGTGCGGCAGCTGCCAACCGCTCTCCGCCGCCCGGACCGTCCACTGCGGGTCCGGCAGGTCGCCGAACGCCGAGCCGACCAGCACGGTCGGGTGCTCCGCGCGGTCGTGGAGGGCCGACACGACGTCCGGGGCGGCAGCCGGGTCGGTCACGCCGTCCGGCATCGCGACCACACGGGCGCCGGCAGCCTCCGCCGTGGCCACGGCTGCGGCCTCCGACCGGCGGTCGGACACGACCACGGTCGCCGGACGGGAGGCATCGCTCGCCTCGGGCACGTCGCCCCGTTCCGGCGCGTCCTGCTCCGGGACGTCGGTGTCGACCGCCACGCTGCCCTCGGCCTGGTACCAGTCGGCCCCGAGCCGGCGGAGCTCGGCTGCCACCCGGTCACCGTCGTCGCCTGCGTCGGCGGACGGTGTCGACGAGGGCGTGCCGCCGTCGGACGTCAGCAGCAGTGGGACGTGCGCCGCACGCGCGGCGCTCGCCGCGTCGCGCACCGCACCCGCGTCGGAGGCCGACGCCACGACCGCACCGGGAGCCGACGCGAACAGCGCTCGGCTCGCGGCGACGGAGCGCGCCGACGGGTCCTGCTGGGCCACGACGTCCACCGAGTCGGCGGAGGACCGTGCCAGCTGCGCGACCGTCGGCGCGTCGTCGTGGGAGGTGCAGCCGGCAGCGCCGAGCAGGAGCCCGGCGACCGACAGTGCGAGCAGGGTACGGGTGGGACGAGCGCAACGCATCCGAGCCACCCTACGAGGGACCGTCACGACACCCTGTGAGCGCAACAGGTGTCGTCTCGTAGACAGGGTGCATGCCATCCGCGCCGGACGACCACCCGACGATCGGGGCGGTGGTGGCCCCCGAGGTGCACTGCGCCACCCTCAACGTCAGACGTCGGGTGCCGCACGCGCCCGGTCACGCCGACGCGTGGGAACGTCGCCGCGACGCCGTCGTCGCGCTCGTCGCCAGCGAGCAGCCGACGGTGCTGGCCGTCCAGGAGGCACTGCCCGCCCAGACCGCGGACCTCACGGCCCGTCTCGGGTCACGCTGGGAACCCGTGGTCGTCGGTCGCGGTGCGCGTGGCGGTGGCGAGGCGGTCGGCCTGTTCCTCGACCGGGAGCGCCTCGACGTCGTCGAGCGGCGCACGTGGGCGCTGTCCCGGACGCCGTCGCGCCCGGGCTCACGGTCCTGGGCGACGGCCTTCCCGCGGCACGCCGTCGGCGCCGTCGTCGCGGACCGCACCACCGGGCGGGAGTTCACCGCGATCGCGACGCACCTCGACGTCGCCTCGTCCTGGGCACGGCTGCGCGGCGCGCAGCTGCTCGGGCGCATCGTCCGCGAGCGCGGACTGCCGGCCGTCGTGATGGCCGACTGGAACTGCCCGGCCGGGTCGGCACCCTGGCGAGCACTGGCGGACGCGGGGGTCGTCGACAGCTGGGGACGAGCCTCCCGGCAGGTGGGGGAGGCCTACGGGACGTACCCGCACTACCGGGAGCCGCGTGTCGGCGGCCGGCGGATCGACGGGGTGCTCGTGACCGAGGACGCCGTCGTCGACCGGGTCGCGGTGAACGTGCGCCGACCGGGCGGTGTCTGGCCCTCCGACCACGCGGCCGTGCACGCGGTCGTGCGGTGGGCCTCGTGATGCGCTCGCTCGGGCTGACCTTCCTGCGCCGGCGGTTCCTGCCGGCCGACGTGGTGCGGGTCCTGACGCTCCTCAGCATCCCCGTGGCCACGATCGGCTGGGGGAGCACGTCGTTCGCGGTGATGTCGCTCGCGTTGTTCGGGGTGGTCCTGCCGCGGATGCTCGGACTCCGGCCCGCGTTCGACCTGGCGGTCTGCGTGCTGGTGCTCGTCGCCGGGTGGTCGAGCGCGCTCGAGTGGTACACGTCGGTGTTCCTCTGGGACAAGCTGATCCACGTCGTCCTGACCGGACTGCTCGCGGCGCTGCTCGCGGTGATCGCCGCAGACCTCCGGCTCGTGCCGCACGCCCCGGACGCCGGACGCGTGACCGTGTCGCTCCTGGTGTTCACCCTCGGGCTCGCGATCGGGTCCGTGTGGGAGATGTGCGAATGGCTCGGGCACAACTTCGTCGACTCGGCGATCTACGTCGGGTACGACGACACGATCGGCGACCTGGCCGCGGACGGGCTCGGCGGGCTGCTGGTCGGGCTCGCGCTGCCGTGGCTGGCGGCCGAGCGGGACGTGGTGCAGCAGCCAGCGCGCTCGCCGCAGGGCTGACGGCCCGGCCCGACCGATCGCTCCCGTGGAGGCGGCGACGCGCCGTGGCACGAGCAGGGTCCGGCGTCCGCTATGCTTGACGGGCTGCTCGCGCTCCGGTCGGACGCGGGCGGTGGAACGCCGGAGACGGAGTTCCGAGCCTCTCGGGGCTCAGAGCTCGTGAGAGCTCACGGGCTGTGGCGCAGCTTGGTAGCGCACTTGACTGGGGGTCAAGGGGTCGCAGGTTCAAATCCTGTCAGCCCGACCGAAACCGATGAAGCCCCCGGCGAGACACGTTCTCGCCGGGGGCTTCTCCGCGTTCCGCACGGGGGAGCGGTGCCAGCCGCTCTTGCGCCGCCGCTGCTCGGCCTCCTAGCGTCGACCGGGATGGACGACGACGATCTGCTCACCGCCCTCGTGCCGTGGGCGCCGGAGCACCTGGCCCGCTGGAACGAGCACTGGCGATCGGACCTGCTGCGGACGGTCGGACCCGACCTCGCACTGGTGGGGGACACCTCGTGGGGAGCGGCGGTCCGCGACGCCGTCGGACTCGCCGTCCCGGACCCGCTCGACTGGGCGAACCGGGTCGTCGAGCTGCCCTCCGGCGGATGGGCCCTCACCGGGATCCGCTTCCGCGGCCGCGACGTGTCGAAGCCGTTCGTCGACGTGATCGCGACCAGCGTGCGCCCCGACGCAGCCGGTCTGGCGGAGCTC
Organism: Curtobacterium sp. P97; assembly: GCF_023712445.1. NCBI lineage: Bacteria > Bacillati > Actinomycetota > Actinomycetes > Micrococcales > Microbacteriaceae > Curtobacterium > Curtobacterium sp. P97. The sequence continues at coordinate 8,644 of NZ_JAMAYF010000013.1, read as the reverse complement.
GGCTCCGTGCTCGAGGACTTCCGTGCCTTCTCGCCGCTCTGCTTCCGCGTCCGACTCCCCGGGGACCTCCTGCGCGTCCGCGCTCTGGCCGGACACGGGTCCTCGGTGGCACCCGACCAACTCGTGGTCGCGGGGCCGGTGTCGGTGATCGCCGGTCGTGAGCAGACGCCGGGAGCCTCCGCGGTCGGACTCGTCCCGACCACGCCCGAGGCTGCGGCGCCGAGGGTCGCCGCGATCTACGAGACCGTCCGTCGCGTCACGCCCGACCTGGACGAGTGGGCGGCGCCCGCCGACGAGGACGGGCTCGGCGACGCCGACGAACAGGGACTGCTGTTCGAGGTCGTGGTCGACGGACGGGCCGCCGGTGTCGTCGCCGCCGCTCGGGACGACGCGTACGGGTTCACCGGGTTCGTCGTCGAGGAGATCGCGCTCGACGACGACCACCGCGGACAGGGACTCGGGCCGGCGGTCCTCCGGGCCTTGGCGCGGCGGCTCCCCGCGACGGAGGCCGACGTGCTCTGGGGACACGTCCACGCCGACAACACCCCCTCGTTGCGTAGCGCCCTCGCCAGCGGTCGGGCGGTCTGCGCCACGTTGGCCTGGGTGACGCCGGACGGCTGGCCCGGGATGCCGGGGTCGCGGCCCGTCAGGTGACCGAGGACCGACCCTGTTCGCTGGAGCCGCTGGCCGTCGCTGCTCACGCGGGACGAAGGGCGACAGGACAGGCGAAGACCGCTGCGTCACGCTCCCGCCATGTTCTGGCACGCGCGCTGCGGGACGCCTGGAACGGCTGATAGACGACCGACGGCACCGCCGCGACGACCCGTCCCCGGCGTGACGCCGGTCTCCGCCGCGCAGGCGCTACTGTCAGCACGTGGGGACCAGGGGCATCTACGTCGAGACCGTCATCGATGCGGACCTCGACCGCGTGTGGGCCGCGACGCAGGACCCCGAGCAGCACGTGCGCTGGGACGTCCGGTTCTCGGAGATCGTGCCCGCGGGCGCGGAGGACGGGGCACCGACGCACTTCCGCTACGTCCGACGCTCGCCGCTGCACGACGTGCACGGCACCGGCGTGAGCATCGGGGAACGCCGCCGCCCGGACGGATCGCGCACGTCGGCGCTGCGCTTCGGGACCGCCGACCGCCTCTCGCCGATCCGCACGGGCCGGGGCTACTGGCGCTACGTCCCGACCGACGACGGGCGCACGCGGTTCGTCACCGGCTACGACTACGACGGCGGATGGGGGCCGCTGGACCTGGTCGTCCGGCCGCTCCTCGGCTGGGCGACCGCGTGGAGCTTCGACCGCCTCCGGATCTGGCTCGAGGGCGGACCCGCACCGGAGGCGTGGCCGCTCACATCGGTCCTGCAGCCCTGGCGCCGGGACCGGCCACGAGCCTCCAGGACGCTGCGGGCACCCGCAGGCAGCGCCCGACGCACCGACCACCTGCACGACGCGCCGGCGACGCTGGCGACGCTGCCCGACCCGAGGGACGACCGATGACGTCCGTGTTCGAGGAGGCGCTCGGCGCCGACTTCCAGCGACTCCACCCGATGATGCGACGACGCTTCGGAGTCGGCCTCGACGCCGGCGAGGCCTGCACCGGACGTGGCGTCATGTCGTCGATCCGACGCGGCCCGTGGTGGACCGTCCCCTTCCTGCAGATCGGACGGCTCCGGAACATCCTGGTCCCCGACGTGGGGGAGGACGTGCCGTTCACGATCGAGAACCACCCGTACCGCGACGAGCTCGGCCGCGAGACGGTGACGTTCGTGCGGACGTACGAGACCAGGCCCGGTCGCACGGCGCGCTTCGACGCGACGATGGTGCTCGTCGACGGCAGGGTGCTCGACTACCTCGGCACGCACCAGCACCTGGCGGTCGACCTCGACCTGGCGGTGGACGAGCGGGGCGGGCTCGTACTGACGTCCGACGCACAGCGGTTCCACGAGGGGCCGGTCTCGTTCCGGTTCCCGATGCTCCTGAGCGGTCGCGCCACCCTGCACGAGTGGTGGTCGGAGGACGACCAGGCGTTCCACGTCGACCTCGAGGTGCACAACCGCGTGTTCGGCTTCCTGTTCGGGTACCGCGGGACGTTCACGTGCGAGTGGACCCCCGCCACCGACGCGCCGGACCGGTTGAAGCCGGTCCGCACCGAAGCGCGGACCTGAGACGGCCGGGCGTCAGTCCGTCGCCGCTCGGCCGGAACGGACCGCCAGCACGACCTGGACGATCGCGATCGCGACGACCACGACGGCGACCGCACCGGCGGCCCACGACCCGGCGACCCCGAGCACGGGTCCGCTCGTGCACCGGCTCGTGCCCGCACCCGGCGCCGCATCGGCGCACGAGCTCACCCGCGTGACGGCGAGGAGCAGTGCCGGCACGGCCGTGACGAGTGCCAGCACGACCCACGCGATCGCTCGGTCCACAGCGTGCTCCGTCCGCTCCCGTGGTCAGGTGCGACCAGGCTCGCACGCACCGGGGTGACGGGCCGTCTCGATCCCGCAACGATGGTCGCCGAGCGTGGGCGCCCGGCGGACCGCCACCGGCCGCCGGACGGGAGGCGCGTGGCGGCGTCGTCCCGCGCCTCCCGTCCGCCACGGGTTGCGTTTCCCGGACGTGCGCGCGCCGTCCAGGCGTTCTCCCGGTTCCGTGACCTACTGTCGCCGGAAGCGCGGATGCGTGAACTCTCCGGATCGGTCGAAGGATCGCTCACCACAGAAGGTCGGTCCTCGATGACGACCACCCCGCTCGCCCCCGGTTACACCCGGACCCGACCCGGTCCGGGCAGCCGCAACGGTACGTCCACCTACTCCGCGCTCCTGGCGCAGGTGAAGGAGAACGGCCTGCTCCGTCGGCGCACCGGTTTCTACTGGTCCCTGTTCGGCAGCCTGGTCGCAGGTCTCGCGCTGGCCTGGGTGGCGTTCGCGTTCCTCGGTGACTCGTGGTTCCAGCTGATCGTCGCGGGAGCGCTCGGGGTCATCTTCACGCAGTTCGCGTTCCTGTCGCACGAGGCCGCGCACCGTCAGGTGTTCGCGTCGCAGAAGTGGAACGACCACGCGGGCCGGTGGCTCGGCACGTTCATGGTCGGCCTGAGCTACTCGTGGTGGATGAACAAGCACACCCGCCACCACGGCAACCCGAACACCGTCGGGAAGGACCCCGACATCGCGCCCGACGGCATCCGCTTCCTGCCCGAGGACGCCGCCGAGGCGAAGGGCCCGCTGATGCGGACCTTCCTGCGCTTCCAGGGCTGGCTGTTCTTCCCGCTGCTCACGCTCGAGGGGCTGAACCTGCACCGCTACGCCGTGACGTCGATCGTGACGGGCACCGGGTCGAAGGCCGACGCACGGCACCGTTGGCTCGAGGGCAGCATGCTCGTCGCCCGGTTCGGCATCTACCTGACGGTCGTGTTCTGGTTCCTGCCGTTCGGCATGGCGTGCGCGTTCCTCGGTGTGCAGCTCGCCGTGTTCGGCGTGATGATGGGCGCCTCGTTCGCCCCGAACCACAAGGGCATGCCGACCATCGCGCACGGCGCCAAGGTCGACTTCTTCTCCCGACAGGTCCGGACCTCGCGGAACATCCGCGGTGGCTGGTGGGTGTCGTTCCTGATGGGTGGCCTGAACTACCAGGTCGAGCACCACCTGTTCCCGTCGATGCCGCGACCGGCGCTGAAGCAGGCCCGCCTGCTGGTCCGCGACCACTGCGAGACGCTCGACGTGCCGTACACCGAGACGACGCTGCTGCGGTCGTACGGCATCGTCGTCCGCTACCTGAACCGGGTCGGTCTCGCCGCACGCGACCCATTCGCCTGCCCGATGGTCGCCGAGCTCCGCATCCACTGACGCGGTCCTCCGCGCCGGCGGGCTGCGGGACCTCGCAGGTCTGCGCGGGTTGCCGCACAGCCACCATTGCGGAGCGCACCCCCGGGGTACCGTCGGGCGACCACAGTCCGCGCGCACGGTGAAGGGGGTCTCGTGACCACGGCGACCGACACGACGGCGACGACCGACAGGACGACGACGCGGCAGCCGACGGTGGACCCCGGAGCGGCGGCGCCGCCGCACGCGGGGACGGAGCCGTCCGTCCTCGACGGTCTGGCCGTCGTCGCCGACCGCGACCCGCATGCCCTCGCCCTGGTCGACGAGCACGGCGAGACCACCCACGGTGCCCTCGACCGCACCGCCCGCGCCCTCGGCCTGCTCCTGGACGCACAGCTCACCCCCGACGACCACACCGGCCGCGGGGTCGACGTCGAGCAGGGCCGTGCACCCGTCCCCGTCGGCGCGATGGTCGCGCACGGTGCCGGGTCGGTCGTCGCCCTCCTCGGACTCCTGCACGCGGGCCGTGTCGTCGTCGCGCTCGACCCGTCCCTCCCCGGGGCCCGGCTGCAGCACGTGGTGGCGCTCGCCGGCATCGTGGACGTCGTCGCGGACGCGGAGCACGCCGACCGCGCCGCGGCCCTCGTCCCCGAGCAGGGCCGGGTGCTGTCGCTCGAGGACCTGCTCGGAGTCGCTCGGACCGCCGCCGCGACCGAGGGCGACCTCGCCGTCGTCCCGGGAGCCCGGGAACGCGGTGGTCGCGACCCGGCGGTCGTCGTCTTCACGTCGGGGTCGACCGGGGTGCCGAAGGGCGTCACGATGACCCACCGGCAGCTCGTCGTCGACAGCGTCGCCCAACGGGAGGCCTTCCGGCTCGTCCCGACGGACCGCGTGGCCTCGGTGCTCCCGCACGGGTTCGCCGCCGGGCTGACGCTCGTGCTGTCGGCCCTGCACGCCGGTGCCTCCGTGCACGTCGCCGATCCGCGTCGCACCGGCGTCGACCGCCTCGTCACCTGGGTCCGCGACGCACGCCTGACGACACTGCACACCACCCCGCACCTGCTGCGGTCGATCACCGGCGCCCTCGACCCCTCCGACGACCGGTTGCGTGCGCTCCGCGTCGTCGCCACCCTCGGCGAGGCGGTGACGGGCACGGACGTCACGGCGCTGCGGCCGCTGCTCGGCCCCGGCGCGTCGTTCTGCAACCAGACCGGGTCGAGCGAGACCGCCGTGTACGCCGTGCACGAGATCCGCGCGGGGGACCCGGTGCCCGAGCGCAGCGTGCCCGCCGGCAGGATCGTCACGGGCAAGCGCATCGAGGTCCGCCGACCCGACGGCTCCGTGGCCGACGTCGGCGAGAGCGGTGCGGTCGTCTGCGTCTCCGACGCCATGACGAGCGGGTACTGGGGCGCGCCGGACGCGACCGCAGACCGGGCGGGCACCGCCGCGGACGGCACGCCGACGTGGACGGTCGGTGACCTCGGACGCTTCGACGACCAGGGCCGGCTCACCCTGCTCGGCCGCGCCGACGACGCGGCGAAGGTGCGCGGGCACCTGGTCGAGCCGAGCGAGGTCGAGGCGGCGCTCCGCACCGTCGACGCGGTGCAGGAAGCGGCGGTCGTCGCGGTGCAGGCCCCACCCGCGCCGACCCGGCTCGTCGCCTACGTCGTGAGCCGCCCGGGTCGCCGCTCGCCGTCACCGGCCGCGATCCGCAGGGCCCTCCGCGACCTGCTGCCCGACCACATGGTGCCGACCACGATCGTCCCGGTGACGACGCTGCCCCGGAACGAGCGCGGCAAGGTCGACCGGACCCGCCTGCCCGAGGCACCCGCGCTCAGCACCACGGTGGGCGGAGACGGCGCGGCGTTCGGCGAGGACACCTACGACCAGTGGCAGCTCGCGGTCGGGCAGATCTGGGCCGAGGTGCTCGGGCTGCCCGCCGTCGGGCCGCTCGAGCTGCCGGCGGTCGGGCTCGACAACGACTTCTCCGCACTCGGTGGCGACTCGCTCTCGGCGGAGGAGATGCTCGCCGCCGTCTCCGACCGGCTCGGCGTAGACGTCCCCTCGTCGGAACTCCTCCGGCACCCGACGCTGCGCAGCTTCACCGCGCGGATCCGCCTCGGCGCCGCCGCGGTCCCCGGTCACCCGGACGTCGTGACGCTGACGGCGCGTGAAGCGGGCGACGCCGACCCCCTGTTCTGCGTCGCGGGTGCCGGAGCCCTGGCACTGACGTTCGTCCCGCTCGCCCGTCACCTGGGTGACCGTCCGGTGTTCGCCTTCCAGCAGCACGGTCTGGAGCGGCGCTCGGTGCCGGACTGGAGCATCCCGGCCATGGCCCGCCGCTACATCGAGCTCCTGCGGGTCGTACAGCCCTCCGGCCCGTACACCCTCGTCGGGCACTCGTTCGGCGGCCTCGTCGCCCTGGAGATGGCCTCGGTGCTCGCCGGTGCCGGTCACGAGGTCGCCCGGGTCGTCCTGCTCGACACCCACCTGCCCGAGCAGGCCTCCGAGCGGGCCGACACCGTCGAGTTCGGGCAGCTCGACCTCGGCCGGCCGGCAGCGCGTCCGGTGCCCGGCGTGCTCCGGCGGCTCGCCGTGCGCACGAGTGCGCTCCGCAGTCGCTCCGCCACCCCGTTCGCGCGCATCGGCCGCCGGGCTCGGGGCGTCGGCGCCGGGGTGGTCCGCTGGCAGGGCCAGCGCCACTTCCGGGCCTTCTTCGACCAGGCGCTCCTCGTGTCCCGCCGGTGGGAGCCGCGCCCGTACGCGGGCCCCGTCACGCTCGTCGTCGCCGACGGCAACGACTCCGGTCCGGCCCGGTGGGCGCGGTACCTCCGGGGACCGGTGGACGCGGTGCGCGTGCACGCCGAGCACAGCTCGGTGCTGCGGGAACCACACGTCGCCGAGGTGGCGGCGCTCGTCGCCCGGCAGAGCGGGACGCCCTGAGCGAGCGCGGACGGACGGACGGGAGGCGCGGCACCGGACCGGTGTCGCGCCTCCCGTCCGTCGTCGACGTGCGTCTTCCGACCGGAGCGCACCGACACTGTCCGGTTGCGCACCACAACGAGCACTCCGGTGGCAGATCGGGGTACAGGAACGGCCCTCGAAGTCCGTTTCCTGGGGAAATGCCCGACACGGAACGGGGGACGTGACGAATCTCGGTGTCAGCCCGTCTCATCCGTGAACAGCAACCGCTGGGAACGAGTCCCGGCGGGTCCTCGAAGGGAGACACCAATGGCTGACACCACCACCACCTCGACCACTCCGGCGACCGCTTCGGCGGCGTCGCGCTCGGCCGGCCAGAACGGTTCGGGTACTGCGGGCAAGACCACGATCGACGACACCGTCGTGTCGAAGGTCGCCGGCATCGCCGCTCGTGAGGTCAACGGTGTGCACTCGCTGGGCGGCGGCGCTGCCCGTGCGATCGGCGCGATCCGTGACGCGATCGGGCAGCGTGACCACGGTCAGGGCGTCAAGGTCGAGGTCGGCGAGAAGCAGGTCGCCGCGGACGTCGTGATCGTCGCGGAGTACCCGGTGTCGCTGCAGCAGGTCGCTGACGGTGTCCGTTCGTCGGTCGCCCGTGCCCTGGAGCAGATCGTCGGCATGGAGGTCGCCGAGGTGAACGTGACCGTCCAGGACGTCTACATCCCGGGTGATGACGACGACAACGACGACAAGAAGGAGTCCCGCGTTGAGTAACACACTCGTCGGCGCGCTGATCGGCGCCATCCTCGCCGTCGTGGCACTGCAGTTCGGGTTCTGGGGCTTCGTCCTGGTGATCGTGTTCGGTCTGGTCGGTGCCCTCGTGGCCGCCATCACGACCGGGAAGATCGACCGCGGCGCCCTGACCGACGTGCTGACCGGACGCCGGAGCTCCCGGTGAGCGCCGGCCCGGTAGGAGTCGACGCGACTGCCGTCCCGGGCCGCGTCGAGATCACCGCACGAGCGCTCACGGCGCTGGCGCGGGCAGCCGCAGCCGAACAGCTCGGCGTGCCCGCGAAGCGTCTGCGCGTGGGACTCGACGACGACCGGGGGTCCATCGTCCTCGACGTCACGGGTCCCGTGCGCGAACAAGCCGACATCGTCGCCGCGGCCGCTGCCGCCGCTGACGCGGTGGGTAGAAGGGTGGGCGAGTTGGCGGGCCGTCACGTGGGTCGGACCCACATCGAACTGACCGGGATCGTGCGTGAGCACGAGGGCCGGGTCCGGTAGGAGACAGAGCACATGAGCACCGAACAGCTCGAGAAGCGGCTGCGTCGTCGCAGCATCCACCGGTCCCGGTCCACCGCGGTCGCGATCACCCTGGTCGTCGTCGCACTGGTCGCGGCGTGGATCGGCACCGAAGCGGTCCTGAAGGCCATCGGGCAGCAGCCGCTGCTGGCGGACCCGCAGACCGTGGTCGACACCGCCCTCACGCCCGACGCCGCGTTCACCACCATCATCGAGGTCATCGCCGCCGCCCTGGTGATCCTCGGCATCGTCCTGGTCGTGCTGGCCCTCAAGCCCGGCCGGCAGCCCCGCTCCGGGATCGACCGTGACCGCGGCGCGGTCGTGATCGACACCCGCATCCTGGCCTCCACCGCCGCGAACGCCGCCGCCCACGCAGCAGGCGTCCCGGAGACCAACACGACCGCGTCCGCGCGTGGGCACCGCACCCAGGTGCACGTGGTGCCCCTGTCCGGCATCCCCGTCGACGCCAGCGCCGTCGAGCACGCCGTCGGGGACCGGCTCGGTCGCCTCGGCGGCAAGCACGGCTCGTCGGTGCAGGTCACCGTGGAACAGAAGGGAACCCTGGCATGACCACCACCAACCGCGGCTTCAA
>NZ_JAMAYF010000137.1:0-441 GCF_023712445.1 Curtobacterium sp. P97 | reverse complement strand
CGCAGATCGCGGCGACCTTCTCCGCGCTCGCGCTCGACGGGTCGAACGTGTACCCGAGCCACTCCTTCGCCATGCGCCGGGCGACCTCGATGCCGACGACCCGCTGGCCCATGCAGAGCACCAGGGCGTCGTTCGACAGCACCGACCGCTCGACGCTGAACGAGTCGTGCGCCGTGACGGCCCGGATGCCGGGCACCTTGTTCGCGCTGATCGCGACGCCGAGCCCGGTGCCGCAGACCAGGATCGCCCGGTCGGCCTCGCCGTCGGCGATCATCCGGGCGGCGTCGACGGCGACGTGCGGGTACGCCGTGTGGCCGTCCGCGTCGACGCCCACGTCGACCACGCTGGCCACGCGGTCGTCGGCCTCGAGGTCCCGCTTGATGACCTCCTTGTAGTCGAAGCCCGCGTCGTCCGAGCCCACCACCAGTCGTAGCGTCATGC
>NZ_JAMAYF010000136.1:0-442 GCF_023712445.1 Curtobacterium sp. P97 | reverse complement strand
CTCGAGTACGACGCCAGCATCGCGGGCGAGAACTCGGGCCGGCCGTTCGGCATCGTGGGGCTCCGGCCGATCCAGCTGAGCACACGGAATGCGCTTGAGGATCTTGCCCAAGGACGCGGCAAGTTCACCACGGCTCAGTGGAAGGACCTGTTGCTCCGCAGCGTGGGCTTCGAGCCGGAGGCGCTCAGTGATCGCGCTCGGGACGTCTTGTTGCTGCGAATGATCCCGTTTGTCGTCCGCAACTACAACATGGTGGAGCTCGGTCCCAGGGGTACCGGCAAGTCCCACCTCTTCCAGCAGGTCAGCCCTTACTCGCACCTGGTGAGCGGCGGCAAGGCGACGGTCGCGCGCATGTTCGTCAACAACGCGAACGGACAGCGAGGCCTGGTCGCCCAGTACGACGTGGTTTGCTTCGACGAGGTGTCAGGCGTTTCCTTCGACC
>NZ_JAMAYF010000135.1:0-442 GCF_023712445.1 Curtobacterium sp. P97 | reverse complement strand
GCCGAACACGTGCCACTTCTGCGTCAGGTTGCCCGCGAAGCCGAATTCGAAACCGCGCACGCGCTGCTTGCCCGCGTTGACCGTGTGACCGAGGCCGTCGCTGACGCGCGCGTTGGTCTTTTCGGTCTGGAACAGCGCGGACGTCAGCGACAGCTGATCCTGCAGCACGTCCCACTTCGCACCGATCTCGATGTTGCGCGCGCGTTCGGGCGCGAGATCCTGGTTGGTCGCGGTGATCTGGTCGGTGCCGCCGCCGAGGCCGCCGTTCGAGCCCGGCGGGTTCGACGACGTGCCGTACGACGCGTACAGGCTCACGTTGGTCACCGGCTTGAACACGAGGCCGAACTGGTAGCTGAACAGGTTCGACGTGTTCGACAGGTCGGCGACGCCGGCCTGCTTGCCGGTCGTGTCGTAGCGGTCGAAGCGCAGCCCCGTGTTGAAC
>NZ_JAMAYF010000134.1:0-443 GCF_023712445.1 Curtobacterium sp. P97 | reverse complement strand
CATGGCGGCGGCGTCGAGCCCGCGGGCGTCGAGGGCCACCCCCGCCGGGTTGCCGCCCTCGGCGCCGTCGGGGAAGGCGGTCATGCGCAGCAGCTCCACGCGGCAGAGCCTAGGAACGCCACCGGCCAGCACCAGGCCGCCCACCGGGGTGCCGTTGTTGGGGCCGGTCAGCGAGCAGCCAGCTCCCGGGGTTCCGCGTACGAACGGGAGTCGTCGTCGGGCCACTCGCCTGCGTAGTTGGCGATCCGGGCCGCGAAGGCCGCGTCGGACTCGACCCGAGCCGCGGGCCCGCCTGCGGTGGGCCCGACCCGCCCCATCAGGACGGCCCGGATCGATCCGCCGGCAGAACCCGCGCCTGCGGTGGCCTGCTCGGGGCCGCCGAAGAGGTCGACCCAGGTGTCGGAGCCCGGGCCGCGGGTGATGACGGCGTAGCCGTAGTAGGG
>NZ_JAMAYF010000133.1:0-444 GCF_023712445.1 Curtobacterium sp. P97 | reverse complement strand
GTTATGGGTATACTCATTGCTTTATTGGGGTTGGGCATGCTATTCGGGAAGCATTTGCCGATTAAAATAGGATCTTTTCAAGTCAAGCCAGGGAAATGGTCTATCTATTTTTACGGAATAGCCTATGCCGTGACATCACTTGGTTGTACCTTGCCAGCCTTTATGTTGGTGGTCTCTGCATCGCTGAATGACAATAGCGTAACGGCCGTGATCATCAAGTTCATCATCTACTCCCTTGGTATGGGAATTGTGGTGACAGCGATCACGATGGTCTCATTGATTTCACGACAATTGGTACAGAAGTTTCTGCACAACTATATGGGTTCTATCCAAAAAATAGCAGCTGTTGTGATTTTCCTCTCCGTTTTGTACATGGCTTATTACTGGTATTTCGGTTCTGGTGGCATTTGTACATTTTAAAATCCAACCGATCAGGTGTAACAA
>NZ_JAMAYF010000132.1:0-444 GCF_023712445.1 Curtobacterium sp. P97 | reverse complement strand
ACCCATCGGCGTCCTGCGCACCGCAGCCCACCACCAGCTCATCACCCGCCCCTGGCAAGCACTCCCCGACGACGTCGCCGCCGCCCGCTGGAACCTCCACCTGCGCGCCGACCTGACCGACCTCGACCACCACGGCCCCCTCCTCGACCCCGCCAGCACCGCACAGCCCGACCCGCACACCGCGGCCGACCCCGCCCACGACCCCGAAGCCGTGTCGGATGCCGACGTCGATGTGGCGGCCAAGGTCGATGAGGTGACCGAGACCGAGGCCGAGGTCGGTATCCGAACAAGCCCCGGCAATCACCCGCGCGGGCGTCATCTCGACGCCCCGGACGACCCGGACGACCGAGGCGGGTGCACGGTCCGCGGATCAGAGGTGGGCTTCGTCGGTGGGCTTCCGGTGTCCCCCGTTGCCGTCGCCGAACTCCTAGCTCGCTTCGACGC
>NZ_JAMAYF010000131.1:0-445 GCF_023712445.1 Curtobacterium sp. P97 | reverse complement strand
GCCACCAGCACCCCGCCGCCGAACAGCGGCTGGGCGTTGACCACCCCGGGCGCCGTCGCGGCGGCGGTGACCAGCGCCGCCGGGTCGGCGGTGCCGAGCACCCAGCGGCTCAACCCGTCCCCGGGGCCGAACCCGTCGGCGACCGGCACGTCGGGGGCGGCGAGCGCGTCGACCGCGGCGGCCACGGAGAAGCCGAGCACCACGGTCGCCACCGTGCCGGCGGCGAGGATCCTGCGGTCGGCGGTCCAGCTCGTGCCCACGACGTCCTCCGGTGCGGCGCGCACGGTGCACACCTCGTCCGCGTCATCGGCGCCGGCCGCCGGACCTGGAGGGTCCGGCGGCCGGGCTCACCCCGACGGGTGGAGCGCTACTTCCGCATCGCGGCCAGGAAGCCGGTCATCTCCGAGCGCAGCTGCTCGGCCAGGCGCGACAGGCCCGTCTGGTC
>NZ_JAMAYF010000130.1:0-445 GCF_023712445.1 Curtobacterium sp. P97 | reverse complement strand
CCGAGGGGGCTGCCTGCACGGTGCTGGCCGCCCGGGAACTCATCGACGGCGACGACCAGCTGGTGATCGCCAACAGCGACCAGTACGTCGACCACCCGTTCTCCGACTACGTGGCCGCCCTCGGCGACCTCGACGGTCTGATCTGACGATGCGGGCCGACGACCCCAAGTGGTCGTTCGTGGCCAAGGACGCCGACGGCATGGTGACCCGGGTGGTCGAGAAGGAGGTCATCTCCGACGAGGCAACGGTGGGCATCTACACCGTCGCCCGGGGCCGTGACTTCGTCCGGGGCGCCGACGGCATGATCGCGGCCGATGCACGGGTGAACGGCGAGTTCTACGTGGCCCCGGTGTACGAGCAGCTCATCGCCGGCGGGGCCCGCATCGGCACCGTGTCCATCGGGTCGGCGGGCGACGGGATGTACGGGCTCGGCACGCCCCAGGAC
>NZ_JAMAYF010000129.1:0-445 GCF_023712445.1 Curtobacterium sp. P97 | reverse complement strand
GAAAGTGATTTGACAGCGGGTGAGCACCTGACACTGGGCGTCCCATTCTTTGAGGGCGGGCGTGGGGGGCATGGGGAGAGGGTAGCGCGGGTAATGAAAAAACCGCCCCGGAGGGCGGCTAGCGAATTAGAATTGGCTTACTTAGCAGCAGTGAGTTTCACGTCAGCTTTGCTGCCGCCTTTGTAGGTCACGGTGGTGGAGAAGGAAGCGGGAACTGCTGTCGGTCCAGTACAGCTGGCGGGTACATTGGCGCATTCCACCTTGGTGATAGGTGCAGGAGCGTTCACACGGGCGGTTTCCGAGCCAGCGGTAATTGTCACAACACCTGCGACAGTGTCGGTACAGCTGGCCTCATTCCCCGGTGGTGTTTCCCACTTCAACGGCCGCCATAGCGTTCAGCACCTGACGGGCCACAGCGGTAGCAGCCGTGTCGTTTGCCTTGCTC
>NZ_JAMAYF010000012.1:0-124854 GCF_023712445.1 Curtobacterium sp. P97 | reverse complement strand
CCGTCCGCGTCGACGCCCACGTCGACCACGCTGGCCACGCGGTCGTCGGCCTCGAGGTCCCGCTTGATGACCTCCTTGTAGTCGAAGCCCGCGTCGTCCGAGCCCACCACCAGTCGTAGCGTCATGCTCCCGTTCCTTCCTCGTCGATCGTCGCCGCCAGGGTCTCGACGACGAGCGCGAAGGACACCGCGCCCGGGTCGGGGGTCCCGACGGCCTGTTCCGCGTGCGTCCGCGCGCGGCCCTTCCGCGGCAGCAGGTCCGCGCTCGCGTCCGCTGCCCGGCGGGCGGCGTCCACCGCCGTCCGCCACGCGGTGCCCAGGGCATCGCCGGCCTCGAGCCGGCGCCGCAGCTCCTCGTCGAAGGGGACGAGGGCGTCCACCATCGTCTTGTCGCCGGGCACGGCCCCGAAGGCCAGCACCGCCTCGGTGGCGGCCCGCACCGCGTCCGCGACCGTCGCCGACGTCGGACGCGCGTCGTCCCCGACGACGCGACCCAGCGCCTCCAGGGCGGCACCCCAGATCGCACCGGACGTCCCGCCTGCCCGGTCGGACCAGGCGTCACCCGCCACCCGCAGGAGCGTCCCCGCCCCCGCACCCCGGGCGAGCGCGTCCGCGGCGGCGGTGTCCGCCGCGTGCGAGCCGCGCTGCATCCCGATGCCGTGGTCGCCGTCCCCAGCGACCTGGTCGATGCGGCCCAGTTCGTCCGCGTGGTCGTCGAGCACCGCGCGCACGGCGCTGATGCCCGCTGCGATCCGACCGGCCGCGGCACGCGAGTCGTCGCTCGCCGGACCGATGACGATGCCCTCCTCGTCGGCGGCGACCACGTCCTCGGCGACCCGCTCCTGCGGGACCGCCCCGCCCTTGCGGAAGGCGGGCGTGTCCGCGGGTGCCGACCACAGCTCCTCGAGCTCGTCGTCGAGCCAGAACAGCGTCAGCGAGACCCCGGCCATGTCGAAGCTCGTGACCAGCTCGCCCACCTCCGGCTCCACGATCGCGACACCGGCGTCCCGGAGCCGTCGCTGCACCGAGCCGTAGACGACGAAGAGCTCCTCGTACTTCACGCTGCCGAGCCCGTTGAGCACCGGGACCACCCGGGCGCCCTCGACCGTGACGCCCGCGGGCACCTCGTCGAGCAGCCGTTCGACGAGCAGCGCCGCCAGACCGTCGGCGCTCGGCACGTCGGTCTCGTCGATGCCGCGTTCACCGTGGATGCCCATGCCGATCGCCATCCGTCCCTCGGGCACCTCGAACAGGGGCTCCTCGGCACCGGGCAGCGAGCAGCCCGAGAACGCGACGCCGAAGCTCCGGGTCCGGTCGTTCGCGCGGGCCGCCACGGCGGTGACGTCGTCGAGCGGGCGCCCCTGCTCGGCCGCGGCCCCGGCGACCTTGAACACGCAGAGGTCGCCCGCGATCCCGCGCCGGTCGGCCTCGGCACCGGCCGGTGCGGACACGACGTCGTCGGTCACCCGGACCGTGCGGACGGGGATGCCCTCGTCCTCGAGCGTGCGGGCCGCGGCGTCGAAGTTCAGCACGTCGCCGGCGTAGTTGCCGTAGCTGAGCAGCACGCCGCCACCGTGCTCGGTGGCACGGCAGACCGCGGCGACCTGCTGCGCGGACGGGCTGGCGAACAGGTTCCCCATCGCCGCGCCGGCGGCGAGCCCGTGCCCGACGAGACCGCCGAACGCCGGGTAGTGCCCCGAACCACCGCCGATCACGACGGCGACCGTGCCGTCCGGACTGGTGGTCGCGCGGGCGACACCGCCGTGCACCCTGCGGACCCACCGCTCGTTCGCCGCGACGAAGCCGTCGGTGGCCTCGTCGGCGAAGGCTGCCGGGTCGTTGTACAACCGGGTCATCGCGTCGTCCCCTTCGTCGAGGTGGTGGCCACGTGCGAGGTGTCGAGCAGCTCGTCGGCCTTCGCGCCCCGGAAGAACCTGGTGCAGGAGATCATCACGGCGGCGACGAACGCCAGGACACCGAGCGACACGATGCCGAAGGCCCCGCTGTCGGTCGGCACCGCCTCGTTGATCGCGGTGCGCATGATCGGGGCGACGAAGCCACCGAGGTTGCCGAGCGAGTTGATCAGGCCGATGCCCGCGGCCGCCGCCGCACCGGTGAGGAACGCCGTCGGGTAGGCCCAGGTGATCGGGCCGACCGCCAGGAAGCTCGCGACGGCGAGGGTGATGAACAGGATGCCGAGGACCGGCTGGCCGTTCGCACCCGCCCACGCCGACCCGAGGATGGACAGCCCGGTCGTGATGTAGAACATCGTCCCCCAGCGGCGGCGACGACCCACGGTGTCGGCCTTCGACCCGACGAGGTAGCAGGCGACCAGTCCGACGAGCCACGGGATCGCCGCGACGAGGCCGACCTGCCAGCCGACGTCCTGCCCGAGCAGTGACGACACCTGCTGCGGCAGGTAGAACGTCGTGCCGTACACGGCGACCTGCAGGCAGAAGTAGATGATCGTGAAGTACCAGACGCGGCCGCTCGCCATCGCCTTCCAGATGCCCTTCGGGCCGTCCTCGTTGCGGGCGGTGTCCTCACGGGCCATCGCCGCGGTGAGCGACTGCTTCTCCCCCGGTTCCAGCCACTTCGCCTGCTGCGGGCTGTTCGTCAGGAAGAACAGCGCCGCGACACCGGCCAGCACCGCGAGGATGCCCTCGCCGAAGAACATGACCTGCCAGCCGTGGAACGGGGTGACCTGGTCACCGACGCTGATGAGCCCGCCGGACAGCGGTGCGCCGATCATCTGCGAGAACGGCTGCGCGAGGTAGAAGATCGCGAACATCCGCACGCGGACCTTGTTCGGGAACCACTCGGACAGGTACATGATCACGCCCGGGAACAGTCCCGCCTCGGTCACACCGAGCAGGAAGCGCAGGACGATGAACATCGTGTCGTTCGTCGTGAACGAGAACAGTGCGGCGACGATGCCCACGTGACGGCGATCCGGGCGAGCCAGAAGCGCGCCCCGAAGCGCTTGAGCAGCAGGTTGGACGGGATCTCGAAGATCGCGTAGCCGATGAAGAAGATGCCGGCGCCGAGGGCGAAGGCCGCGTCGGAGATGTTCCGGTCGACGCTCAGGGCCTCCTCGGCGAAGCCGACGTTGGTGCGGTCGAGGAAGGCGACGAAGTACAGGATGACCAGCATCGGCATGAGGTGCTTGGTCGCCTTGGCGATCGCGGACCTCAGTGCCGGGTCGTGGGTGGACCCCAGGGCGGGGCTGCTTGCGGACACGAATCGCTCCTTCGCGATCATGAGTGGTCGTTCTGGTGGTCGGAGCCGTCGGCTCCGGTGCGTGCCGTCGGGTTCAGTGCATGTAGAGGCCGCCGTCGACGTTCAGGGTCTGACCCGTCACGAACCCGGCGTCGGCGCTGACGAGGTAGGCGACCGCGGCGGCGACGTCCCGCGGCGTGCCGATGCGCGGCAGGACACCGTCGGCAGCCATCTCGGCCTTGCGCTCCTCGGAGAGGGTGCCGCCCATGATGTCGGTGTCGATCGGGCCGGGCGCGATGGCGTTCACCGTCACGCCGTGCTGCCCGAGCTCGCGGGCCATCCCGCGGGTGAGGCCGATCACGCCGGCCTTCGCGACCGAGTACGGCGTCTTGCTGAACGTCCCGCCGCCGCGCTGCGCGGAGACCGACGACAGGTTGACGATGCGGCCGTACCCGTTCCGCACCATCGACTCGGCTGCCCGGAGACCGGCGAAGTGCACCCCGTCGAGGTTGATGCTCAGCACCCGGTGCCACTCCCCCTCGGGCAGGTCGAGGTAGGCGTGCGCCGACGAGACACCCGCGAGGTTCACGAGTGCCGCGATCGGCGGGAGCCCGGCCTCGATGGTGTCGAAGGCGGCCCGGACGGCGGCCTCGTCGGCGACGTCCGCGCCCGCGCCGACGGCCTGCACGCCGTGCTGCTCGCGGAGTTCGGCGGCGACGGCCTCGCTCGCGGCCTGGTCGAGGTCGACGATCCCCACGTTCCAGCCCTGCTCGGCCAGGTGGTGGGCGGTCGCACGGCCGATGCCGCGCGGGGACGCCGCGCCGGTGAGGACGACGGTCTGCTGCTCGTTGCGCATCGCGTGCTCCTTCAGTGGATCGGGGCCGGGCCGAGCTCGTCGAGGAGCTCCTGCATGGCGACGTAGGCCCTGTTCCGGTAGGCGACGAGCTCCGGCGTGCGGTCGGCGGGCACGTCGAGGTAGCCCGATCCGGTCTTCGTGCCGAGCTCGCCGGCGTCGACGTGCTGCTGCAGCGTCGGCGGGGTGGCGAAGCGCTCGGGCCAGCGGGTCTGCAGCGACTCGAAGCAGAACGCGTAGACGTCGAGTCCCGCCATGTCCGCGATCGCGAACGGGCCGAAGAAGGGCAGGCGGAATCCGAAGGTCGTCCGGACGATCGTGTCGATGTCGTCGGGGCTGGCGATGCCCTCGTCCGCGATCTTCGATGCTTCCTCGAACAGGGCGTACTGCAGGCGGTTCAGCACGAACCCGGTCGAGTCCTGCACCCGTGCGGACTGCTTGCCGGTCGCCGCGACGACTGCTTCGCCGACGGTGACGGCGTGCTCGCCGGTGGTGGGGTGCGGGATGAGCTCGACACCGGGGATGAACGGCGCCGGGTTCGAGAAGTGCACGCCGAGGAAGCGCTCCGGACCGGTGACGGCCTCGGCGAGGCTCTCGATGAGGATCGTCGACGTGTTCGAGCCGATGACGGCGTCGGGTCGGGCGGCGGCGCTGATCCGACGCAGGGTCTCGTGCTTGATCGCGAGCTTCTCGGGGACCGCCTCCTCGATGAAGTCGGCGTCCGCGACGGCGGCCTCGATCGACTCGGCGGCGCTGAGGTGCGCGGTGACCCGCGCGACGGCGTCCTCCGGGAACAGGCCGTCGGCGACGAACTGGCCCGTCTCCCGGATCAGCCGCTCGAGGTTCTGCTGCGCGATCTCGGCCGAGACGTCGGCGATGCGGACGGTGTGACCAGCGAGGGCGAGGACCTGGGCGATCCCGCCGCCCATGTACCCGGACCCGACGACGGCGATGTCGAGGGTGCTCATCGGACTGCTCCTCCGTGCTTCGTGCCGATGCTCGTCGTGGCGAGCACCGACCGGATGTACTGCTGGTTGGTGGCGCAGACGCCGAGGCTGTCCCCGCCGTACTGCTCGGTCATGACGATCCCGCGGAAGCCGTCGGCGACCGCGTCCCGGAGGACCTGGCGGTAGTTGATGAGCCCGGTCTCCATCGTGCTCGGCGCACTCGTCGCCCAGCTGCCGTCGCCCGCCTCGTCGCGCGTGTAGTTCTTCACGTGCAGGTAGTTCGTGTGGGGCATCGTCTTCGCGAAGAGCTCCCGCCAGTCCTCGACCGGACGGTGCAGGCGGACGAGGTTCGCCACGTCGGCGTTGAGACCCACGGTGTCGAGCCCGATCTCCTCGACGAGCCGGACCGCGCTGTCCGCGGTGCCGAGGTAGGTGTCCTCGTACAGTTCGAGGGCCATCGGCAGGCCGACGCTCGCCGCGTGCTCCCCGAGTTCGCGGAGGCGTCGGACGGCCGCGTCCCACACGTCGGGGTCCTCGGGGTCCTTCGGCCCGGGAGCCGTCCAGAACCAGAGCGCGCGCTGCTGGGCCTCCGAGAACGGCTGGTGCAGTCCGGTCGAGAACACCTGCATGCCCCACTCGGCCGCCGCGTCGATCGTGCGGTGGGCGTAGGCGAGGTTCTCCTCCTCGTGCCCGGGCTGGATCACGCTCCGACGCTGCAGGTGCACCGACGGGATCCCCACGCCGTAGGCCGCCGCGACCGCGAAGAGCTCGTCGCGCCGGGACCGTTCGAGGTCCGCGGGGCGGACGTGGCTGTCGGCCAGCTCGGCGAGCGAGAAGCCCGCTGCGGCGATCTGCGCGAACACGTCGTCCCACACCTCGACGGGGGCGTCGTGGAAGGCGGTGCCGTCCCGCGTGACCCGGTCGAAGCCGTGCAGGCAGACGGCGATCGGCCACGTCCGGTCGGTCCAGCTGTCCGGGTCCCAGTCCTGCTCGACCCAGTCCTGCGGTGTGCTCACGGAGTGCTCCCTTGCATCACGCGGTTCATCCTCGAACCTCTTTCCTATAGGAAAGATACTCGCGCTGAGCCAGAGCGCAACCCCGTTCCGTCAGGCGGAGTGTGACGCGTCGGCCCGGGAGCGCACCCGCACCGCGTCGATGTGGTGCCGCATCGCCGCCACGGCCGTGGGCGCGTCCACGGCGAGGGCATCGAGGACCGCACGGTGCTCGGCGACCGCCCGTTCGGTGTCGTCGTCCCCGCCCTCGACGATCTGCCGCATGCGGTGCACCCGCGTCGTGATGATCGCGGACATCTCCTCGAGGAAGGGGTTCCTCGTCGCGTCGAACACGAGCTGGTGGAAACGCCAGTCGGAGCGGAAGAACCGGGCCATCAGCTCCTCGGACGCACGGCGGGCGCCGACCCGGGCGACCTCGGCGGCCACGGCCTCCTGCTCGGCGAGCGCCGCAGCGAGCCGCTCCCGCAGCACGGCCACGTCCCCGCGTGCCGCGAGCTCGACCGCCCCGCTCTCGACGATGAGCCGCGCGTCGAACAGCGCCTCGAGCTGGTCGCCGGCGAGCGGCGGCGCGACGCGGTACCCCTTGTTGGCCTCGCGCGTGACCAGGCCGGTCCGCTCGAGCTGCACGAGGGCCTCGCGCACCGGGGTCGGGGAGACGCCGAGCGTCCGGGCGAGACCGTCGATCGACAGGCGCATCCCGGGCTCGACGTCGTGCCCCATGAGCACCTCGAGCACCCGGTCGTACACGCGGTCGCGCAACCCGATCTGGGTGATCCGCGCGGAGCCGAAGCCCGGCATCGTGCTCGTCATGCGGTCGATCCTAGAGAGTGCAGGGTCCCGCGACCTGCGCGTCCCGCGGCGGCGGTGGCCGGTGTGCGCCGGCGCCGGGCACCGGTGGCGATCGTCAGTACCGGGCGTCGATGCCCAGGGCGTCCCCGAGCCCGAGGCTGCGCTGGGCGACGTCGCACGGCGCGGCCGCGGGCTTCATGACGAGGGCCGACGAGGCTGCGGTGTGCCCGAGGCCGTACGCGTGCCCCCACTCGTGCGTCGCGACGCCGCGCAGGTCGTACCGGTTCCCGGAGCACGTCGCCGTCGACGACCACGCGTACCGGGTCGAGTAGCGCTGGTCCGCCTCGACCGCGATGCCGTCCTGCGACCACACGCACGTGGTCGCGAGCGTGCCCGCGGGCAGGGAGCCCCAGCCGGTGACGCTCCGACGGTCGGGGTCGCCGCAGCCCCCGGTGCTCGAGACCGCGGGGGTCCTCGCCGTCGTGCTGACCCAGGTGTTCGCGGCACTCGACGTGATCGAGCGCCCGCAGGTCCCGAGCCGTCCGCTCCACGCCGTCGCACCCGCGCGGATCGCCACGCGGTCCGCCGCCTTCGCTCCCGTCGGGTTCGACCACCACCGGACGTCCCTCGTCCAGCGGTACGCCAGGAGCGTGTAGGACCGGTCCGTGCAGCTCGAGGCCGCCGATCCGGTGCCGGTCGTGGCCGCACCCGCACCGGCGTCGTGCCCGGCGGCGACGCGGCCCTCGCGCAGTGCGAGCACCCGCCGGACGGCAGCAGTGGCGCCGGACCAGCGGCCGTCGACCGCCACGGCGATGCCTGCCGCGCCGGTGTTCGTCACCGAGGCGTCCCCGGGGTCACCACCGGTCGTCGTCGCCACCGGCAGCGCGGTCACCGTCGTGCCGGCGTCGGGCACCGCGAAGACGCGACCGTCGGGGAGCACGACCGAGCCGGACGCGACGACGCAGCCACCGGACAGCTCGGCGACCGTGATCCGGTCACCGCGGCACGACGGCGCGGCGTGCGCGGGGGCGACCCCGACGCTGGTGGTGACGACCGCGACGAGCGCGGTCCCGAGTGCGACCACGGCAGCGGTCACGGACGACGTCCGCATGGGTCCTCCAGGAGCAGGCGCACCGGCACGACCCGGTACGACGCCGATCAGTGTGCGGAGAGCGGCAGCGGAGGGGCAACCCCCAGAACGGGCAGGCCGGCGGTCACCACGGGGTCGATGGGCCGACCCGGTCGGCGTGCCGAGGCGGACCCGATCCGTGCACGGCTGCGGCCGACGGACGGAGGTGGGACGAGCCTCCAGGCCGGTCGTGGGGAGCATCGGCGCCGGAACGCGGAACGGCCCCCGGATTCCTCCGGGGGCCGTTCCTCACCTGGTGCGCGAGGGGGGACTTGAACCCCCACGCCGTTTCCAGCACACGGACCTGAACCGTGCGCGTCTACCAATTCCGCCACTCGCGCCAGCCCGGCAACACTAGCACGCGACGGAGGGTGCCCGTGACCACGCACAGACGGGCACGAGCGCCACCCACTACCATGCAGTGGTCCCTGACCGACGAACACGGAGACACATGGGCCTCTTGGACAGCTTCGAGCGAGGGTTGGAGCGCGCCGTCAACGGCACCTTCGCGAAGACCTTCCGCTCCGGCGTGCAGCCCGTCGAGATCTCCAGCGCGCTGCGGCGGGAGCTCGACACGAAGGCCGCCGTGGTCTCCCGCGAGCGGATCCTCGTCCCGAACGAGTTCACGGTGCGCCTCGCGCCGCCGGACCACACGCGGATGAACGACATCGGGCGCCCGCTCATCGACGAGCTGTCGCAGATGGTGCAGCAGCACGCGGTGGCACAGAACTACTCCTTCTCCGGACCGGTCTCGATCACGCTGCAGCAGGACGGCACGCTGTCCACCGGCATCCTGCAGGTCGACTCGTCGACGGTGCAGCGTGACGTGGCGTGGGTCGCCGTGCTCGACATCGGGTCGCAGCGCCACCGGCTGCACCGCGGCCGCACCGTGATCGGGCGCGGCACCGACGCGGACATCACCGTCGCCGACACCGGGACGAGTCGGAAGCACGTCGAGATCATCTGGGACGGCAAGCACGCGCAGGCCAACGACCTCGGGTCCACGAACGGGTCGAAGCTGAACGGCGAACGCTTCCAGCAGGCCATCGTCGAGCCGGACTCCACCATCGAGATCGGTCGTACCCGTATGGTGTTCCGGGTGATCCCGGAGAACGACGGAGGTGCGCGATGACCACGGGCCTGACCCTGCTCGTCCTGCGCTTCGCCTTCCTCGCGGTGCTGTGGCTGTTCGTGTTCGTCATCGTCTTCGCCCTGCGGAGCGACCTGTTCGGCCAACGTGTCCGCACCATCCCGACCGACCCGAAGGCCGGAGCGTCCGCACCGACGACGCCGACCGTGCCCGCCGCCGCGGCTCCTGCAGCCGCAGCGCCCGGCGCGTTCACGGAGCTGATCGGCCAACCCGCGGGCCCGACACAGCAGCAGTCCGGCTCCGCACCGCCGACCGGCGTCGCGACGCGCCTCGTCATCACCGAGGGCTCCCGCGAGGGCATGGAGATGCCCCTCGGCGGCGGTCCGATCACCATCGGACGCTCCAGCGAGTCGAACGTCGTCATCCGCGACGACTACACGTCGACCAACCACGCCCGCCTCGACCTCCGCGGCGAGGGCTGGGTCCTGTCCGACCTCGAGTCCACGAACGGCACGTTCGTCAACGGTCAGAAGGTGACCGGGCCCGTGACCATCGCGGAACGGACGCCGATCACGATCGGGACGACGACGTTCGAGCTGCGGCGGTAACCGGGACATGACGGCTCGCACGCTGAGCGCCGCTGTGTCCCACGTGGGGCGCATCCGCGCCAACAACCAGGACTCCGGCTACGCCGGCACGCACCTCTTCGCCGTCGCGGACGGCATGGGCGGCCACGCCGGCGGCGACGTCGCGTCCGCGATCGCCATCCGCCGCATCCGCGAGGTCGACCGCGAGTTCCCGTCCGCGCACGATGCCGAGTTCGCCCTGCAGTCCGCGCTCATCGCCGCGAACCAGCTCATCACCGAGACGGTGTTCGAGCACCAGGAACTCACCGGCATGGGCACCACGGTGTCCGCACTCATCCGGGTCGGCGAGCAGATCGCCATCGCGCACATCGGCGACTCCCGCATCTACCGCCTGCGCGACGGCGAGCTGCAGCAGATCACCTCCGACCACACCTTCGTGCAGCGCCTCGTCGACAGCGGTCGCATCACGCCGGAGGAAGCCGCCGTCCACCCCCGGCGCTCGGTGCTCATGCGCGTGCTCGGCGACGTCGACGCCGCCCCCGAGGTCGACACCGCCGTCATGGACATCCAGACCGGCGACCGCTGGCTGCTCTGCTCGGACGGTCTGTCGTCGTACCTGGCCGAGGAGCGGATCCGGCACGCGCTCGCGTCGACCATGGACGCGAACCAGGTGACGCAGCGCCTGGTCAAGGAGACGCTCGACCACGGTGCCCCGGACAACGTGACCGTCGTCGTGATGGACGTCACCGACACGGAACCCGAGGACGACGACGCCGCCGCCACCACGGTCGGTTCCGCCGCGGCACCCCTGACCTTCGAGGCGTCGACCGGTCGCAAGCCGATCCGCCTCCCCACGATCCTGCTCCACCCGCTCAAGGTGAGCGCCGTGCCGGAGGACTCCCACTTCGAGCCCGAGTCCGACCAGTACTTCGCCGAGCTCATCGCCGAGGACCGCCGTCGGCGCATCCGACGCCGCGTGGCCTGGTCGATCGCGCTCGTCGTCGCCGTCGCGGCCCTCGTGGGGGCGGTGTTCCTGGGCTGGCGGATCACCCAGGCGCACTACTACGTCGGCACCGACCGCGGCACGGTCGCCATCTACCAGGGCGTGCAGCAGTCGATCGGGCCGATCGCGCTGTCGGACGTCTACGAGGACACCGACATCTCGGTCACGTCGCTCCCGGACTACACGCGCGAGAACGTGCGGTCGACGATCAACGCGACCTCGCTCTCCGACGCGCGCGACATCGTGGACCGGCTGCGGAAGGCCGCCGAGACCGGCCAGGACCAGGCCGGCACGGGCGGCGATGCGGACTCGTCGCCGTCGCCCACCCCGACCCGGTCGGGGTCACCGTCGGGCAGCGCCTCGCCGTCCGGCAGCGCCTCGCCGTCCGAGAGCCCGGGGGACGGCCGATGAGCACCGCGACCGCGCAGTCCTTCACGCAGGCGATCACCATCAAGCTGCGGGAGCCGGCCCGGGCCCGGAACCTCGAGCTCGTGCTGCTCGTCATCGCGTGCGGCATCTGCGCCGGCGCGATGGTGCTCGTCCAGCTCGGCACCAAGGGCCGCATCTTCGACACCGGTGTGCTCTGGGTCGGCGGCGGGATCCTCGGCCTCGCGCTCGTCATGCACGTGGTGCTCCGCGTCGTCGCGAAGCACGCGGACCCGTTCGTGCTGCCCATCGCCCTGGTGCTCAACGGCATCGGCATCGCCGAGATCTACCGCATCGACGTGCACAACGGCCTGACCGGCTGGGACGCGATCGGCGTCAAGCAGATCGTCTGGACGATGCTCGCGATGGTCCTGGCGACGATCACCGTCGTCGCGGTCCGCAACCACCGCTTCCTGCAGCGCTACCGCTACATCTTCATGTTCGCGACGATCGCGCTGCTGCTCCTCCCGATGCTCCCCGGCATCGGGGAGAACGTCGGGGGCGCCCGCGTGTGGATCCGCATCGGCCCGTTCTCGTTCCAGCCCGGCGAGCTCGCGAAGATCACGATGGCGCTGTTCTTCGCCGGGTACCTCGTCACCGCCCGGGACTCGCTGTCGATCGTCGGCAAGAAGTTCGCCGGCATGACCTTCCCGCGCGCCCGTGACCTCGGCCCGATCCTGGTGATGTGGGCGTCGGCCATGGCCGTCCTGGTGTTCCAGCGCGACCTCGGCACGGCGCTGCTCTACTTCGGCCTGTTCCTCGTGATGATCTACGTCGCGACCGCCCGGCTCGGCTGGGTCGTCATCGGGCTCGGGCTGTTCGTCGGCGGTGCCCTCGTCGCGCAGTCGGTCCTGGTCTACGTGCGGGGTCGCTTCGAGCAGTGGCTCGACCCGTTCGACCAGGCGATCTTCGACCGACAGACCCAGGGCAGCTACCAGCTCGTCCAGGGCCTGTTCGGCTTCGCGAACGGCGGGATCACCGGTACCGGCCTCGGTCAGGGCCGTCCGTACATCACGCCCGTCGCCAACGCGGACTACATCGTCGCGTCGCTCGGCGAGGAACTCGGGCTGATCGGCGTCTTCGCGATCCTCGCCCTGTTCATCGTGCTGGCGTCGCGGGGCCTCCGCGTGGCCTTCATGGCGCAGGACGACTTCGGCAAGCTGCTCGGTGTCGGCTTCGGCTTCATCATCGCCCTGCAGGTGTTCGTCGTCGTCGGCGGCATCACCCGGATCATCCCGGTGACCGGTCTGACCACACCCTTCATGGCCGCGGGTGGCTCGTCGCTCATCGCGAACTGGATCATCGCGGCGATGCTGCTACGACTGACCGACTCGATCCCCGCAGAACAGCGCGTCCAGCAGGGCGCGGTCCCCGCCGCCCGTGGCCGTTCCGGACGCGGTGCGACGACCAGGAAGGAGCGCACCCGGTGAACCGACAGCTCCGCGGCGTCTCGACCGTCATCGTGCTCATGTTCGTCGCGCTCTTCGTGTCGACGACCTCGATCCAGTTCTTCGCCGCCGACACCCTGCGTGCCGACTCGCGGAACTCCCGCACGATCCTGGACAGCTACTCGACCAAGCGCGGCGCGATCCTGGTCGACGGCAGCCCGATCGCCGAGTCGACCCCCTCGGACGACCAGTACCAGTACCAGCGCAAGTACACGAACGGTGCGCTGTACTCCGCCGTGACCGGCTACTTCACGATCGGCCAGGGCAACACGGGCATCGAGAGCGCCGAGAACGCCGTGCTCTCCGGCAACTCCGACGCGTCGTTCTTCCAGAACCTCAACGCGATCCTCACCGGGCAGGACGTCCAGGGCGACAACGTCAACCTCACCATCGACCCGGACGTGCAGCAGGCCGCGTACGACGCACTCGGCGAGAACAGCGGTGCGGTCGTCGCGATCCAGCCCAGCACGGGCAAGATCCTGGCGATGGTGTCGAAGCCGGCGTACGACCCGAACGCCCTGACCTCGCACGACACCGCGCAGGTCAAGCAGCAGTACGACGCCCTGCTGCAGCAGACCCCGACCCCGCTGCAGAACCGGGCGATCGGCGGTGACCTGTACACGCCGGGATCGGTCTTCAAGCTCGTCGTGGCCTCCGCCGCGCTCAAGGACGGCAAGTACTCGCTCGACTCCGAGTTCCCGAACCCGTCGCGCCTGCAGCTGCCGGGCACCAGCTCGTACATCAACAACGCCGAGGGCGGCTCCTGCGGCGGCGGCGACACGGTGAAGCTCCGGACGGCGATCCAGTTCTCGTGCAACATCCCGTTCGCCGAGCTCGGCCAGAAGCTCGGGTACGACACGATCAAGTCCGTCGCGGACGAGTACGGCTTCGGTGACGCCATCGAGGTCCCGATGCGCGCCACCGCGAGCCAGTACCCCGACGTCGATTCGACCGCCCAGCTCATGCTGAGCGCGTTCGGGCAGGCCAGCGTGCGCGTCTCGCCGCTGCAGATGGCGATGGTGTCGGCCGGCATCGCGAACGGCGGCAAGGTCATGCAGCCCTCGCTCGTCGACTCGATCACCACGAGCGACCTGAAGACCGTCGAGTCGTTCTCGCCGAAGCAGTACAGCGACCCGCTGTCCGGCTCCGAGGCCGCCGACCTGACCGAGGCGATGCAGAGCGTCGTGAGCGGCGGGACCGGCACCAATGCCAAGATCGACGGAGTCGACGTCGCCGGCAAGACGGGTACGGCGGAAGGCGGTACGGGTGATCCGTACACGCTGTGGTTCACGGGGTTCGCCCCGGCGAAGAACCCGGAGGTGGCCGTTGCGGTCGTCGTCGGGAACGGCGGCGGACTCGGGCAGTCCGGCGTCGGCAACACGGTCGCGGCCCCGGTCGCGAAGAAGGTCATGGAGGCGGTGCTGAACAAATGAGACCCACCAGCGGACTCACCTTCGGTGGGCGGTACCAGCTCTCCTCGCGGGTCGCGATCGGCGGCATGGGTGAGGTGTGGCAGGCGACCGACCTCGTCATCGGCCGGACCGTCGCACTCAAGATCCTCAAGGACGAGTACCTCGGCGACCCGGGCTTCCTCGAGCGCTTCCGCGCAGAGGCGCGCCACGCTGCCCTCGTCAACCACGAGGGGATCGCCAACGTCTTCGACTACGGCGAGGAGGACGGCAGCGCCTACCTGGTGATGGAACTCGTCCCGGGCGAGGCCCTGTCCACCATGATCGAGCGGGAGCACACGCTGCCGGTCGACAAGGTGCTCGACATCGTCGCCCAGACGGCGAACGCCCTGCAGGCCGCCCACGCCGTCGGCCTGGTGCACCGTGACATCAAGCCCGGGAACCTGCTCATCACGCCCGACGGCCGTGTGAAGATCACCGACTTCGGTATCGCGCGCATCGCCGACCAGGTCCCGCTCACCGCGACGGGCCAGGTGATGGGCACCGTCCAGTACCTGTCCCCGGAACAGGCGAGCGGCCACCCGGCATCGCCGTCGACCGACATCTACTCGCTGGGCATCGTCGCGTACGAGTGCCTGGCCGGGCGTCGTCCGTTCACCGGCGAGTCCCAGGTCGCGATCGCGATGGCGCACATCAACGAGCAGCCGCCCGCGCTGCCCGGTGACGTGCCCGAGCCGGTCTCGGCACTGGTGCTGTCCTGCATCGCCAAGAAGCCGGCGGACCGTCCGGCGACCGCGGCGAACCTGGCCCGCGCGTCCCAGGCGCTGCGGCGCGGGGACGTCGCCGCAGCGACCGTCGCCGTGCCTGCAGTCGGCGGCGCGGGCACCGTCGCGTTCAACCCGCCGCAGCGTCCGGGCAACGACGCGGCGACCGCGCTCATCGGCACGCAGGCCGGAGCCGTCGCCGGCCCTCCCGGCACGCCGCGGTCACCGGCAGCGCCGGAGGACGAGGAGCCGACCAAGAAGCGCGCCTGGATCTGGTGGCTCGTCGGGGTCCTCGCGGTGCTCGTCATCGGTGGGGTCATCGCGGCCTTCGCGCTCGGCGGCTCCGACGACCCGGACCCCGCACCGACGTCGGCCTCGGCCGCGCCGACCAGGTCGACGCCGACACCGACACCGACCACGGCACGGGTGTTCCTGAACAAGAGCGACTACGTCGGCCGCAGCGCCGACGAGGTCCGGAACGAGCTCCAGGGCCGCGGCTTCGAGGTCACCGTGCAGGACGGCAGCCCCGCGCCGACGGCGGAGCAGGCCGGCACCGTCGCGGACCTCACCCCGACCGGCAGCGTCGTCGAGGGCACCCTCGTCACGCTCACCCAGTACACGACGCCGCCGACGGCCAACAAGCCGAACACCCCGACCGCGGGGACGGTGTCCGAGTCCGGCCAGGTCACCTTCAGCTGGTCGGGCGCGACGTGCCCCGACGGCTACGACGTGTCGAAGTACACGTGGACGGTCACGGGCGGCAAGGACGCCTCGGGAGCCACCTCCGGGGACACCAGCTCGACGGCCGTCACCATCCAGGCGGACGCCGTGAACGACGAGGTGTCCTTCACCTACACGGTCACGTGCGGCTCGCTCGCTGCCTCCGAGTCCTCGGACGCCGCGACGGCGACGTGGGAACAGGCCGAGGACCCGACGCCCTCGGGCACCCCGACCCCGACCCCGACGGGCCCGCAGGACGCCAACTGATCGTCACCCGAACGGGGGCTGTCGACACCGTTGTGTAACGGTTCGTCGGCAGCCCCCGTCGTCAGCGTTCGGGCAGGAACCCCTGCCGTACACTTGCCCGGACGAACATTCGGAGGAGTACGTGCCAGAAGGTGTGACCGCGGGGATCACGCTCCTCGCCGACCGCTACGAGATCGGTGACGTCATCGGTCGTGGGGGCATGGCGACGGTGCACGTGGGCACCGACACGCGACTCGGTCGCAAGGTGGCGGTGAAGCTCCTCAAGCCGAGCCTCGCCACGGACCCGACCTTCCGGATCCGCTTCCGGCAGGAGGCCCAGGCGGCGGCCCGCATGGCGCACCCGACGATCGTGCGCGTCTACGACGCGGGCGAGGAGACGGTCACCGAGCCCTCCGGCGCCCAGGTCCAGGTGCCCTACATCGTCATGGAGCACGTCGACGGTCGCGCACTCTCCGACGTGCTCGACGACGGCCCGCTCGACCCGGCCGAGGCGGTCCGCATCACCGAGGGGATCCTCACCGCCCTCGAGTACTCGCACCGCGCCGGCGTGGTGCACCGCGACATCAAGCCCGCGAACGTCATGGTGACGCACAGCGGCCAGGTCAAGGTGATGGACTTCGGCATCGCCCGTGCCATCACCGACACGTCCGCGACGGTCGCGCAGACGACCTCGATCCTCGGGACGGCCTCGTACTTCTCGCCGGAGCAGGCCCGCGGTGAGACCGTCGACGCCCGGACCGACCTGTACTCGACCGGCGTGCTGCTCTTCGAGCTGCTCACCGGCCGCCCGCCCTTCGTCGGCGACTCCCCGGTGGCCGTGGCCTACCAGCACGTGAGCGAGCAGCCGGTCGCGCCCTCCACGCTCGTGCCCGAGGTGTCCCCGGCGCTCGACGCGGTGACGCTGCACGCCCTGGTGAAGGACCGCACCCGTCGGTTCCAGACCGCCGCGGACTTCCGGACCGACCTGCAGCAGGCCGCCGCCGGCAAGGTCCCGGTGTCCACGCGCACGCTCCAGCAGAACGCGGCACACGACGCGTCCACGATGCTCTTCGGCGTGAACCCCCGCACGACCTCGAACCCTGCCGTGGCGTTCCGCGAGCTCGACGACGACGCCGCTGACCACCGACCCCAGCGCACGCAGAACCGCCCTCCGGTCGCCTGGATCTGGCTCGGCATCATCCTCACCGCCGCCGTCATCGCGGGCGTGGTGTTCTTCGTCGCGAACCTGCAGCCCGGCAAGGCACCGGTGTCGTCGTCGGTGTCCGTACCGAACGTCGTCGGCGCCACGTGGGACTCGGCGCGGACCGAACTCGAGAAGCGAGACCTCAGCGCCGTCGAGGTCGGCGAGAACTCCGACGACGTCGCCAAGGACACGGTCATCCGCACCGAGCCCGGGGAGGGCACGAACGTCGCCCGCAAGCAGAGCATCCGCGTCGTCGTCTCCCTGGGACCGGAGCAGGTCGCCGTCCCGGACGTCGCCAACCAGACGCAGGACGCGGCGGAACAGGCCCTGAAGGACGCCGGGTTCGCGGTCGGAGCGATCAACAGCGACTACTCGAGCGACGTGCCCGAGGGCACCGTGATGAGCAGCGACCCGGGCAGCAGCACGCAGCTGACGAAGGGTTCCGTCGTCAACCTGACGGTCTCCAACGGCAAGGTGCAGATGCCGGACGTCACGCAGCAGCCGATCAGCGCCGCCAACGAGGCACTCGCGAACCTCGGGCTGAAGGTCGTGGCGTCCCCGACGTACACCTGCACGGGCAGCACCGTGGTGCAGCAGAGCGTGCCGCAGGGCGACGTCGCGCAGGGCAGCACCATCACGCTGACGTACTGCGCAGCCTCGGCACAGCGGCCGTCGCAGGCGCCGTCCGTCCCCGACCGGGGTGGCGACGACAGCGGCAGCGACGGTGGCGGCGGCAGCGGGACCGTCCAGGGCGGCGGCGCCGGACAGTAGTCCGTCCGTCACGTCGGCTGCGGCGGGCGTCCGTCCGTCGGCCTGGAGGCACGCGGCAGCATCCCCGCGGACGTCGCCTGCGCCGGTGGTCACCGGACGCGTCGGCGGTCGTACCGCTCCGGCGTCAGGACCGGTGTTCGGCGATCAGCGGGTTGAGCGCTGCGGCCCGCTCGGCAGCACCGGTCAGACCGGTGGTCTCGAGCCAGTTGCCGACCATCCGGTACCCGCCCTCGGTGAGGACGGACTCCGGGTGGAACTGCACGCCGTACACCGGGTGGTCACGATGCTGCACGCCCATGATCACCCCACCTGCGGTCCGCGCCGTGACGGTGAGCTCGTCGGGCACCGTCCCGTCGACGATCGCGAGCGAGTGGTACCGCGTGGCGGTGAACGGGTGCGGGACACCGGCGAAGAGCACGCTGTCGTCGTGGTCGACCTGCGAGGTCTTCCCGTGCATGAGTTCCTCGGCGTGGGTCACCGTGGCGCCCATGGCTTCAGCGATCGCCTGGTGCCCGAGGCACACGCCGAGCAGCGGGGTCTCGGCGTCGACGGCCGCACGCACGGTGGGGATCGAGACACCGGCGTCCGCGGGGGTGCCCGGCCCGGGCGAGAGCAGCACACCGTCGTAGTCGGCGATGCGCTCGGCGATCTCGTCCTCGGGGAACGCGTCGTTCCGGACGACGTCGGTGTCCGCGCCGAGCTGCTGCAGGTAGCCGTTGAGCGTGTAGACGAAGCTGTCGTAGTTGTCGACGACGAGGATCTTGGTCATGGTCGGATCACCGTACTCGTGGGGGATGTGCGCGGGCTGCTGAGGGTCTTCCCACAGACGTGGTCACGGTAGGATACCGGCCATGGCCAAGGACAAGGACCGCACCAAGCCCGCCCGGAGGACCCGAGCCGACTCGGTCGACACGGCGGGCGACCAGCCCAACCCCGTGTGGTTCAAGCCGGTCATGTTCGGCTTCATGCTCATCGGGCTGGCCTGGGTCATCGTCTTCTACATCTCGAACACGACGCTGCCCGTACCGTCGCTCGGGTCGTGGAACATCCTGATCGGCTTCGGGATCATGTTCATCGGGTTCCTCATGACCACGCGGTGGCGCTGACCGCCGCCCAGCATCTCCCGACGCCCGTCGTACCGCCCGGTACGGCGGGCGTCGTCGTTCGTCCCGGCCTGTCCCGGACTGTCCCGGCCCGGCCCGGCCCGGCCCGGCCCGGGTCCCGGCTCGCTCTCCACAAGCCCGACAGCGCCCCGACGCATCCGTCCACACCCGGGACCACGTTCTCCACAGTTGTCCACACTTTCCACACGACCATCCACACCCTCGCCCCCGAGTTGTCCACAGGCCCGTCCACAGTGGGGATAATCACACCCGTGTAACTCACCGAGTTGTCCCCAACTGTGGAGAACTCACCGCACGGCTGTGGAAAGCGGCCTCCGGAGACGCAGAACGCCCCGCCCCACACTGTGGTGGGACGGGGCGTCCTGAGCGGCGGCGGACTCGTCAGCCGATCGCGTAGCCACCGATGCTGATGTACGCGGCGCCGATCCCGGCCACGAGCAGGACCGCTTCGGCGACGAGGAGCCCGATCTGCAGGCCACGCTGCCGGACGTTCCGGGTCTTCGAGAAGACGAAGCCCGTGACGAACCCGAGCACGATGCCACCGACGTGGGCCTGCCACGAGATGTTGGTCCCGGGCAGGAAGCCGACGACGAGGTTGAGCCCCATGATGACGAGCAGCTGGACGGCGTTGTAGCCGAGGCTGCGCTGGATCACGAAGAACGCCGCGAACAGCCCGAAGATCGCACCCGAGGCACCGACCACCGGC
Organism: Curtobacterium sp. P97; assembly: GCF_023712445.1. Taxonomy (NCBI): domain Bacteria; kingdom Bacillati; phylum Actinomycetota; class Actinomycetes; order Micrococcales; family Microbacteriaceae; genus Curtobacterium; species Curtobacterium sp. P97. The sequence continues at coordinate 105,407 of NZ_JAMAYF010000012.1, read as the reverse complement.
GTACCGGGGGTCAGCAGGGACACCGCGAGGTCACCGCCGAGGCCCGCCAGGAAGTACAGCGCGACGAAGCGCCACGTGCCGAGGAGGTTCTCGAGGATCCGCCCGAAGATGAACACCGCGAGCATGTTGAACCCGATGTGGAAGATCGACGAGTGGACGAACAGCCCCGTGACGAGGCGCCACGGCTGTGTCCCGACCAACGGCGTCCAGTAGCTGAGCCACTGGTTGACGACGTTGCCGGACAGCAGGTTCAGCAGCCAGATCACGACCGACACGGCGATGATCACCGTGGTCGCCTTCTGGTCCATCATCGCGAACCGACGACGGGCGACGGTCAGGCCGCCCGGGGCCCCGGAGGCACGACGGTTCGCCTGGAACTGCGCGCGCTGTTCACGCACGCACTCCGGGCAGTGCACGCCGACGGCCGCCGGCGTCTGGCACTCGGTGCAGATCGTCCGCCCGCACCGCTGGCACAGGATGAAGCTCTGCCGGTCCGGGTGCCGGTAGCAGTAGTTGTCCCGCCCCGGGGCCTGGTCGGTCACCGGGTTCAGACGTCCTCGACGTCGATGCTCTCGATGACGACGTCCTCGACGGGCTTGTCGCGACCGTCGGTCGGGACGCCCTCGATCGCGTCGACGACCGCGCGCGACTCGTCGTCGGCGACCTCACCGAAGATGGTGTGCTTGCCCTGCAGCCAGGGGGTCGCCACGGTCGTGATGAAGAACTGCGAGCCGTTCGTGCCGCGCCCGCCCTGGATGCCGGCGTTCGCCATCGCGAAGATGTACGGCTCCTGGAAGGTGAGCTCCGGGTGGATCTCGTCGTCGAAGCGGTAGCCCGGACCACCGATGCCCTGACCGAGCGGGTCGCCGCCCTGGATCATGAAGTCCTTGATGATGCGGTGGAAGACGACACCGTCGTAGAGCTTGTCGGTCGAGACCTTGCCCGTGCCGGGGTGCGTCCACTCCTGCTTGCCGGTCGCGAGGTCGACGAAGTTCTTGACGGTCTTCGGAGCGTGGTTGCCGAACAGGTTGACGCGGATGTCGCCCTTGTTCGTGTGGATCGTTGCGACAGCGGTGTGCAGAGACATGTGTCGATTCTCGCATGCACTCCTGACGGTGACACGGATCACACAGCCGACGATCCGTGACCTGTCAGGGTGCTCGGTGGCAGGATGGGGTCACGCCGATCCGATGGAGGTACCAGATGACGACGATCGAGATCCCGCGCAAGCGTCGGAAGCAGATCAAGAAGCTCAAGGGCAAGACGGCCTCGCTCCTCGGCGAGCAGCGCAAGGTCCTCGAGCACGCGAACGCGATCCTCGCCGAGGCCCGCTCGCACGCTGCTGACGCAGCCCGCAAGGACATCGCCCCCCGCGTGCAGAACGCGATCGACAACGGGATCCGTCCCGCCGTCGCGACGGGCGTGCACGCAGCGACCTCGGCCGCGCACAGCGCGTCGCACCGCTTCCAGACCGAGGTCGTCCCCGGCCTCGTGGCGACCGCTGGTTCGGTGATGAGCGTGAAGGACCTCGCGAAGGACCCGCGCGTCAAGAAGATCGTGAAGGACGCCCAGAAGAAGGGCAAGAAGGCGAAGAAGGCCGCGGCGAAGTACACGCCGGGGCAGCAGAAGAAGGGCCTCGGGTTCGGTGGGGTCGCCCTCATCGTCGTCGGTGTGGTCGCCGTTGCCGGTGCCGCGTACGCCGCCTACCAGACGCTCCGCGCCGACGACGACCTGTGGGTCGCCGACGACGCCGACACGGCGGAGAAGCCCGCCGCCTGACCTCCCGGTTCGTACGAAGGGCCCCGGCACCGCGCCGGGGCCCTTCGTCGTCCCCGGCCGTCCCGCACGCCGCAGAACCTGCCCCGGCCCCGGCCCCGTGCCACCTGCCCCGAGCCCCGAGCCCCGAACGGGAGACATACGGCCCGCTCACCGCCGAGACTCGACGAGAAGAACCCTCCCGACGCCCCGCACGCGGCACGTCCTGCCCGCTCGGCAGCCCCAGCCTCAGCCTCAGGCACAGCACCGGTCCCAGCCTCAGGCACAGGCCCGGCCTCAGCCCCAGCCACAGACTGGAGGCACGCCCTCATTCCGTCAGCCGCTGATGCGCCGTCGCGCGACATGCCGCCGTCGCTCGCACAGGTGCCACGACATGCCGCGTCGAAGCACCACTGACGGCATGTCGTGCGCCAGCGCCGGGCCGAACGCCCGCAGCGGCAGCACCTCACGCCCGAAGACGACCACCCCGAGCGGCGACACCTCACGCCCGAAGACGACCGAGGCGACCATCCCGCAGCGGCAACGCCCGGAAGAAGGCGACCATCGCGGAGCGGTGCGCCGGAGGCGCCGACGAACACGACGACCGAAACCGGCGGAGCGGGGAACGAGCGGAGCAGTATCCGCCCTGAGGGAGTGGAGCCTGGGAGAATCGAACTCCCGACATCCTGCTTGCAAAGCAGGCGCTCTACCAACTGAGCTAAGGCCCCGTGAGGACCAGCGTACTGGTCCCGGTGGGAAGTGGTGGGGCTACAAGGACTTGAACCTTGGACCTCTTCGTTATCAGCGAAGCGCTCTAACCGCCTGAGCTATAGCCCCTCAGACCAGATGAAAGCCTACCGTACCGATCTCGGAGAACGAAATCGAGAGGCGACTGCCGTCCGGCCCGGGTGTGTCAGTTGTTCGTGAAGCCCACGAGCAGGCCGCCCGTGATCCGCACACTGAGGTTGTAGAGGACGCTCACGATCGCGCCGAGCACGGTGCCGACGACCACGTTGAGGATGCCCACCACGACCGAGAACCCGAGGACCTGCCCGAGCGAGAACTGGTCCATGATCGAGTAGCTGTTCTGCCCGGTGACGTCCTTGAGCAGGGCGTCGATCTGGGTGAACACACCGGTCTGGTTGAGGATGACCCAGACCAGCGCGGTCGCGACGATGATCACGATCGAACCGGCGAGCGCGATGAGGAAGCTCAGCTTCACCATCGACCAGAAGTCGAGGTACACCAGACGCAGGCGGACCTGCCGGGTACCGCTGGGACGTTTCGCCTTCTTCTGGAGCTTCTCGGCGACACTACTCATTGTTCGACTGGTCCTCTCCGGCCTCGTCCTCGACAGGCTCGGTGTCGGCGGGGTCGGCGGGTTCGGGGGCCGCTTCGTCAGGGCTCACCGTCTCCACCGGGCCCGCAGGCTCGATCTCGGGGTCGGCGTCGTCCTGGTCATCCAGGTTCCGCTCGCTGTTCCGGGCCACCGCGATGATCCGGTCGTTCTCCGCGAACCTCGCGAAGACCACACCCATCGTGTCGCGACCCTTGGCGGGCACCTCGGACACGGCAGACCTTACCACCTTGCCCGATTGCAGCACGACGAGCACCTCGTCGTCCTCGCCGACGATGAGCGCCCCCACGAGGTCGCCCCGATCGGCGGCCAGCTTGGCCACCTTGATGCCGAGACCACCGCGGCCCTGCACCCGGTACTGGTCGACCGAGGTGCGCTTGGCGTAGCCGCCCTCGGTCATCACCCACACGTAGCCGTCGTCCGACACCACACGTGCGGCGAGCAGTGCGTCGTCGCCGCGGAAGGACATGCCCTTCACGCCGGAGGTCGACCGGCCCATCGGACGGAGGGTGTCGTTGGTCGCCGTGAAGCGGAGCGACATGCCGTGCTTCGACACGAGCAGCAGGTCGTCGGTCTCGTCGACGAGCAGCGCCTGGCGGAGCTTGTCGCCCTCGCGGAGGTTGATCGCGATGATGCCGCCGGTGCGGTTGGTGTCGTACTCGGTCAGCGCGGTCTTCTTGACCAGACCCTGCTCGGTCGCGAGCACGAGGTACTGCGCCGCCTCGTAGTCGCGGATGTCGAGCACCTGCTGGATCTGCTCGTCGGGCTGCATGGCGAGCAGGTTGGCGACGTGCTGCCCCTTGGCGTCACGGCTCGCCTCCTGCAGCTCGTACGCCTTGGCGCGGTACACGCGACCCTGGTCGGTGAGGAAGAGCAGCCAGTGGTGGGTCGTCGTGACGAAGAAGTGCTCGACGATGTCGTCCGCGCGGAGCTGCGCACCCTTGACGCCGCGACCGCCGCGGTGCTGCGACCGGTAGTTGTCGCTCCGCGTGCGCTTGACGTACCCGCCGCGGGTGATGGTGACGACCATCTCCTCTTCCGGGATGAGGTCCTCGATGGACATGTCACCGTCGTAGCCGAGCATGATCTCGCTGCGACGGTCGTCCCCGAAGCGGTCGACGATCTCGGCGAGCTCGTCGCCGATGATCGTGCGCTGCCGGGTCTCCGACGCCAGGATGTCCTGGAAGTCGGCGATCTTGCGCTCGAGTTCCTCGGCCTCGTCGTGGATCTTCTGGCGCTCGAGGGCGGCCAGGCGGCGGAGCTGCAGCTCGAGGATCGCGCGTGCCTGGATCTCGTCGACGGACAGCAGGTCCATCAGGCCGGTCCGCGCCTCCTCGACGTCGGGCGACCGACGGATGAGCGCGATGACCTCGTCGAGGGCGTCGAGCGCCGCGAGGTAGCCGCGCAGGATGTGCGCGCGCTTCTCGGCTTCGCGGAGCCGGTACTGGGTACGGCGGACGATGACGTCGATCTGGTGGTCGACCCATGCCGAGATGAAGCCGTCGAGCGACAGCGTGCGCGGCACCCCGTCGACGATGGCGAGCATGTTCGCGCCGAAGTTCTCCTGCAGCTGCGTGTGCTTGTACAGGTTGTTGAGCACGACCTTCGCCACCGCGTCGCGCTTCAGCACGATGACCAGGCGCTGACCGGTGCGGCCGGAGGTCTCGTCGCGGATGTCCGCGATGCCGGCGAGCTTGCCGTCCTTCACGCCCTCGGCGATGCGGATCGCCAGGTTGTCCGGGTTCACCTGGTACGGCAGCTCGGTGACGACCAGGCACGTGCGGCCCTGGATCTCCTCGACGTTGACGACCGCGCGCATCGTGATCGAGCCACGACCGGTGCGGTAGGCGTCCTGGATGCCCTTCGTGCCGAGGATCTGCGCGCCGGTCGGGAAGTCCGGGCCCTTGATCCGCTGCATGAGCGCGCCGAGGAGCTCCTCGCGCGTCGCGTCCGGGTGTGCGAGCGCCCACTGGGCGCCCTCGGCGACCTCGCGCAGGTTGTGCGGGGGGATGTTCGTGGCCATGCCGACCGCGATGCCCACCGATCCGTTGACGAGCAGGTTCGGGAAGCGCGCCGGCAGGATCGACGGCTCCTGCGTGCGGCCGTCGTAGTTGTCCTGGAAGTCGACGGTGTCCTCGTCGATGTCCCGGACCATCTCCATGGCGAGCGGTGCCATCTTGGTCTCGGTGTACCGCGGGGCTGCGGCGCCGTCGTTGCCCGGGGACCCGAAGTTGCCCTGGCCGAGCGCGAGCGGGTACCGGAGCGACCACGGCTGCACGAGGCGGACGAGCGCGTCGTAGATCGCGCTGTCGCCGTGCGGGTGGAACTGGCCCATGACGTCGCCGACGACGCGGGAGCACTTCGAGAACGCCCGGTCCGGCCGGTAGCCGCCGTCGAACATCGCGTAGATGACGCGGCGGTGGACCGGCTTCAGGCCGTCACGGACCTCCGGCAGCGCACGTCCGACGATGACGGACATCGCGTAGTCGAGGTACGACCGCTGCATCTCGAGCTGCAGGTCGACCTGCGAGATGCGGTCGCCGGAGACCACGATGTCGCCTACCTCGCCGTGCACGATCTCGGGCTGCTCGTCGGCGCCGTTCTCGTTGTCGTCAGCCATGTGGCTTGGTCACCTTTCTGGTGGCCCTCCGGTCGTCGGCCGGGAGGCACTGGTTCCGTCGGTCGCGCCGGGCGCGACCACAGGGGGTCGGGACTGGTCGACGCGGCTGGCACCGCGCCTCCAGACCGGTACTAGATGTCGAGGAAGCGGACGTCCTTGGCGTTCTGCTGGATGAACTGGCGTCGCGACTCGACGTCCTCACCCATCAGCGTCGCGAAGACGCTGTCGACCGCGGCGGCGTCCTCGAGCGTGACCTGCAGGAGCGTGCGGGTGTCCGGGTTCATCGTGGTGTCCCAGAGCTCCTTGTAGTCCATCTCGCCCAGACCCTTGTAGCGCTGGATCCCGTTGTCCTTCGGGATGCGCTTGCCGGCGGCCATGCCCGCCTGCATCAGGGCGTCGCGCTCCCGGTCGCTGAACACGTACTCGTGCGCCGCGTTCGACCACTTCAGGCGGTACAGCGGCGGCTGTGCGAGGTACACGTACCCACGCTCGATGAGCGGACGCATGTAGCGGAAGAGCAGCGTGAGCAGCAGCGTCGTGATGTGCTGGCCGTCGACGTCGGCATCGGCCATCAGCACGATCTTGTGGTACCGGGCCTTGTCCGGGTCGAAGTCCTCGCCGATGCCGGCGCCGAACGCCGTGATCATCGACTGGATCTCCTGGTTGGCCAGGGCGCGGTCGAGACGGGCCTTCTCGACGTTGAGGATCTTGCCGCGCAGCGGCAGGATCGCCTGGGTCATGGGGTTGCGACCCTGCACGGCGGAACCACCGGCGGAGTCGCCCTCGACCATGAAGATCTCCGACAGCGTCGGGTCCTTCGACTGGCAGTCCTTGAGCTTGCCGGGCATGCCGCCCGACTCGAGCAGCCCCTTGCGCCGGGTGGTCTCGCGGGCCTTGCGGGCGGCGAGCCGGGCCTGCGACGCCTGGATCGCCTTCCGCACGACGTCGCGCGCCTGGGACGGGTTGCTCTCGAACCAGTGGGTGAGCTCGGTGCCGACGACGCGCTGCACGAACGACTTCGCCTCGGTGTTGCCGAGCTTGGTCTTCGTCTGGCCCTCGAACTGCGGCTCGCCGAGCTTCACGGAGATGACGGCTGTCAGCCCTTCGCGGATGTCGTCACCCGTGAGGTTGTCGTCCTTCTCCTTGATGATCTTGGTCTCGCGGGCGTACCGGTTGACCAGGCTCGTCAGGGCCGCACGGAAGCCCTCTTCGTGAGTGCCGCCCTCGTGCGTGTTGATCGTGTTCGCGAAGGTGTGGACGCTCTCCTGGTAGGAGGTGTTCCACTGCATGGCGATCTCGAGCGCGATCTTGCGCTCGGTGTCCTCGGCCTCGATCGCGATGACGTCGGGGTGGACGAGGTCGGCCTTCTTCTGCGCGTTGAGGTACTCGACGTAGTCGGGCAGCCCGCGCTCGTAGCGGAAGGAGTCACGGCGCGACTCCTCGCCCTCGTCCGGGGTGCGCTCGTCGGTGAGGTTGATGCGGAGGCCCTTGTTGAGGAAGGCCATCTGCTGGAAGCGCGTGCGCAGCGTCTCGTAGTCGAACTCGACGGTCTCGAAGATGTCGGCGTTCGGCCAGAACGTGATCGTGGTGCCGGTCACGTCGGTCTCCTCGTCCTTCGAGACGGGGGCGACCGGGACGCCGTCGGTGTAGCTCTGGCGCCAGACGTGGCCCTGGCGGCGGACCTCGACGTCGAGCTCGGAGCTCAGGGCGTTCACGACGGAGGAGCCCACGCCGTGCAGACCACCGGACACCGCGTACCCGCCGCCACCGAACTTGCCGCCGGCGTGCAGGACGGTGAGGACGACCTGGAGCGTCGAGACGCCCTCGGCCGCGTGGGTGTCGACCGGGATGCCACGGCCGTTGTCGACCACGCGGACGCCGCCGTCCTCGCGGATGGTGACGTCGATCGTGTCGCAGTAGCCGGCCAGTGCTTCGTCGACGGAGTTGTCGACGATCTCCTGCACCAGGTGGTGGAGACCGCGCGGACCCGTCGAGCCGATGTACATGCCCGGGCGCTTGCGGACCGCCTCGAGCCCCTCCAGCACCTGAATCTGGTCTGCGCCGTACGATGGTTCCGTCGGTGGAGCCTGCTCGGTCTCGTCCTGCGGGATCGTCCGGTCGTCGTCAGATTCTGATGCCATGTCGGGATTGCTCCTGCCTGCGCGCGGAACGCCCGCACACTGCACTCGCCAGTCTACCGCAGGAGCCCCTCTCCACGGGGCTCATCCGCCCGCTGGACGGGTGTTCTTCATCCCCGAGGACGATTTCGTCGCGTCAACCGTAGGTGTCGCGAGGACCACGCCCCTGGACGGTCCTGGGACCGCGTTTCCAGGTGGGGACGTCCGGGCCGGAAACCCGGATCGACTGCACGCCCGCTCCCGGGTGCCGCTCGGCGATCGTCGTCGTCACGGTCGCGCGCATCAGACGGAGCTGCGTCGCCCACGCCGTCGAGTCGCAGCGGATGACGAGCGTGCCGTCGTCGATCGTCATCGGGCGCGAGTGCTTCGCGAGTTCGTCGCCCACCACGGCGGGCCAGTCGACGAAGAGCTCCGAGCGCGCCAACGGCTCCGACCACCCGAGTTCCTGGGCCAGCGCGCCGACCACGTCGCCGAGCTCGCGGGGTTCGCGACCCTTGCCGTACGGGACCGTGTCGGCGTCGAGCTCGCGGGACCGGCGACGTCGGGCGTCGACGGTGCGGAGGGACGGGTCGCCGAACACGGCGCGCAGGTGCCGGTACACCCGCGAGGGCTCGGAGGGCTTCCACGGCTTGGGCATCAGGCGCGAGCCTCGTCCGTCACGATCGTGCCCGCCTCGATCCGGACGGTGTGGGCGGCGAGCTGGTCGGGCACGTCCCCGAACACCGCGGCGGTGATGAGCACCTGCTCGTAGTCGGCGACCGCCCCCGCCAACCGTTCACGCCGTGACTCGTCGAGCTCGGCGAACACGTCGTCGAGGATGATGATCGGGTCGCCGAGCGTCGACTCCGCCCGGAGCACCGCGGCTCCGGCGAGCTTGATCGCGAGGGCGAACGACCACGACTCGCCGTGGCTGGCGTACCCGCGCGCAGGTAACCCGTTCAGCTGGAAGAGCACGTCGTCGCGGTGCGGCCCGACGAGGGTCAGTCCGCGGTCGAGTTCGTCCCGCCGCCGACGCTCGAGCGCACCACGGAAGGCCTCGGCCGCAGCGGCGACGGACACCGGTTCGTCCGGCGTCCCGAGCACCGGGTCGGTCGCGGCAGCGTCCTCGGGGTCACCGCCGCGCACGCTGAGCACACCCGAGATGGTCGCCTCGTGCCGTTCGCCCGCGACCGTGGCGTAGGCCTCCGTGACGAACGGCGCGAGCCGACGGGTGAGGTGGTCGCGGGCCGCGATGATCTCGGAACCGAACGCGACGAGCCGGTCGTCCCAGACGTCCAGCGTCGCGAGGGAGCCGGACCGCGCACCGGTCGCCCGTGCCGACTTCAGCAGGGTGTTCCGCTGCTTGAGCGTCCGGTCGTAGTCGGCGAGCACGCCCTGCATCCGGGGTGCGATCTGGCCGAGCAGCTCGTCGAGCATGCGCCGACGGCCCGAGGGCTCACCGCGGACGAGGGCCAGGTCCTCGGGGGCGAAGAGCACGCTGGTGCAGTACCGCGGCAGTTCGCGGGGCTTGATCGCGGCCCGGTTGACCTGCGCGCGGTTCGACCCGGTGCGGTTGATCTGCACCTCGGCCAGGATGCTGCGGTCCTCGTGCGCCAGTCGAGCGCGCACGATCGCGGCGTCGCAGCCCTGACGGACGAGGGCGGCGTCGGTCGGGACCCGGTGCGACCCGAGGGTCGACAGGTAGCCGATCGCCTCGACCAGGTTGGTCTTGCCCTGTCCGTTCCGCCCGACGAACAGGTTCGGCCCGCGTGCGAGGTCGACGTCCGCCTCCCGGTAGTTCCGGAAGTCGGTGAGTTGCAGGTGGTCGACGTGCACGCGGGCCGGGACGAGCTCAGGTGGTGACCTGAACTACGCCTTCTTCACGGCGTGACCGCCGAACTGGTTGCGCAGGGCCGCGACGGCCTTCATCGTCGGGGACGCACTGCCCTGACGCGAGACGAAGCGCGCGAAGATCGACGCGGAGATGGTCGGCATCGGCACGGCGTGCTCGATGGCCTCCTCCACCGTCCAACGGCCCTCGCCGGAGTCGTCGACGTAGCCCTCGATGGCGTCGAGCTTCGGGTCCTCGTTCAGCGCGAGGACCATCAGGTCGAGCAGCCAGGAGCGCACGACGGTGCCGCGCTGCCACCCGGCGAAGACCGCGGGGACGTCCTTGATGATGTCCTTGGCCTCGAGGAGCTCGTAGCCCTCGCCGTACGCCTGCATGATCGCGTACTCGATGCCGTTGTGGACCATCTTGGCGTAGTGACCGGCGCCGACGGGGCCGGCGTGCGAGAAGCCCTCCTCGCGGGGGCCCTCGGGGCGGAGCGCGTCGAAGACCGGCATGGCGAACTCGACGTCCTCGGGGGCGCCACCGACCATCAGGCCGTAGCCGTTGTCCTTGCCCCAGACACCACCGGAGACACCGGCGTCCATGTACCGGATGCCCTTGGCGTCGAGCTGCTCGGCGTGGATCGTGTCGTCCAGCCACTTCGAGTTGCCACCGTCGATGACGAGGTCGCCCTCACCCAGGACGCCGGCGAGGTCCGTGATCACGTCGTCGGTGATCTTGCCGTGCGGGACCATGACCCACACGAGCTTCTTGCCCTCGGGCAGTGCGGCTGCCAGGGCGCCGAGGTCCGCGACGTCGGAGACGGCGGGGTTCGCGTCGTACCCGGTGACCTCGATGCCTGCGTTGCGGAGACGGGCACGCATGTTGTTGCCCATGCGACCGAGGCCGACAAGACCGATGTGCATGATTTCCTCTTCTGTTCGTCGTCGCGCTGGTGGCCAGAGGCGCGTCAGCGCAGTGGTACGGCTGTTGCGCTATCGCAGCAGGAGATTGGGCTGCAGCAGGTACCGGTATCCGTCCGTCGCCGCGGCCTCTTGCGAGGTCTGCCCGGTGATGAGCACCGGACCCGGCTTGTTGGGGTTCTCCGTCTTGGTGAAGGAGATGCGGACGAACTCGGAGTGCACCGCGTTCAACCCGTCCAGGAGGAAGGCGGGCTTCAGCGAGACCACCGTTTCCTCCCCGGTCAGCAACGCACTGATCGACTCTGACGCCTGCGCTTGTTCGGATCCGATCGCCTCGAGCGTGAGCCCGTCGACCGAGAAGGAGAACCGGAGCGCCGCTTCGCGCTCCAGGACGAGGGAGACCCGTCGGACGGCCTCGACGAGTTCAGCGGTGTTGATCACCGCGTGGTCGTTCACCGTCTCGGGGAAGAGCCGGCGGACCGGCGGGTAGTTGCCCTTGATGAGCAGCGAGGTCACGGTCTTGTCGTCGGCGTGGAACGCGATCAGCTCGCGGTCCGACGACCCGCTGATCGAGACCGACACCGTGGACGCCGACCCGAACGTGCGGCCGACCTCCTGCAGGGTGCGGGCGGGGACGAGCGCGTGCAGCGGGTCGGATCCGACACGACCGGAGTCCCACGCGATCGTGCGGACCGCGACGCGGTAGCGGTCGGTCGCGATGAGCGACAGGTCGTTGTCGCCGACCTCGAGCTGCACACCCGTGATGACCGGGGTGACGTCGTCGCGGCTCGCGGCGACGGCCACCTGGGACACGGCCTCGGAGAAGGCGTCGCCGGGGACGACCCCGGTCTGCTCACCGATCTCCGGCAGCGTCGGGTACTCCTCGACCGGCATGGACAGCAGCGTGAAGTGCGCCGATCCGCAGGTGACGGAGATCTTCGTGTCCTCGGTGGTGAAGGTCACCGGGGCGTTCGGGAGTCGGCTCGAGATGTCGTTGAGCAGACGGCCGGAGACGAGCACGGTGCCCGGTTCGTCGATCTGCGCCGTGATCGAGGTCTGCGCCGAGACCTCGTAGTCGAACGACGACAGCGTGAGCCGATCGCCCTCGGCGTGGATGAGGACTCCGGACAGGATCGGGAGGGTCGTGCGCTGTGGGAGGAGCTTCACCGCGAAGGAGACGGCTTCGGAGAAGACGTCCCGGTTGACCTCGAACTTCACAGCTGGGACCCCTGTCGATCGGTGCGGACTGTCCGGCCGCCCCATTGTGGCACAGCGGAGCAGGGCCCGGATTTCTTGTCATCCCGCCGTCCACAAGGTTGGCCCGCGGAACTTCATCGTTAACCAGGATCAATGGTGTTAACGCCTGTGCACAGTGTGGATAACTCTGTGCATCCCGCTTCTCCACAGGGAACTACACACGTGTGAGTTGTGAGTCCCGTGTTGGCAGCGTCTGGATGAACAAATCTCATCTATCCGCTTCCATCCCCAGTCTCCACAGGTGGGTACAGAACTGTGAACAACCGGACCGCGTGTCCTCCACAGTTATCCACAGGCTTTCCACACTGGGGGAAACTCGGCGCATGGAACCGTCTCAGATGGTGGATGCGCGCCGAGGCGGGCCGATCCCGGGCCGTGGGGCGGGCCTCCCGGTCGGACACCGGTGCGACGGATGTCGGGTCGAGGGGAGACGACGGACGGGAGGCACGGTGCCGTGTCGCACCGTGCCTCCCGTCCGTCAGCTGCTCTCGTCCGCGTCCTGCTCGCGTCCGCGTCCTGCTCGCGTCCGCGTCAGCGGTAGCGGCGGTCCTGCTTGATGCGGCTCGTCAGCTCGGTGACCTGGTTGTAGATCGACCGTCGTTCCTTCATCAGCTCGGTGATCTTCTTGTTCGCGTACATGACCGTGGTGTGGTCGCGGTTGCCGAACAGCTGCCCGATCTTCGGCAGCGACAGGCTCGTCATCTCACGGCACAGGTACATGGCGATCTGCCGCGCGGTCGCGATCGCCTGCGACCGGGACGAGCCGTACAGGTCGTCGACCGAGAGCTTGAAGTACTCCGCGGTGTGGTTGATGATGTCCGTCGGCGCGATCACGTTGTCGTCGTCGAGGGTGATCAGGTCCTTGAGGACCGTCTGCACCAGGGCCATGTCGACGGCCGTCCGGTTCAGGCTCGCGAACGCGGTGACGCGGATGAGCGTCCCCTCGAGCTCACGGATGTTGCTCGAGACCTTCGACGCCATGAACTCGAGGATGTCGTCGGGGACCTGCAGGTGGTCGGACTGCGCCTTCTTGCGCAGGATCGCGATGCGCGTCTCGAGGTCCGGCGCCTGCACGTCCGTGATGAGGCCCCACTCGAACCGCGAGCGCATCCGGTCCTCGAAGCCGGTCAGGTGCTTCGGCGCGACGTCCGACGTGATCACGACCTGCTTGTTGTGGTCGTGCAGCGTGTTGAACGTGTGGAAGAAGGCCTCCTGCGTGGAGTCCTTCCCCTGCAGGAACTGGATGTCGTCGATCAGCAGGATGTCGATGTCGCGGTAGCGCTGCTGGAACTGGTTCGACCGGTTGTTCGCGATCGAGTTGATGAAGTCGTTGGTGAACTCCTCGCTCGACACGTACCGGACACGGATGCCCGGGTAGAGGCTCTCGGCGTAGTGGCCGATCGCGTGGAGGAGGTGCGTCTTGCCGAGACCGGAGTCGCCGTAGATGAAGAGCGGGTTGTACGCCTTGGCCGGAGCTTCGGCGACCGCGACCGCGGCGGCGTGGGCGAAGCGGTTCGACGAGCCGATGACGAAGTTGTCGAAGTTGTACTTCGGGTTGAGTCGTGACTCGGGGCGACCACCGGTGCCCGGGGAGTCGATCTGGCTCGGGACGAACGGTGCCTCGATGTACTGGCGGGGTGCCGCGCTCTGCTCCACCGGCGCCTGCACCGGCTCCGCGTACTCGGGGACGTGGCTCGGGACGACCGCCTCGACCCGCGGTTCCGACGCCATGTCCGGGTTCACCGTGATGGCGAAGTTCGCGACCGAGTCGTCACCGACCCGCGACACGGCCTCGGTGATCGGGACGCGGATCCGCTGCTCGAGCATGCCCCGTGTCAGGTCGTTGGGGACCTCGAGGTAGAGGGTGCCGGCGAGCACGCCCTTCGGTTCGACCAGGTTGAGGAAGCCGTGCAGCTGCGGGGTGATGCGGTCGTCCTCGGAGAGGAGGCCCAGGACGGAGGACCAGAGGTCCTCGACGGGGTCGGCCGGCATCGTCATTCGCGCTGGTCTCCTGGTCTGGTGTCGGTGTGCTGGTGTCGTGGCGCCGGTCCCGTGCCGTGGTGCTCGGTGCTCGGTGCTCGGTGCCCGGAACGGCGGGACTCCGGCGCGCCGGGTCGGTGCCGCTCCGCGAGTGGTGTCCGGCGCGGCCGATCCACGGGCCGGACCGCCGTCACGCCGTGGCGGTGATCCACAGGGTTGTCCACAGTCCTGTCCACGGTGGCCCGGCTGCGGACGGTGAGGTGACTCCCCCGTCGCTCCGCGGAACGGGCCGATCGATCACACCACTGTAAAGGGTCCGACCGAGTCGTACCGAACGCACGTTTTCCCCAATGTGGATGATGATCGTGCGCTCACCTCGGACGAGGGCGGCCGTCGTCGCCGTTTGACCTCACCGCCGCTGTCACGTACCGTTAACCAGTTGACTGCGGCCACCTGGTCGCGCCCATCGTGTCGTTCGGCCTCGTCGAGCGGCTGTCCAGACATACGTGTCGGCTCGCGCTGAGCCCGTCCTCGAGCGCAGCCGTGTGGAGATCATCATGAGCAAGCGCACCTTCCAGCCGAACAACCGTCGTCGCGCCAAGAAGCACGGCTTCCGCGCCCGCATGCGCACCCGTGCCGGCCGCGCCATCCTGGCCGCGCGCCGCGGCAAGGGCCGCACCGAGCTCAGCGCCTGATCGGGCTGCGCCCCTCGGGGCAGCGCCTGATCCGGTCCCGAATCGGAACCCGGTAGCGATCGTGTTGGCTCGCGCCAACCGCATCGTCCGCGGTGAGGACTACCGGTCCGTCGTGCGTCGTGGTCGCAGGAGCGCCACGGCGCACGTCGTCGTATCCGTGGTCCGTCGACCCGTCGGGGCCGAGCCCGGTCCGGACGACCCGACCCGCTTCGGGTTCATCGTCGCGAAGACGGTCGGCAACGCCGTCACCCGCAACACGGTGCGACGTCGGTTCAAGGCGATCGCCCACGATCTGCTGACCGAGGTGCCGACCGGCCACGACGTGGTCATCAGGGCCTTGCCAGCCGCGGCGCAGGCCGGATGGCCTAGCCTGCTCGGAGACGTCTCGCGCTCCTTCGCGCGCGGGGTGGAGAAGGCAGCATGAACCGCATCCAGTGGACCCGGCTGGCGTTGAACCGACTGGCCTGGGTCGTCGCGTTGCTCCCGCGCAACGTGTGCGTCGTCGTGCTGCGCGCCTACCGCGCGGTCATCTCTCCCCTGTACGGGAACGTCTGCCGCTACCACCCGTCGTGCTCACGGTACGCGCTCGAGGCCATCCAGCAGTACGGCGTCGTGCGCGGGTCGGCGATGGGGGCCTGGCGGATCGCGCGGTGCAACCCGTGGGCCGCAGGCGGGATCGACGACGTGCGTGACCGCCGCCGTCCCTACCGCCTGACCCGGTTCGGGTTCGTGCTCCCCCCGTCCCAGCTGCACCCCCAGCCGTCCGGCGATGCCCGTCGTCCGGTCCTGCTCCCCCAGCGCACTCGAAAGGCGTGACCGTCCTCATGGACTTCATCGGAACGATCCTCTGGCCACTGAAGTGGGTGGTCTCGGCGATCCTCGTGGCCTTCCACTGGATCTTCGAGTCGATCGGCATGGACCCGTCGGCCGGCATCACCTGGGTGCTGTCGATCATCTTCCTCACCTTCGTGGTGCGGGCCGCGCTCATCCCGATCTTCGTCCGGCAGATCAAGTCGCAGCGACGCATGCTCGAGGTGGCGCCGCAGCTGAAGAAGATCCAGGACAAGTACAAGGGCAAGAAGGACCAGTTCTCGCGTGAGGCCATGAGCCGCGAGACCATGGCCCTCTACAAGGAGACCGGGACGAACCCGCTGAGCTCCTGCCTGCCGCTGCTCATCCAGATGCCGATCTTCTTCTCGCTGTACTCGGTGCTGCACGAGGCGCAGATCAACAAGACCGGCATCGGTCTGCTCACGAACACCCTGGCGCAGGACTTCGGCAACGCGGCCCTGTTCGGCGCTCCCCTGCACGAGACCTTCACGAACGCCTCCGGGTGGGAGGTCCGGGTCATCGCGGGCTTCATGATCGTCGTGATGACCGCATCGCAGTTCGTCACCCAGCTGCAGCTCGTGGCGAAGAACATGTCGCCGGAGACGAAGGCGTCGCCGATGTACCGCCAGCAGAAGATGATGCTGTACATCCTCCCGCTGGTGTTCGTGATCTCGGGTCTGAGCTTCCCCCTCGGCGTCATGTTCTACTGGCTGGCCTCCAACATCTGGACGATGGCGCAGCAGTACTTCGTCATCCGCAGCATGCCGACCCCGGGTTCCGAGGCCGCACTCGCCCGTGAGGCCCGCCTGGCCAAGAAGGCCCAGCGTCGCGGCACCCCGGTGCTCGCCGAGGCCGGCGCTGGCTCCACCGCGGTCGAGGTCGAGCCCGTCCGCGTGACCACGCAGCGTCAGCAGCCCGTCGGCAAGAACCGCTCCAAGAAGAACGGGAAGAAGTAAGTGACCGAGCAGGACACCGCACCCACCGTCGACGCCGCGGCGGAGACCGAGACCGACGAGGTCCGCGACGAAGCGGACATCGCGGCGGACTACATCGAGGAACTCCTCGACATCTGCGACCTCGACGGGGACATCGAGATCGAGGAGCGTGGCGGACGGGTGTACCTGTCCGTGAGCGACGAGGGCGGCGCGCTGCGGGTGCTCTCGAAGCCGGACACGGTGTCGGCCCTGCAGGAGCTGACCCGCATCGCCGTGCAGGCCGAGACCGGCGAGTTCAGCCGCCTCATCCTGGACGTCGGTGGCTCGCGTGACGCCCGAGCGACGGAGCTCCAGCGTCTGGTCGACACCGCTGTCGAGCGCATCGAGAGCGGTTCGACGTCGGCGGCGCTCCCCCCGATGTCGTCCTACGAGCGCAAGCTCGTGCACGACCTGGTTGCCGAGAAGGGCTTCCACTCGGAGTCCGAGGGCGAGGGACGAGACCGCCACACGGTCGTCAGGCGATGACCGACGAGGTCACGCCGGTCCTCGAGCGGGAGCCGGCTGCCGCTGCGCAGCTGTTCGGCGACCGGATCGAGGTCGCGCGGTCCTTCACGGCCGAGCTCGCTCGTCGCGGCGAGGAACTGGGCCTCATCGGACCCCTCGAACTCCCCCGCCTGTGGACGCGACACATCCTCAACTCTGTCTTGCTCGCGCCGCTCCTGGAGGCCGATGGTCGCGTCGCGGACGTCGGTTCCGGAGCAGGGCTGCCTGGCCTGGTGCTCGCGATCGCCCGTCCCGACGTCTCCTTCACGCTCATCGAACCGATGGAGCGTCGCTGCGACTGGCTGAACGCCGAATCCGAGCGACTCGGGCTGGGGAACGTCACCGTCCTCCGCGGGCGGGCCGAGGACGTCGCAGACTCGGTCGTCGTCGACCAGGTCACGGCTCGTGCGGTGAGTGCGCTGTCGAAGCTCATCCCGCTCACGGTCCCGCTGGTGCGGTCGGGCGGTCAGCTCATCCTGATGAAGGGTGCGCGGGTCGACGAAGAGATCGAGAAGGCTCGGAAGGTGATCCTCCGGAAGCGCCTGGCCGATGTCGAGGTGCTCGAGCTCGGAGACGGTGTGGTCGAGGAGACCACGCGAGTCTTCCGGGCTACAGTTGACTGACGCCGCGGCTGGGTCCGGCTGTGCTGGACCAGAAAGCCCGACGTTCCACGTGGAACACTGACCCGGGGAAGAGGTCTTCGTTGAGTTCATCGACCGACTACGACTCGTCGACGCCCCTGGCTCGCGAGATCGCTGACCTCAACCGGCGGCGGCGAGCGATCGCCACGCAGCAGTTCCCGCTCCCCGCGAAGACTCGCGTGTTCACCGTGTCGAACCAGAAGGGTGGCGTCGGGAAGACGACCACCACGGTGAACCTCGCGGCTGCCCTCGCGCACGGTGGTGCCCGTGTCCTGGTGATCGACCTCGATCCGCAGGGCAATGCTTCGACCGCGCTCGGGGTCGAGCACCAGGCCGAAGTGACCAGCGTCTACGACGTGATCGTGGACGAGGCGCCGATCGCCGATGCTGTTCAACGATCGCCAGAGTCCGAGACGCTCTGGTGTGTCCCGGCGACCATCCACCTGGCGGGCGCGGAGATCGAACTCGTCTCCCTCGTGGCGCGCGAGCAGCGGTTGCGCACGGCGCTCGACCAGTACCTGTCGTCGCTCGAGGAGCCGTACCACTACGTCTTCATCGACTGCCCGCCTTCGCTCGGCCTCCTGACGATCAACGCATTCGTCGCCGCGCAGGAGGTGCTGATCCCGATCCAGACCGAGTACTACGCGCTCGAGGGCCTCAGCCAACTCCTGCGGAACATCGAGCTGATCGAACGGCACCTCAACCCGAACCTCCGGGTGTCGACGATCCTGCTCACGATGTTCGACGGACGCACGAACCTGTCCAACCAGGTTGCAGCGGATGTCCGTGAGCACTTCGGCGAGCAGGTGCTGAAGGCCGTGATCCCCCGGTCGGTGCGCGTCAGCGAAGCACCGAGTTACGGACAGAGCGTCGTGTCGTACGACGTCAACTCGTCGGGCTCGCTCTCGTACCTCGAGGCAGCCGCCGAGATCGCAGCACGAGGAGCGCAGGACTGATGGCACCTAAGCGAACTGGACTCGGACGAGGCATCGGCGCCCTGATCCCGACGGCGTCGGACCAGCAGGACCGGCCCGTCGACGTGTTCTTCCCGACCGGCGGCTCCCCGGCCTCGGCGCCCTCCGCCGGTGCGACCGCTGAGGACCTCGTCGCCGTTCCCGGCGCACGTCTGGCGAACCTCAATCCGCTCGACGTCGTGCCGAACGCACAGCAGCCGCGCAAGGAGTTCCGCGAGGAGGAGCTCCAGGAGCTCGTCCACTCGATCCGCGAGATCGGTGTGCTCCAGCCCATCGTCGTCCGTCCGATCGCCGGCGCATCCGGAACCGAGGCGCAGTACGAGCTCATCATGGGCGAGCGTCGTCTGCGTGCCACGAAGGAGCTCGGGCTCGCGACCATTCCCGCGATCGTCAAGGACACCCCTGATGACGCCATGCTTCGGGATGCGCTGCTCGAGAACCTGCATCGTGCACAGCTCAATCCGCTGGAAGAGGCGTCGGCGTACCAGCAGCTGCTCGCGGACTTCGGGATCACGCAGGAGCAACTCGCGCAGCGTATCGGCCGGTCGCGTCCGCAGATCACGAACACGATCCGTCTGCTCCGGTTGCCCTCCCCCGTTCAGCGCCGCGTCGCTGCCGGGGTGCTGTCCGCGGGACACGCGCGTGCCATCCTCGCGGCGCCGGACGCCGAGGCGATGGAGTACCTCGCCGAGAAGATCGTCAACGAGGACCTGTCCGTGCGGGCCGCAGAGGCGATCGCGCAGCAGTTGTCGGCGAAGACGCCGGTGAAGCCGAAGGCGGAGCCGACAAAGCGCCAGGCGCACTTCAACGACCTCGCCGAGCGCATCGGTGATCGGTTGAACACGCGCGTGAAGATCGCGGTTGGTGCTCGCAAGAGCTCGGTGACGATCGACTTCGCGAACGGCGATGATCTCAACCGCATCCTCGGCGAGCTGGGCATCAGCGACATCGCTGGTTAGACGCGCTCGGAGGCCGTCGTCGGTGCAGGGACGGCGCCCTGCGGCCGTGTGCGGGGCGTACCGTGCGTCCCTGTCATCCAGTCCCCGATCGGACCTGTTGGGCCGCCTGCGGGGCGTAGGGCGGCGTTGACGAGGCGCCGAGGGCGACAGCCGCGCTCGCGCGTACGCCAAGGCCATCTGAGGCAGTGTTCCACGTGAAACGTCTGGATCCGCTTGTTCGGGTCAGCCGTCTCGTCTCGCGAGGCTGCTCGGGTGCTCGCGGCCTGCACATCTCGACGATGTGACGATGTGCCTGCCTGCCTGCCTGCCTGTCCCTGCAAGCTGGAGAAGGCTGCGTACGCCGCCGAGTTCTTCCGGTGCTACCGATCGGAGCCTGTGCCGGCGTACGGCTCGCGGAGTGCAGCTGGGGTGAGCCTGCGGCAGTACGCGGATCGCATGGTCGCTACGCGATGACGGGCCACCGGACGTGCTGGCACCATCACTGCTCCATGGTCTCTCTCCCTCTTGTCCTCCGAGTGCGTCGGTCGTCGACCTCGACCTCGACCACGATCCTCGTGTTTGCGGTACCGGCGGTGCGCCCGTCAAACGAGTGGTCGTGCGCGACAGAAACGGCTTGGTGCTCGGCCTCTCTGGCGACGGCGATGGCGCAACGATGCTTGTGTCGGCGTTCGATCAGAACAACCCGGGACGGATGCGGCGCCGGACCTCGGGCGGACGACGACCGCGTGGCTTGGAGCTAGGACCCGACCTCACACCGTAAGCGGGCAGCGCATCGTTCGTCCTCACGCTGGCGGCACCATCGAGCGGGCGCTGTGGACTTCGAACTGAGTAGGTCGGCCCAACCCGGATGTGCGCAAGGTGCAACCCCGAGTGGTCCGTCTGCGGCTACGGGCGGCACGGCTCCCTGGCCGTCGGCAGTACCGTCGGGCGCCGCGGACGATCGGCGGTGGTGCAACGACCTCGACGGCGCCAGGTGATGCCTACCTCGCCGCCTGGTGACGGTAGCGGGACGTCCGGGATGAGGATGCAGATGCCCGCACCATCCACGGGAGGCGACCTGCGAAGGGTGTCGTGCGGATGGCCCGCATCCCGTGGCTGCGCTGCATCAGGGTCGGAAGGGTCTCGCTCTACTCGAACTCGTCCGCACTGGTCGTTCTGCAGCGCCGCCCTCCCCCGCTCGGCCCGCGACGCGCGCGAAGTGAACCGAGCCGCGGGATACGGTCTCTGGGCTGGCGGGGTTCATCGAGGAGGACGAGGATCGCTGCGACCGACGGCATCGGCTCAGGTGAGGCTCGAGCCAAGCCGTTCGGCGGTGCGAGCGCGAACCCGATGCATCCTGCGACGCCCGTAGGCCACTGTCAGGGTCAACCAGGACCGGAGCGATGTGCGGTACCTGTGCTCCGGATGCACCAATTCACGACCGGCTTGCCCGTGGTGCAGGAGGCGCCCTGAGTCCGCTCCTGAAACAATGCGAGGCTCGGGGCTGCACGAAGGGTCGAGGTTGGAGAATCGGCGGCGCGGTGCACCTCGACGACGACCGTCCTGCGAGAGCTGTCCGCACCCGGTCAGCAGCAGAGGGACCGATCGGCGCGATCTCCGCTTGGGAACCGGCGATGCAGTAGCCCTACCGCGCTGGCGAGCATGATCGGTCTCCGCGCCCCTGTCCCGATGGAGATGACGAACGCACGCCGGCTCTGTTCACCGCGTCCGGATCACGTGGTTCGGCGCGCTCCCCGGAGACGTCCTCGTCAACCGTCCCACGACGGGCGACAGTGCATCCGGCGACCACTCGTCGGAGTGTTTCACGTGGAACGGCGCGTCCGGAGGAGCTTCCAGATACCGACGGCGGCGAAGACCGGCTTCGCCCAGAGCATCTCTCCGACGCGATAGTCCAGCGCTGGGGCCAGTTTCGACGCGAGGTGCCCGTCCTGGCGGCGGAGGTACGTTCGCCCCTTCGCGGCGTGGAGTCCGTTCGAGCAGATGACGACGCGGTCTGCGGCGGCGATCATCGGCCTCGCGTTCGCGATGTTCTCCCATGTGGAGACGCTGTCGCGGTCCTTCCTGACCGCACCGGTCCACCCGAGCCGGCGCACCGCATTCTCGAGCAGATCAGCCTCAGGGAACGCCCCGCGCACCGCTCCGCCGCAGCACACGATGATGGCGGTGTCACCCGCTGCTTCGTACCGCCGGGCGGTGCGCACGGCGATACTGGCGCGCCATCGGTTCACCGCGTTCGGGTCGGGGCCTGCATTCGCGAAACCGAGGACGACGATGGCCGTCACCGCTCCGGTGCCCGCTGTCCTCCCCGCGGTGCGAGTCGGAATCGTGCCGAGCGCGCGCCGCGCAGTCATCGATGCCACAGCATGAGCAACCTCGCCGACGATCGCGGCAGCGCCCAACGGGACGGCCACAACGAGCAGGGGCAGTGTTCCACGTGGAACACTGCCCCTGCGTCGTACTGACATGGTCAGCTGCGGTGGTCGCGGATGGCCTGTTCCGCGAGCTCCGCGTAGGTCCAACCGAGGTCGAAGCCGGAGGCACTCAGCGCCTGCGGAACGAGGGAGGTCTCGGTCAGACCCGGGAGGACGTTGGCTTCGAGGAACCACGGCGTCCCTGCCGCATCGATGATCAGGTCGACGCGCGAGATGTGGCGGAGACCGAGCGCCGTGTGCGCTGACACGGCTGCGTCTGCGGCGGCGGAGGCGAAGTCGCCCGACAGTCGGGCGGGCGTGAAGAAGGTCGTCTCCCCCGCGTTGTAGCGCGCCTCGAACCCGTACGTCCCGCTCTTCGGGACGATCTCGACCGCCGAGAGCGCCACCGGGCCGTCACCCGTGTCGATGATCCCGACGGCGACCTCGGTGCCGCGGATGAGCTGTTCGACCACGACGTCGTCGCAGTAGGTGTACGCGCTGACCATCGCACGCGGGAGATCGTGTGCGTCCTCGACGAGCGTGACCCCCTGTGCGCTCCCGCCTCGTGCCGGCTTCACGGCGAGCGGCACCGGGTGTTCCGCGGCGATGGCGTCGAGGACGCCCACGGCACCGAGCTCGCGGAAGACGTCGTGCGACAACGTGACCGACCGAGGGGTCCGCACACCGGCCCGCGCGACGAGCGCGGACGAGGTGGGCTTGTCCCATGCGAGCCGGGCTGACGTGGAACGGGAGCCGACGAACGGGATGTCCAGAGCCTCCAGGATGCCCCGCAGCGCGCCGTCCTCGCCGGACGCGCCGTGCAGGGCCGGCCAGACGACATCCGGGCGTGACTCGCGCAGCGCGGGCAGGAGCGACGCGTCGGCATCGCGCAGGTCGACCGTCCAGCCGTAACCGGTCAGTGAGTCGGCGACGCGTCGCCCTGACCGCAGGGAGACGTCTCGTTCGTGCGAGATCCCTCCCGCGACGACGACGACGTGACGACGGGTGAGCTCGGCCATGCGAGGGTCCTCCGGGAAGAGCGAACGATGAAAGTGTTGATCAGGACACGTTCGGCGGCGGCGCGACGACGGTGGAGCGCGACTCGGACACCGCGCTCGGACGAGTTGTGTGTCCGAAGGTCTCGAGGAGCTCGAGCTCGTCGTTGATGACGGTGGCCAGGCGCTTGACGCCGACCCGGATCTGATCGGGGGTCGGGTAGCAGAAGGACAGGCGGATGTTGCCGCCGCCACGGCCGTCGGCGTAGAAGGCGGTCCCCGGTGTGTACGCGACGAGTTCCTTCACGGCACGGGGCAGCATGCCCTTCGAGTCGAGGGCGTCGGGCAGCGTCAGCCAGACGAAGAACCCACCGTTCGGCTTCGTCCAGGTGAGGTCCGGCAGGAACTCCCCCAGGGCGGCCATCATCGCGTCCCTGCGCTCCGCGTAGAGGCCCCGGAAGGTGTCGACCTGCCCCTTCCAGTCTGCGGCGTCCAGGTAGGCGTTGACGACGTACTGACCGAAGGAGTTCGGCGCGAGGACGGCCGACTCGTTGGCGAGCACGAGCTTCTCGCGGATGGCGTGCGGGGCGAGGGCCCAACCGACACGGAAGCCGGGAGCCAGGGTCTTCGAGAAGGACCCGAGGTACACGACGCCCTCGTCGTCGATCGACCGGATCGCCTGCGGAGCGGGCTCGTCGAACCAGAGCAGTCCGTACGGGTTGTCCTCGAGCACGAGGATGCCGTTCGAGCGGCAGATGTCGAGCACCTCGATGCGGCGCTCACGGCTCATCGTGACACCCGCCGGGTTGTGGAAGTTCGGGATCGTGTAGAGGAACTTGATCCGCTTGCCCTGCGTGCGCAGGTTCGCGATCGCCTCGCGCAGCGCTTCGGGGACCAGGCCGTGCTCGTCGGTGGTCACGTGGACGGTCTCCGCCTGGTACGAGCGGAAGACCCCGATGGCGCCGACGTACGACGGCGACTCGGCGAGCACGACGTCGCCCGGATCGATGAAGAGCCGCGTGACGAGGTCGAGCGCGTGCTGCGAGCCGGTGGTGACCACGACGTCCTCGGCGCTGGCACGGATGCCCTCGAGGCTCATCACGTCGACGATGTGCTCACGGAGGGAGCGCAGGCCCTGCCCACCGCCGTACTGCAGCGCCATCGCGGCGTCCTCGGTCATCACGCGGTCGATGGACCCCGTGACGAGCTCCCGCGGGAGCGCCGAGACGTACGGCATGCCGCCGGCGAGCGAGACCACCTCGGGCCGCGATGCCACGGCGAACAGGGCTCGGACCTCGGAGGCGCTCAGCCCGGCGGTGCGCTGGGCGTAGGAGTCGTACCAGGGGTCGAGGCTGTTGCCGTTCGTCATCGTGTACTCCGTTCAGTGGGACATTCCCGCCACACTACGACATGCGTTGCCGGATCCGCGGTGGGAGGCGGGGGCCGATCCTGAAGCTGTGGCCCTGGCGCGCGCAGCCGGCATCCGGGAACGGCGACGGCCCCGCCCTCCGAGGAGAGCGGGGCCGTTCGCGGTCTGTCGGTCGGACTACGCCAGGAACTCGGCGAGGTCGGCCTCGAGCGCCGGCTTCGGCTTGGCGCCGATGACGGTCTTGACGACCTCGCCGCCCTTGAACACCTTCATCGCCGGGATCGACGTGATCTGGTAGTTCATGGCCGACTGCGGGTTGTCGTCGACGTTGAGCTTGACGATCTCGATCTTGTCGGCGTGCTCCGCGGCGATCTGGTCGAGGATCGGGGACACGGCGCGACACGGGCCGCACCACTCGGCCCAGAAGTCGACGAGGATGGTCTTGTCGGACTTGAGGACCTCGTCCGAGAAGGTGGCGTCGGTGACGGCCTTTGCGTTGGACATGTGTGCTCCTTCGAGAAGTTCAGTTGGTGCAACGGCTGGGCCGCTGCGGTATTCCGGTCTGGGTCAGGCCCGTGCGGCCTCGACGTCGATGATCGCCGGCCCCGCGGGCGTGACGCCCTCGGCCTGGTCGACCAGCGCGTCGTCGAGTTCGGCGAGGTACTTCTCCGCGTCGAGCGCGGCGACGGTACCGGAACCGGCTGCCGTGATCGCCTGACGGTAGGTCGGGTCGATGACGTCACCCGCGGCGAAGACCCCGGGCAGGTTGGTCTTCGACGAACGACCCTGGACCGCGATCGTGCCCTCGGGAGCGAGGTCGATCTGCCCGTGGATGAGGTGCGTCCGCGGGTCGTTGCCGATCGCGATGAACAGACCGTCGAGCTGGAGCGAGGACTCCTCCCCGGTGACCGTGTCGCGGAGGGTGACGCCCTCGACCGAGGAGTCACCCGTGATCCCGGTGACCTCCTTGTTCCACGCGAACTCGATCTTCGGGTCGTTCATCGCACGGTCCTGCATGATCTTCGACGCGCGCAGGCTGTCCTTGCGGTGGATGACCGTCACCTTGTCGGCGAACCGGGTGAGGAACGTGGCTTCTTCCATCGCGGAGTCGCCGCCGCCGACGACGGCGATGTTCTTCTGCCGGAAGAAGAACCCGTCGCACGTGGCGCACCAGCTGACGCCGTGGCCGGACAGACGCTCTTCGTCGGCGAGACCGAGGTGGCGGTACGCCGATCCGGTCGCGTAGATGACCGCGAGGGCCTCGTACGTCTCTCCGGACCCGACGGTGACCTTCTTGACCTCACCGGTCAGGTCGACCGAGACCGCGTCGTCGTACAGGACCTCGGCGCCGAACTTCTCGGCCTGTTCCTGCATCTTGATCATGAGGTCCGGGCCCTGGATCCCCTCGGGGAAGCCCGGGAAGTTCTCGACCTCGGTGGTCTTGGTGAGCTCGCCGCCGGTCTCGACGCTGGACGCGACGATCAGGGGCTTGAGCTCCGCGCGCGCGGCGTAGATGCCGGCGGTGAACCCGGCGGGACCGGAACCGATGATGATGAGCTGGCGCATGCCTCGCTGCCCTTCCGTTGAGTGCTGACCGGGTCAACACATGGTAGCGGCGGGACATTCCGGCCCACCGGTGAGCGGACAACCGATGAGCGGACAGCCGATGTGCGGACGATCGGCGGTCAGCGTCCGAGCCGCTTGCGGAGCAGCGCGACCGCGTTCGCGATCTCGCCGTTCTTCGACACGACCAGGGCGCCGAAGTACACGAGCGCCATGACGGCTCCGGTCAGCGCGATGGTGACGAGCGCGCCCGTCCGGTCGGACATGGCGAAGCCGTCTGCGGAGAACGCTCCGAAGAAGGTGACGACGACGACGCCAGCGGCGCCGGCGACGAGCGCGGCGATGATGAACTGCACGTGCGAGCGGGTGACCACGGGCCCTTCGATCCCGGACAGGCGCTTGCGTACCAGGATGAGCGCGATGATCGTCTGCGCCGACCCGGCGAGGGTCGTGCAGGCGGCCACACCGATGCCGATGAGCGATGAGGGGAGCGCCGTCGCGGCAACAGCGCCGACGACGAAGAGCACGGACTGGACACACTGCATGAGGAACGGTGTCCGGTGGTCGTGGAGGGCCCAGAAGACGCGCTGGATGATGAAGAGCATGCTGAACAGCACGAGACCCGGCATGTAGGCGACCAGGACAGCGCCCACGGCGAGCGAGTCCTCGAACCGTCCCTCGTACACGCGCCCGAAGGGCACCGCGACGACCATCAGTGCCACCGTGGCGAAGACGGTGAAGAGGCCCACGATCCGGAGGGACAGCGAGAGGTTGCGACGGACCGCGTCGAGGTCACCCGCGTCTGCGTCGTGACTCATGCGCGTGAAGTACGCGGTCGCGATCGACACGGTGACGATCGAGTGCGGGAGCATGAACAGGAGCCACGCGTTCGCGAGCACCGCGTTGCCGGGCCCGTCCGTGCCACCGAGCCACGCCACACGGGACTGGACGATCCCGGCGACCTGCGTGACGAGGATCATCGCGAAGAGCCATGCCGCGGCGGTCCCGGTCGCCTTGAGGCCGACGCCGCGCCAACGGAAGTCCGGCCGGAACGTCAGGCCGGCCCGCTTCCAGAAGAACGGCAGGAAGGCGGCCTGTGCGAGGACGCCGAGGGACGCGCTGCCCGCGAGGACGGCGATCTTCAACGGCGTCCACTCGCCGACGGAGCTGTTGTCGGTCCCGAACATCGCGATGAACACGATCAGACCGGCGACAGCGATCACGTTGTTGAGCAGGGGCGCCCACGTGAAGGGACCGAAGACCTGCTTGGCGTTCAGGACCTCTCCCAGCAGGGAGTACATCGCGTAGAAGAGGATCTGGGGCAGGCACCAGAAAGCGAACGCCACGGCGAGGTCGGTCGCTGCGCGGTCGAGGTTCTCCGAGGACGAGTTCGACGTGTAGAGCTGCACGAGCAGCGGTGCGATCGCAGTGGCGACCACCGCGATGCAGACGAAGACGGTCGCTCCGAGCGTGACGATCTTGTTCACGTAGGCGGCTCCGCCGTCGGCGTTCTGCCGCATCGATCGGACGATCTGCGGGATCAGCACCGCCGACAGCAGACCGCCTGCGATGAGCGCGTAGATGTTGTTCGGCAGCTGGTTCGCGACGGCGAACGCGTTCGCCGAGATCGACTGGTTCTGACCGATCGCGAAGGCCAGGACGAAGGTCTTGGCGAATCCGAGCACACGGGACGCCATCGTGCCCGCCGCGAGCATCGCGCTCGCCCGACCGAGGTTCCGTTCGGCCGCGGGCTCCGCGTCGACGGCGGGTTGCTGCTGCGTGCTGATGGTCGGCTCCTCGGGATCTGGCGGGGTGTCGTCCTGGTCCGGACGGCCGGCCTGGAGGCGCGGCTCGCCGCCGTCGCGCACCGTCGCGTCCGCAGGGCGCGCACCGGCCTGCTGCGGTGCGACGCGCGCGGGACCGGACGCGGCAGTGGTGCCGACCACGGCGGCGGCGGGCGCCGCCTGTGCGACGTGGGACGGGCCTCCCGATCGGGCAGGGGCGCCGGGGGCATCGGGCTGGACCGCGAGCGGACGGTTCGGGTCGTCGTCGTCCTCGTCGTCGAGCTCGCCGTTGCGGCGGCGGATGCGCTTCCGGATGCTGCGGAAGATCCCGAAGCCGAAGATCGCGACGAGGCCGATCGCGGCCACCGCGGTGATCACGGTCTCCCACTGCGCCTGCACGTTGAGCTCGACCGTGGTGGGCTGCGACACGGTGACCCCGGTCGGCGTGGTCAGGGACATCGTCAGGTTGACCGTGCCGTTCGCGACCGACCGGACCGGGATGGTCGTGCGGGCGGAGGACTGCGGCTGGAGCTTCACCTCGATGTCGTTCCGCACGACCTGCAGCGCCGAGCTCGACGGCTGGACGTTGAGGCGCACGGTGACCGGGTAGTCCGTCCGGTTGCGGACCGACACGGGCAGCGACGATCGGTCCCCGAGCAGCGTCAGCGAGCTGGAGTCGGGGATGCTCACCTGGTCGGTGGTCTGCGTCCAGGACCGGGCCTGCCGGTCGACGGCGGTGGTGAGGGCGTCGGGTTCGTCCCGCCAGGCGTTCGACGCCAGGGCGAGCAGCCGGAGCCGCGCGGGGGCGGTGACGGTCGCGGGGTCGTCGACGGCCGATGCGAAGGCGACGAGCTCGCGCTCGCTGTCCACCAGGGTCCGCAGGCGGTCGAGGCGGGCGTCGCCGTCGTCGGCCGGCGCCAGGGTGAGCGATCCGGCTGTCGCCTTCGCCGCGGTCGACAGGTCCGAGGGAGACACCCACGGGGTGTCCTCGAGCGAGTCGAGCACAGCGCTCAGCCGACCGGTCTCGGTCGGCCAGCTGCGGCCGAGGGTCAGGAGCACGGGGCTCTGGGCAGTACCGGCACGCGCCGCCGTCGCCAGGGTCGCGGTGAGCTCCGCCACGGCCGCGTCGTAGGCGCGCTGGTCGGTGGCGTCGGCGGCGTCCCGCAGCAGGGCCGACATGCCCTGGTCGGCGACGAGGACCTTCTGGTCGCCGATGCGCTCGGCGGCGGAGACGGTGGTGTCCGGGCCGGCGGAGGTGTTGCCGCTCGCGATGATCGTCGTCTCGGTGCCGGCCTTCGCGAGTGCGGGCAGGTCGTCGGTGGCCACGGTGTTCTCGACCGGCCACGCGACGTCGTCGAGTGCGTACGGGAAGTCCAGCAGGCTGGCGGTGGTCGGCAGCGTCGTGGTCGTGCCGTCGGTGTCGTCCTGCCCCGAGCCGTCCTGACCTGTGCCGTCCTGGGTGCCGGCGGTCACGTCGTCCGAGGGGGTCGGTGTCGCGTCCGGGGTCTCGTCGACGGGGGCACCCGCGCTGGCCGAGGCCGTCGGCGTCCCGGTGGCCGTCGGGGTCGGGGTCGGCGTGCTGGCACCGGGGAAGTTCTGCTCCTCGACCGCCTGGTCGAGCGAGATCACGCCCGGGATCCCGTCCGCGCCGGCCTGGCGCAGCCCGGTGACGTCGGCGTCGGCGTACGACAGCGCGAAGGTCTCGTTCCGGAGCCCCTCGAGCCGGTCGAGCCAGTTGCGCGCACTCGACGGGGCGTTCTCGCCGAGCAGCCGGATCGAGGCGATGATCCTCGGGTCGACGCCGACGGCCACGTTGTGGTCCACGGCGGCGTCGAGCTGCTGGGTGAGGGTGCCGTCCACCGCGGTCGCCGCCGCGAGGTCGTTGGCACCGATCACGCCGTCAGCCGTGCTCGGCAGGGTGATCGGCATCGCGACCGAGACACCGACCGGGGTCTGCTGGAAGTCCGGGTACCAGGTGATCGCGGACCGGGCGACGGCGAAGGTGTCGCCCGCGGTGTACTCGGCCGCGATGCGTCGGGCGCCGAAGGACGAGTAGCCGCCGAGTGCGACGTTGCCCGGCACGATGGTCACCGTCTGGGTCACCGAGCGGTGCGCCGGGACGACCGGGACGTCCGCCGAGTCCATCGGGGCGCCGAGGTAACCGGTCGTGGTGGTGTCGGAGAGCCAGTCGGAGAGGACGTCGCGCGTGCTCTCGGAGCGGAAGATGTCGAGCTCGACCGACCCGGCGGGGACGTCCGTGTCCGTGTCGTTGGTCACCGTGACCGTGACCTGGAGGTCCTCGTCCCGTCGGACGATCCCGCGGTCGGCCGGGGCGATCGACACGGTGGTCTTCCCCTGGTCGGCGGCGGCCGGTGCCGCGGTGCGCGTCGTGGTGCGGTCGACGGAGGCGGCGTGCGCCGGGTCCGGACCTGCGGGCGTGGCGACGAGGCCGACGGCGACGAGGGCCGTGGCAGCGGCGGCGAGCGTGGAGCGGAGGATGTGCATACAGGAGGGCCCGAGGGTCGGTTCCGGCCGAGCACGAGTGTACGAGGGGCGGACGGGGACGATCCCGTGCGCGCGGGCCGTGTGGAGAACTCGGCGCACCGATCTGGGAGGATGAGGTCCGTCATGCAGTCCGTTGCCCAGGCCGTCGAACGACTCGACGCACTCGCAGCCACCGAGCCCGTCGCCGTCCTCGCTCGGGCGTTCGCCGACGCCGGACACGAGCTGGCGCTGGTCGGCGGCCCCGTCCGCGACGCCTTCCTCGGCCGTGCCGTCACCGACCTCGACTTCACGACCGACGCCCGCCCCGACGACGTCCTGCGCATCGTCGAGCCGATCGCGAGCGCGACGTGGGACGTCGGTCGGCAGTTCGGCACCATCGCCGCCCGGGTCGCCGGCGAGCAGGTCGAGATCACGACCTACCGCAGCGACGTGTACGACGGCGAGACCCGCAAGCCCGAGGTGGCGTTCGGCGACTCCATCGAGGACGACCTGCTCCGCCGTGACTTCACGGTGAACGCCATGGCGCTCCGCCTCCCCCAGCGTGAGCTCGTCGACGTGCACGGCGGGGTCGAGGACCTGCTCGCCGGGCGCCTGCACACCCCGCAGGCGGCGCCCGTCTCGTTCCGCGACGACCCCCTGCGCATGATGCGCGCCGCACGATTCACCGCGCAGCTGGGCTTCACGGTGTCCGGCGAGGTGCGTGCCGCGATGACGGACCTCGCCGACTCGATCGACATCGTGTCGGCCGAGCGGGTGCGTGACGAGCTCGTGAAGCTGCTGAACACGTCCGAGCCGGTCCCCGGCATCCGTCTGCTCGTGGACACGGGGCTCGCCGAGCGCTTCCTGCCCGAGCTCCCCGCGATGCGGCTGGAGATCGACGAGCACCACCACCACAAGGACGTGTACGAGCACTCGCTGACGGTGCTGTCCCAGGCCATCGGGTACGAGGCCGAGCGGCACCCGGGCGAGGCCCCCGACACCGTGCTCCGGCTCGCGGCCCTGCTGCACGACATCGGCAAGCCGGCCACCCGCAAGCTCGAGCCCGGCGGTGCCGTCAGCTTCCACCACCACGACCTGGTCGGCGCGAAGCTCGCGAAGAAGCGACTGCGGGCGCTGCGGTTCGACAACGACACCATCGCCGCCGTCTCCCGACTGATCGAGCTGCACCTGCGGTTCTTCGGCTACACCGAGGGTGCCTGGACCGACTCCGCCGTCCGCCGCTACGTCCGGGACGCCGGCCCGCTGCTCGAGCGCCTGCACGAGCTCACCCGCTCGGACGTCACGACGCGGAACCGTCGGAAGGCCGACCGGCTCGGCTTCGCGTACGACGACCTCGAGGACCGCATCACGGCGCTGGCCGACCAGGAGGAACTCGACTCGATCCGTCCGGACCTGACGGGCGACGACATCATGCGGATCCTCGACATCCCGCCGGGGCGTGCCGTGGGCGAGGCGTACCGCCACCTGCTCGAGGTCCGCATGGACGAGGGTCCCCTCGGCGCCGACGAGGCCGAGCAGCGCCTGCGCGCCTGGTGGGCCGAGCGCGACGCGACCGCCTGACGACGCGACCGCCTGACGACGCCGGCCGCTCTGCACGACCGGTGGCGCGCCTCCAGGCCGTGGGCTAAGCTACTCGAGTTGTCCACGCGCTCCTGCGTGTCCGGACACATGCATCAACCCTCCTGCTCCGGGAACCGCCCGGAGCCGCCGAGACCAAAGGAGGTGGGTTCCGCATGCACCAGTACGAACTGATGGCGATCCTCGACCCCGAGATCGACGAGCGCACCGTCGCTCCCAGCCTGGACAAGTTCCTCGCGGTCATCCGCAACGACGGTGGCACCGTCGACAACGTGGACGTCTGGGGCCGTCGTCGCCTGGCCTACGAGATCGCGAAGAAGTCCGAGGGCATCTACGCCGTCGTCGACTTCACCTCGACGCCCGAGGCCGCCAAGGAGCTCGACCGTCAGCTCGGTCTCTCCGAGGCCGTGCTCCGCACGAAGGTCCTCCGCGCCGAAGAGGCGATCGCCCAGGTCGCCGCGCAGAAGCAGCGCGACGAGGCCCGCGCGGCCCGCAAGGCCGCGAACGCGACCGCGAGCGCCGAGTAGCTCATGGCCGGCGAAACCGTCATCACGGTGGTGGGCAACCTCACCGCAGACCCGGAGCTGCGGTACACGCAGAACGGGCTCGCGGTGGCGAACTTCACCATCGCCTCCACCCCTCGCACGTTCGACCGTCAGGCGAACGAGTGGAAGGACGGCGACGCGCTGTTCCTCCGTGCGAGCGTGTGGCGCGAGTTCGCCGAGCACGTGGCGGGCTCGCTGACGAAGGGCTCGCGCGTCATCGCGCAGGGTCGTCTCCGTCAGCGCTCCTACCAGGACCGTGAGGGCCAGCAGCGCACGAGCATCGAGCTCGAGGTCGACGAGATCGGCCCGTCGCTCCGCTACGCGACCGCCCAGATCACCCGCGCTGCGGGTGGCTCCGGTGGCGGTCGTGGCCAGGTCGGCGGCGGCAACGCCTCCGGCGGTGGCCAGGGCGGGAACGGCGGCGGCTGGAACAACAACAACAGCGGCGGCGGTCAGTCGGACGCACCGTGGTCGCCCCAGGGCGGCCAGCAGGGCGGCAACGCACAGTCGAACGACGTGTGGAGCCAGCCCGGCGGCTCGTACGACGACGAGACCCCGTTCTGATCCTCAGCGGTCTGACGGACACACAACTTCTTCTTCTCTAAGGACAAACAATGGCTGGAAAGAGCACCGGCGACCGCCGGAAGCCTCGCGGCAAGGGCGGCAAGAACGCCGCTCCCGCGAAGTCGATCAAGGTCGGCGTCATCGACTACAAGGACGTCGCGACCCTGCGCAAGTTCATCTCGGAGCGTGGCAAGATCCGCGCCCGTCGCATCACCGGCGTCTCCGTCCAGGAGCAGCGCCTCATCGCCCGTGCCGTGAAGAACGCCCGTGAGATGGCGCTCCTCCCCTACGCCGGCTCCGGCCGCTGATCAGGAGGATCACCATGTCGAAGCTCATCCTCACCCACGAGGTCTCCGGCCTCGGTTCCGCCGGTGACGTCGTCGACGTCAAGAACGGCTACGCCCGCAACTACCTCATCCCCCAGGGCTTCGCCGTCGCGTGGTCCAAGGGCGGCGAGAAGCAGGTCGAGTCGATCCGTGCGGCCCGTGCCGCTCGCGAGCTCGCCACCATCGAAGAGGCTCAGGACCTCAAGATGAAGCTCGAGAACGCGACCATCAAGCTGACCGTCAAGGCCGGCAAGGACGGCCGCCTGTTCGGCTCGGTCCGCCCGGCGGACGTCGCCGACGCGGTCCAGGCGCAGGGCGTCGGTTCGCTGGACAAGCGCAAGGTCGAGGTCCCCGCGACCATCAAGACCGTCGGTGACCACGAGGCCACCGTGCGTCTGCGCGAGGACATCACCGCGGTGATCTCCCTGCAGGTCGTCGCCGCCAAGTAAGCAGCGTCACCACCGTCGAAGGGCGGGTCTCCTCCGGGAGGCCCGCCCTTCGTCGTGCGCGCGGCTCGCCGCGCGCGGGTGTTGCTGTGGGACAGGTGTTGCTCCGTTGGCCGGTTACCTCTCGCGCCCGTCCGGGCTTGCTGGGAACGAACCGAGAACGCTCCCCACAGGAGGGCCTGTTGTCAAGTCGTTTTACACAGTCGAAACGCCCCGAATCGGAACCTTCAAGGTGTACTTGAACCGCGGTTCTCCACACACGGTGTGGAACGGGAAAGCCCAGGTCCGGGGCAAGAACACGTGTTCGAACGCCGACTTGTCCACACGTCCTTCCACAGTTGTGCACATGCGTGTCCGGCGTGTTCCGCATCCTCTCCACAGAGTTATCCACAGGGCCGTTTGCTGGGGATAACTCTGTCCCCGTAGCTTGGCCCAGCGACTCGGCGGAGAGCAGGGGATGTCGGTCGTCCGGGGTAGGAAAGCCGGTGTGGGCCGAGGCCCGCACCGTCACGACAAGAGGGAGTCCGTGTGTCGATCGCGCATCTCGATCCGTCCCCGCAGGACCTGTCCGAACGGGGTTCGGAGCGGACGCCGCCGCACGACCTGCTCGCGGAGCAGTCCACCATCGGCGGCATGCTGCTGTCGAAGGACGCCGTCGCCGACGTCATCGAGACCGCGCGCGGGGTGGACTTCTACATCCCGAAGCACGAGGTCATCTTCGACGCGATCCTGTCGCTGTACTCGCACGGTGAGCCCACCGACGTGATCGCCGTCACCGACGAGCTGACCAAGACCGGACTGCTCTCCCGGGCCGGCGGCGCCGAGTACCTGCACAGCGTCACGAGCATGGTGCCGACCGCGGCGAACGCCGGGTACTACGCAGCGATCGTCGCCGAGAAGGCCGTGCTCCGCCGTCTGGTCGACGCGGGCACCCGCATCGTGCAGATGGGCTACGCGTCCGAGGGTGAGGTCACCGACCTCGTGAACAGCGCGCAGGCGGAGGTCTACAACGTCGCCGGCGGCGTGCAGACCGAGGACTACGTGCCCCTCACCGACGCCATCGGCGCCGCGATCGACGAGATCGAGGCCGCCAAGGGGCGCGACGGGCAGATGACCGGCGTCCCGACCGGATTCAGCGGCCTCGACGCCCTGACGAACGGTTTCCACCCCGGGCAGCTCATCATCGTCGCCGCCCGACCCGCGCTCGGCAAGTCGACCCTGGCCCTCGACCTGTGCCGCGCCGCAGCGCTCAAGCACGACCAGACCGCCGCGTTCTTCTCGCTCGAGATGGGTCGCGCCGAGATCGCGATGCGCCTGCTCTCCGCCGAGTCGAGCGTGCCGCTGCAGAACATGCGCAAGGGCACCGTCGACTCCCGTGACTGGACGACCATCGCGCAGACCCGCGGGCGCATCAACGACGCCCCGTTCTTCATCGACGACTCCCCCAACATGACCCTGGTGGAGATCCGGGCGAAGTGCCGCCGGCTCAAGCAGCAGCACAACCTCAAGCTCGTGGTCATCGACTACCTGCAGCTGATGACCTCGGGCAAGAAGGTCGAGAGCCGTCAGCAGGAGGTCTCGGAGTTCTCGCGTGCGCTGAAGCTCATGGCGAAGGAACTCGGCGTGCCGGTCATCGCGCTGTCGCAGCTGAACCGTGGTCCGGAGCAGCGTGCCGACAAGAAGCCCATGATCTCGGACCTGCGTGAGTCGGGCTCCATCGAGCAGGACGCCGACATGGTCATCCTGCTGCACCGTGAGTCGGCGTACGAGAAGGACAACCCGCGTCAGGGTGAGGCGGACCTCATCGTGGCCAAGCACCGCAACGGCCCGACGGACACCATCACGGTGGCGTTCCACGGGATGTTCTCGCGGTTCGTCGACATGCCGCAGTAGGGCGACCTGTTGTTGTCGTCCGCCAACGAACGTGTCCAACTGCCACACAACGTGTCCTGAAATACGGAGGTGGACACGTTATTTGGCAGTCCCGCCGGTCTTCCTCAGACCTGAGTGACCACGCGGTGGCGTCGTGACCGCTCGCTACCTCGGCGCCCGCGAGGAGTGGTGTGTCCCTACTCGGCGTTACGCCAGCCCGGCGCTCAGATCGTCGTGCCGAACTGCCCGTCGTCGATGCTCGATGCTGACTCCGCCAGGGAACAGGTTGATGAGGACCAGTAGGTACGCCTCGTACCACTCATCTGCGATCTCTTCAGCGCGGCGGATGCGCTGGAGATCCTGCTCGGCGAAGCTGATTAGCTCCGGGTATTCGTCTTTGTCGACCGGTTTGTACGTGCCAGCATCCAGCCATCGATGTTCATCTGCCTGCCAAATCAGGCCAACGTAGTCGCGTTCATCGCCGGACAAGGGCTCGAAACCGAACTCCCAGTTGTCGGCCCACGCCTTTCCGAGCTCACTTGCGACGTAGCCGTCGGGTTCCGGCGTCTCGTCCGGGATTGGTTCATGGGGGTACCGCATGATGGTGTTTCCGTCCGCTGCGTAAAACACAACCTCACCGGTCAGTAGGGCGTAGACCACTGAGTGACGTTTACCTCTGCTGGCGAGATCGCCGCGGAACATCCACAGCGCCATGTCCGCCTGCTTCTGCCAGTCGTCCCATGCCTCCGCAGGCTCCGGCAGCGTCTCGCCGGGTGGCTCAATCGTCCACATGGTTCGGTCCCCGAGGACCCACGTCAGAGTGGCCCGTTGAGTCGCATCGGGTTGGAACCGCAACGTCTCTGGCCCGTTCTCCTCGCCGGCGACGGTCAGGCGGGGAGCGTTGAAGTGACGGCGGACCGCAGAGTGGTCGACCTGATGCGCCGGCCATTGATAGCGGATCTCGAGCACTACCGTCGCCACGCGAACCTCCCGCGACGTCGTACTGGTCGCTGACTCAGCGTGCCGTCTCCGTCGTCGGGCTCGTTGGGAGTGGTCGCCGCCACGGTCCCATGCTCTACCGCTTTGCTGGACGCGGGTTTCGATCGTTCGATCAGAATTGGATGTAGCCGTTCCAAGCTGCCTCTGCTTTTGCTCCGTCATCACCGAAGATGTCAGGGTCGACTGGGAAGTGCTCGTTCCGGAAGTGGTCCAGCTCCAGCTGCGCACGATCTCGGAGTGTCGCTCGGTCCTCGTCAGGATGTCCCAAAGCAAGCATGGCGGTGCGCCGCTCGATGACGGCATCCCACAGTTGTCGTCGGCTGACTTCCGCGATCAGTTGCGAAGCAACGAGCATCGAGTTGAACTCAAGCGATCCAGCGAATCGGTCCATCAAGGTGACAAGGTCTCTGTCCTTCACCTCGGTGAACACCTTCGGCTGCTTGCGTTGCTCCTCCATCATCCAACGGATCTGTGCACGGGCGTCCGCAATTGGGTTGGATTCTTGCTCGTCGGTCATGTCTTCATCCTCACCGTGCGGAGGCTTCATCGCGAGGTGAGTTTGGTGATCTCACCGGGTGGGTGAGGTGAGCAGTGCCGCGACTGATTCGAGGGCGCCGGGGACGAGGGAGAAGTAGGCCCAGGTGCCGCGCTTCTCGCGGTGCAGGATGCCGGCGTCGACGAGCACCTTGAGGTGGTGCGAGACGGTGGGCTGGGACAGGCCGAGCGGTTCTTGCAGGTCGCAGACGCACGCTTCTGCACCCTCGTGCGCGGCGACCATCGAGATCAGCCGGAGCCGCGCCGGGTCGGCGATCGCCTTCAACGACTTCGCGAGGACTTCCGCGGACTCCTGCGTCATCGCTTCCGTCGTGACGGGCGAGCAGCATGCGGTGACGTCCTGGATGGGGAGCAGCTCGATCGTCGTCATCGCACCATCATCCCACGTCGTTCGATGCACGTCGATATTTGCGCTCATCGATATCGACGTGCTTCGATACCCCTGTTCGACTTCCGCTCGATCTGTGAAGGACCGACTCCGATGACTCACCTTGTTGCCGTTGGGGGCAGCGACGCCGGCATCGCCGCAGCGCTCCGCGCCCGTGAGCTGGACCCGTCGGCCGACGTGACGGTGGTCCTCGCCGACGAGTTCCCGAAC
Source organism: Curtobacterium sp. P97 (assembly GCF_023712445.1). Classification (NCBI taxonomy): domain Bacteria; kingdom Bacillati; phylum Actinomycetota; class Actinomycetes; order Micrococcales; family Microbacteriaceae; genus Curtobacterium; species Curtobacterium sp. P97. Next base: position 67,879 of record NZ_JAMAYF010000012.1, on the reverse strand, counting down.
TTCTCCATCTGCGGCATCCCCTACTGGGTCTCCGGCGACGTCGCTACGGAAGCGTCTCTCGCGCACCGCACCCGCGGAGACCTCGAAGCCGCCGGGATGACCGTCCGCTCCTCCACCTGGGCTTCCGCCGTCGACGTCGACCGCCAGTTGCTGTCCGTCACCGGACCGGCTGGTGAGGAGCAGATCGCCTACGACGAGCTGCTGATCGGGACCGGCGCGGAGCCGGTCCGCCCGGCCGGGATCCCGTTCGGTAAGCCCGGCATCCACCTGCTGCACTCGATGACCGACGCCGAGCAGGTTGTCGCCGCCCTGGAGCTCCTGCCTGCCGGCAGCCGCGTCGCGGTCGTCGGCGCCGGCTACATCGGTCTCGAGATGACCGAGGGGCTCGTCGCCCGCGGGTTCGACACGACGCTGATCCAGCGCGGCCCGGAAGTGCTCTCCACCCTCGACCCGGGACTCGGGTCCCTGGTCACCGAGGAGGTCCGTCGGCACGGTGCGACGGTGCTGACCGGTGCGACCGTCACCGGAATCACGCCCGCGGGCGGCGGGCAGTGGAGCGTCGCGACTACCTCCACGTTTGGTGACGCCGCCGGAACGTTCGCGCTCGTGGTGGTCTGTGTCGGGGTGCGGCCGGTGACGGATCTCGCGGTCGCGGCAGGTGCGCAGCTCGGGCAGGCCGGCGCGATCGTCGTCGACGAGCAGATGCGCACCGGGGTGCCGCACGTGTGGGCAGCGGGTGACTGCGTCGTGACACACCACCGCCTGCTCGGGACGACCTGGCTGCCGCTCGGGACAACCGCGCACAAGCAGGGACGCGTCGCCGGGGAGAACATGCTCGGCGGGTCCCGGACCTTCGCGGGCTCGGTGGGGACGCAGGTGGTGAAGGTGTTCGACCTCGTCGCCGCCCGCACCGGCCTCCGCCAACACGAAACCGCCCCGCTGGACGTGTCGCCGCTGACCCGTGTCACGGTCGCGGACGACCACAAGCGGTACTACCCGGGTGCAGTGCCGTTGACGATCAGCGTCACCGGCGACCACACGTCCGGACGGCTCCTCGGGGCGCAGATCGTCGGGGAACGCACCGCGGAGATCAGCAAGCGGATCGACACGTTCGCCACCGCCCTGCACGCCGGCCTGTCGGTCGACGACGTCATCGACTTGGACCTCAGCTACACGCCGCCGCTCGGGTCCCCGTGGGATGCCGTGCAGGTCGCCGCGCAGGGCTGGGAGCGCGCCGCCGCGGCGTCGAGCCAGGCCGGGGTGGGCGTCTGATGGTGCTGGCGGTCGTCGCTGCGGCGATCTTTGTCGCGACGCTCGTGGTGGTGATCTGGCAGCCCAAGGGCTTCCCGATCGGCTACACCGCGCTCATCGGTGCCGTCATCGCTCTCGTGACCACGGTGGTGGGGCTCGGTGATGTGCCGACGGTGGTTGGGATCGTGTGGAACGCGACGCTGACGTTCGTCGCGGTGGTGCTGATCTCGTTGATCCTCGACGAGGCCGGGTTCTTCGAGTGGGCCGCGCTCCACGTAGCCCGGTGGGGTCGCGGGAACGGTCGGCTGCTGTTCGTGCTGATCGTCGGCCTCGGCGCGGTCATCGCGGCCGTGTTCGCCAACGACGGGGCCGCGCTGATTCTCACCCCGATCGTCGTCGGGATGCTCCGCGCGCTGAACATGCCGGCGAAGGCGGCGCTAGGGTTCATCCTCGCCACCGGGTTCATCGCCGACACCGGCAGCCTCCCGCTGGTGGTGTCGAACCTGGTCAACATCGTCTCCGCCGACTACTTCAGCCTCGGGTTCGCCGAGTACGCCGCCGTCATGGTGCCCGTCGGCATCGTGTCCGTGCTGGCGTCCCTCGGGATGCTGCTGGCCTATTTCGGCAGGAGCATCCCGAAGCAGTACGACGTCCTCGCCCTCACCCGGCCCGCCGCCGCTGTGAAGGACCGGGCGACGTTCCGCGCCGGATGGGTGGTCCTCGCCGTGCTGCTGGTCGGCTACTTCGCCGCCGACCCGCTCGGGGTTCCCCTCGCCGCGGTCGCCGGTGTCGGCGCGGTCGTGATCGTCCTCGTCGCCGCCCGGCAACCCGCGTTCCTCTTCGCCCGCCAGGCGGCGTCCCCAGTCCTCGTCACCACCGGCGGCACCGCCACCGTCACCACCGGTGGCAGTGGGACCGGTGGCGGGTCGGGGCGGGTGATTCCGGTGTGGAAGACGATCCGGGAGGCGCCGTGGCAGATCGTGCTGTTCTCGATCGGCATGTACCTCGTCGTGTACGGGCTGCAGAACCAGGGCCTCACCGACTACCTCGCCCGCCTGTTCGACGTGTTTGGGGACCACGGGGTCCTCGTCACTGCGCTCGGGGTCGGGTTCGTGATCGCGATCCTCGCGTCGCTGATGAACAACATGCCGACCGTCCTCATCGCCGCCCTCGCGATCGGCGGAGCCGGAGCGACCGGCCTGACCCATGAGGTGATGATCTACGCCAACGTCATCGGCTCCGACCTCGGCCCGAAGATCACACCGATCGGGTCGCTGGCGACGCTGCTGTGGTTGCACGTGCTCGACCGGAAGGGCATCCACATCGGCTGGGGGCAGTACTTCCGCACCGGCATCGTCCTCACCGTCCCCGTCCTCGCCGTCACCCTCGCCGCCCTCGCCGGCTGGCTCACCCTCATCCGATGACCGCCCGAACCGAAAGCACCGCCATGACCGCGACCCCCACGATCCTGTTCGTCTGCGTCCACAACGCCGGCCGCTCCCAGATGGCCGCCGGCTACGCCCAGGCCCTCGGCGGCAAACGCGTCCAGGTCCTCTCCGCCGGCTCCGCGCCGAAGGACCAGATCAACCCGATCGCGATCCAAGCGATGGCGGAGGACGGCATCGACATCGCCTCGAACCAGCCGAAGATCCTCACCACCGACGCTGTCCGCGAGTCCGACGCGGTCATCACGATGGGCTGCGGTGACGCGTGCCCGATCTTCCCCGGCAAGCGGTACGAGGACTGGGACCTCACCGATCCCGCCGGGAAGGGCATCGACGACGTCCGCCCGATCCGCGACGAGATCAAGACCCGCGTGCAGGCACTCCTGGCCGAGCTGCTGCCCACCGAAGCATCCGCCTGACCACCGGAAGGACCACGACCATGACCCTCACCCTCACCGTCCCACCCCGTGCTGACGCGGACCGCCTGACCGGGCTGCCCGTCGCTGTCATCGGCGCCGGCCCCGTCGGGCTCGCAGCCGCCGCGCACCTGCTCGAGCAGGGCCTATCCGTCGTCGTCTACGAAGCCGGATACCAGGTCGGCACGTCCGTTCGGGCGTGGGGGCACACCAGACTGTTCTCCCCGTGGCGGTACGTCATCGACGACGCCGCCCGCCGCCTCCTCGAACCCACCGGCTGGACCGAGCCGCGCCGATCGTCGCTGCCGACCGGGCACGACCTCGTCGAGCAGTACCTCGACCCCCTCGCCCGGACGCCCCAGCTGGCGCCGGTGATCCGGTACGGCGTCCGCGTCGAGGCGGTGTCCCGGCAGGGCATGGACCGCACCCGTTCCACCGGCCGCGCCGACACCCCGTTCCTCCTCCGCCTCCATGCCGCGGACGGTGTCGAGGACATCACCGCCCGCGCCGTCATCGACACCTCCGGCACCTACACGTCCCCGAACCCGCTCACAGCCGCCGGCCTCGCCCCCACAGCGGACCTCGGCGACCGCATCGTGCATGCTCTCCCTGACGTGCTCGGCGAGGACCGGGCACGGTTCGCCGGGAAGCGGGTCCTCGTCGTCGGGGCCGGGCACTCGGCCGCGAACACGCTCATCAAGCTCGGCGCTCTCGCCAAGGACGAACCCGGCACGACGCTGCTGTGGGCGATCCGGAACGCCGGCACCGCCCGTCTCGGCGCGGATGCCGCCGATGGGCTTGCCGCCCGCGGGCAGCTCGGATCCACCGTGCACGGCCTCGTCGAGTCCGGGCAGGTTCAGCAGCTCGCCTCGTTCGAGATCGACGACGTCCGGGGCGACGGTGACCAGGTCACCGTCACCGGCCGCCGCGCCGGGGAGCCGTTCACCGTCGCGGTCGACGTTGTGGTGAACGCCACCGGGTTCCGCCCCGACCTCGACATGCTCCGCGAGATCCGCCTCGGACTCGACGACGTCGTCGAAGCACCCCGGGCCCTCGCACCCCTGATCGACCCGAACCTCCACTCCTGCGGCTCCGTCCCGCCGCACGGTGTCGCGGAACTGTCGCACCCGGAACCGAACTTCTTCATCGCAGGCATGAAGTCCTACGGCCGCGCCCCCACGTTCCTGCTCCTCACCGGCTACGAGCAGGTCCGCTCCATCGCCGCGGAACTCGCCGGCGACCACCAGGCCGCCCGCGACGTGCAGCTTGTCCTCCCCGAGACCGGCGTCTGCACCACCGACATCGGCGGCTCATCCTCCTGCAGCGTCCCCGCGACGACGGCCGAGGCGACCGAGGGGTCGTCGTGCTGCGCCGCCCCCGCACCGGCCGCTCCGCCCGCCAGCAGCTCCTGCTGCACCAACTGAACCGGACCCCACATGACCGACAAGCCCACCGTGCTGTTCATCTGCAAGCACAACGCCGGCCGCTCCCAACTCGGCGCAGCCCTCCTCGAACTCGCCGCCGACGACCGCTACACCGCCACCTCCGCCGGCATCGCCCCCGCCGACGAGGTGAACCCGTCGATCGCCGCGACCGTCGCGGAACTCGGCCTTGACATCAGGGACCGCACCCCGCGGAAGGTCACGCCAGAACTGCTGGATCAGGCCGACGTCGTCGTGCTTATGAAGCCCGGCCTCGACCTTCCCACGACGCCCCGCGGGACGGTGTTGCAATGGTCGTTCCCGGACCCGGACTCCTGGTCCCCCGACGACGTCCGCCCCATGCGCGACGCCGTCGCCGCCCGCATCCAGGACGAGCTCCTGCACCCATGACGGGCAGCACCCCGGTCACCGTTCGGCCGATGACCGCCGCCGACTGGCCAGACGTGGAGGCGATCTACCGGGACGGCATCGCCACCGGCAACGCGACGTTCGAGGCCGAACCGCCGACCTGGGAGGCATTTGACGCTGGCAAGCTGCCCGAGCACCGGTTCGTCGCCGTCGACGGCGACGAGGTCCTCGGCTGGGTGGCGGTCTCCCCGACCTCCACGCGGCCGGTGTACCGGGGCGTCGTCGAGCACTCCGTCTACGTCGCCGCCGCAGCGCGCGGCCGCGGCGTCGGACACCTGCTCCTCAACGCGCTGATCACGTCAACCGAAGCAGCTGGCATCTGGACGATCCAGTCCGGGATCTTCCCCGAAAACACCGCCTCCCGAACCCTCCACGGCCAACACGGGTTCCGCGAACTCGGCACCCGCGAACGCATCGGCCTCATGACGTTCGGGCCGTGGGCCGGGCAGTGGCGCGACAACGTCCTCGTCGAACACCGAAGCCGGCACGTCGGCTCCTGAGCGGGAGCGGCACGCTCCAATCCGCATGCTTGCAGGTACGTTCCAGAACCTGCTATGCTGAGGCACGCGTCATTAGTGCGCGCAAAAAGCCGGTCCATTGGACTGGCTTTCGTCATGTCCGGCCCGAACCGTAGGCTGGAACCGCTCGAGACGACTCTGCCCTCAGCGCAGCTCCCGAACACCACGAACAGGCCGGACCCGTCAGGGCCGGCCTTTTCTATGCCCTCAACGCGCGAGCGCACAGCAAGCCGACCGCTCCGCGCATAGAGGCATTACGCGCCCACCGGGCGCTCGCGTCCGCTACCGACGCTCTGGACCCCCCGCTCACGACGAGCGGGCTGGCCACACGGCCAAACCCGAAGGAGGCAACATGCCCATCACCGACACCATGGTGGACATGCTGACGGCCTTCGGCGGCACCATCCTGACCGTCGTCATCACGGTCGTCCTCGCCGTGCTCGGCTTCCTTCTGCGCAAGCAGGTCGTGGAGCTGGTCAAGCACATCGTGGACGTCGTCGACGATCGCACGCTGGCCAGAGACCCCGAGCGGGCACGCATCGTCGCAGAACTGCGACGAGCCCGCCTTGGGAAGAAGTAGCCGCCGAAAAAACGCCAACCCTCATTCGGGAAGGAGAGCTCTACCTTGACTTGTATCGATAGGGGTGCCTCATGTGAGATTGCAAGCACCAATGGCCCGTCTTCCTAGGGCGTGTTGATCAAGAAGGTGCGGGGTGGCCAGCCGCCGCGAGTTGCGCGGGAGAATGGGCGTATGAAGATCCAGGTGCTGCATATCGAGGATTGCCCGAATTGGCAGGAGGCGGGCGATCGAGTACGGCTGGTGCTCGACTCGATCGGACGGGGCGATGTTCCGGTGGAGTTCGTGTTGATCCGCACCGAGGCTGAGGCGGTGAGCTCTGGTTTCGCGGGCTCGCCCACGATTCTTCTGGACGGTCAGGACTTGTTCCCGTCCCAGGGGAACACTGCCGACTTGGCGTGCAGGGTCTATCTGACCGAGCGCGGCTTTGCGGGTGCGCCGACGGTGGGACAGCTTGAGCGCACGCTGCAGGAGCGCGAAGCGCTCGGCGGAGATCGGTCTTGATCCAGATCAGCGCCGCGGCGAGGCTGACGGCGGCTCGGTAGTTGCGGGCGAGTTTGTCCGAGCGCATCGCGATGCCGCGCCACTGCTTGAGACGGTTGAAGCAGCGTTCTACGACGTTGCGTCCCTTGTAGCGTTCCTTCTGCTTGTCGCCGAAAGCGATCGGCCGGCCCGGCTTCTTGCGGCGGTGCGCGATCTGGTCGTCCCGCTCGGGGATGGTCGCCGCGATCCTCCGGTCGCGGAGCCAGGCGCGGTTCGCCCTTGAGGGGTACCCCTTGTCGGCGAGCACCCGGTCGGGGCGGGTGCGGGGGCGGCCCTTCCCGTCGCGGGGAACGCGGATGTTCTCCAGCACCGCGCTCATCATCGTGGTGTCGTTGATGTTCCCGGCGGTGATCATCATGCTCAGCGGCCGGCCGCGGCCGTCGCAGACCAGGTGCAGTTTGGTCGTCAGCCCGCCGCGGGAGCGTCCGATCCCGTGATCAGGCGGCTCGGACCACGGATTCTTGTGATTCGGCACAGCCCCCTGTGTCCCGGGCGAGGGTCGCGCCGTGCTGATGCACGCGCGCGATCGTGGAGTCGATCGAGACGACCCAGTCGATTTCCCCAGCGGCGTCGGCCTGCTTCTGCACCTCGGTGAGCAGCTTCTGCCAGGTGCCGTCCCCGGCCCACCGGTTGAACCGCTTGTAGATCGAGTTCCACTTCCCGAACCGTTCCGGAACGTCACGCCACGGCGCACCGGTCCGGTACTTCCACGCCATCCCCTCGATAGCGAGCCGGTGATCCGTCCACGGCCGCGACCGACCGGTCACCGTCGGCATCAACGGCTCCATCACGGCCCACACCTCGTCAGAGATCTCCTGTCGCGTCACCGTTCAAGACTCACCCACCGAGGAGCGGAACCTCTTGATCAACACGCCCTAGCCAGATGGGCCGCGGGACGGTCTGCCGAGACCCCTACAGACCGAGCAGGCGACATGCACCCACCCGCCGCTCGACGTCATCGAGACTGTCGTATCGGAACCGGAGCCCCGAGCGGAGCATGCACACCTGGCACTGTTCCGGCAGCGCCTCGACGTCCGCGACGGGCTCTCGATCGTCCGCAGACCAGAGCCGGTACCCGTCCGCGATGGCCTCGAACTCGAACCAGTCGAGCAGGAACCGCTCCCCGCGCTGCACAAGGAGCCCAGCCCGTCAGCAGCAGTCGCAGGTGTCGACGTCGCGCTCACCGGTCAGCGCCGACACCGGCTGCTTACACGCGTCGCCGCGCCAGGCCTCCAACCCCTCCCGGACCGCGAAGACCACCACGACCAGCCCCGCCACCGGGTCAGCCCAAGTCCACCCGAACAGCGTGTTCAGCAGTAGGCCAACCAGGACCGCGGCGGACAGGTAGCTGCACACGAGGGTCTGCTTCGAGTCAGCGATAGCGGACGCGGAGCCGAGTTCCTTCCCGGTGCGCCGTTCCAGCAAGCTGAGGAACGGCATCACCGCGAGGCTCACCGCGGCGAGGACGATGCCAACGGTGCTGTGCTCTGGCTCGCGAAGCCCGGCGAAGGTGAGGCCGGCGTCGACGGTGACGTACAGCGCGAGGCCGAAGAACGACACCGCGATGACCTTCAACGCGGTGCGCTCGCGCGCTTCCGGGTCGCGGCCGGCGAACTGCCACGCGACCGCTGCAGCGGAGAGCACTTCCACGATGGAGTCGAGACCGAACCCGATCAGCGCTGTGGAGGACGCCACCGTGCCGGCGGCGATCGCGATCATGGCTTCGATCACGTTGTAGGTGATCGTCGCGGCGACGATCCACCGCACCCGTCGCTGCAACAGCGTCCGACGCGCGGCGGTCAGGGGCGCACCAAGCTGCATCGCGGCGCTCATGCGCCGGCTCCGCAGCACAGCGGGACGTCGCAGTCCTCGTCCGTACACTCGGCGCCGTCATCGACGGCGAGAACGACGTCGACCAGTGCGCCCAGCGCTCGCGTGAGGTGCGGGTCCGCGATCTCGTACCGGGTGCTGCGCCCCTCCGGGACGGCGACGACGATGCCGCAGCCGCGGAGACACGCAAGGTGGTTCGACACGTTCGTGCGGGTCAACTGCAGCTCGTCCGCCAGGCGTGCCGGGTAGCCGGGTTCGTCCAGCAGCCGAAGCAGGATCCGGGCTCGGGACGGATCGGCCAGGGCACGTCCGAGACGGGTCATCACGTCAAGCCGCGAAGCAATGGTCAGCATGCGGTGACTATACAGTCTCCAATGACGTGTAGCTGGTAGTTGTCGACTACAGAAACCGACGGACACGGCGTTGCCGTCTGCCTGCTCGCCATGCAAGGATATTCGCATGAACGAATATTCGAACGTGGGACTGTCGGAGTTTGACGATGCTCACGTCGAGATTGCGGCCGAGATCTTCTCGATGCTCGCTGATCCCACCCGGATTCGCCTGATCCTGGCGTTGCGGGAGGACGAGTTGTCGGTGAACCATCTCGCGGCGACGGTCGACCGGTCGCAGGCGGCGGTGTCTCAACACCTGGCGAAGCTGCGGATGGCGCGGATGGTGACCACCCGGCAGGAGGGCAATCGCGTGTTCTACCGGCTGGCGAACGACCACGCGAACAAGCTCGTGCACGACGCCATCTTCCAAGCCGAGCACACGGTCGGCGACGTGGTGCGACACCACCACAGTGCGGAGCACGACGCATGAGCACCGGACATGACCACGCCGCGGACGCGCACGCGCACGCAGTGAATCGCAAGCGCCTCGCAATCGCGTTTTCGATCACGGCGACGATCCTTGTCGCGGAAGTGGTCGGCGCGATCCTGACCAACAGCCTCGCCTTGTTGGTCGATGCGGCACACATGCTCACCGACGCCGGCGGCCTCGCGACCGCGTTGATCGCAGCGAACCTCGCACGCCGACCGGCCACAGCGAAGCGCACGTGGGGGTTCGCTCGCGCGGAAGTGCTGTCTGCGACCGCGCAGGCTGCGGTGCTGCTGGCGGTGGGTCTGTTCGTGCTGATCGAGGGTGTTCAGCGGTTGTTCGCGCCGCCGGAGATCGCTTCGGCGGGGCTGCTGACGTTTGGTGTGATCGGCCTGGTCGGCAACATCGCGTCGATCCTGGTCCTGGTCAGCGGACGAAACGCGAACTTCAATCTTCGGGCGGCGTTCCTCGAGGTCGTCAATGACGCGCTCGGGTCCGTCGCGGTCATCGTCGCCGCGCTCGTCATCACGGTCACCGGATGGGGTGGCGCGGATGCGATTGCGGGGTTGCTGATTGGCGTTCTGATCCTTCCGCGGGCCTTCAAGCTGCTTCGTGAGACAGTGAGCGTGCTGCTTGAGACCACCCCGTCGGGTCTGGACCTCGACGCGGTGCGGCAGCACCTCCTGGAACGGGACCGCGTCGTGGATGTGCACGACTTGCACGCCAGCCAGATCGCGACCGGACTGCCCGTGCTGACGGCGCACGTCATCGTCGACCGCGACTCCTTCACAGACGGTTCACTGCCGGCGCTTCTGGATGAGCTGCAGACCTGTGTCGCCGAGCATTTCGAGGTCAGCGTCGAGCACTCGACATTCCAGCTCGAACCTGCCGGTCACACGCAGCACGAGCACACCCCACACACCTGATCGGACTCCATGCCCCGCACCGACCACCGCACCCAAACCCGCGCAGGCAGGTGGCTTCGGTGACCGCTCCCACAGCCCCTCAGCAGCTCAGCCGACAGGGTGCCAATACGGTGACGGTGCTGACCGTCGCCGTGCCCGTTGCCCTTGGCTGCGCGCTGCTCGGCCTGACGATGACCGGCGCGCTGAACGAGGAAACGCAGCTCGTCGACGCCGGCAGCCTCGTCCGTTGGGGCATGCCCGTCGCACGAGTCCTACATGACGCGATGGCGGCCGTCACTGTTGGGCTGTTGATCGTGGCCGCGTTCGCGTTGCCGGCCCGCCGCACCGACCACGGCGCTGTCTCCAGCGTCCAACACCGTGCTGCCCGGTGGGCGGCAACATCGGGAGCAGTCTGGTTCCTCGCCGCTGTCGCGGGCATCGTGTTCACCGGCGCGAACACAATTGGCGCTCCCATCGGCAGCGCCGTGTTCAACCGGATCTTCCCGGAGTTCTTGTTCCGCCTGGAGGCAGGCCAGGTGTACCTGGTGTCCGCCATCGCGGCGCTGATTGCAACAGTCCTCGCCGCCTTCGCGACTCGCGTAACGACCCTCGCTGTCGCGACCGTTGCTGCGCTCTTCGCGCTGCTGCCACTATCTCTCTCCGGTCACGCCGCGGGTTCCCTGGAACACGCCAACGCCGTGAACTCCCTGGCGATTCACCTCGTCGGGGTGTGCGTATGGGTCGGGGGGCTCGTCGCGGTGCTGCTGCTGCGGACCCGCACCAAGGGTGCCACCGGCCGGGTCATCGCCCGCTACTCGGCCCTTGCCGGGTGGGCGTTCGGCGCGGTCGCGTTCTCCGGCGTTGTGAACGCTTCGCTCCGTCTCACCGGCCCGCTGGACCTGGTCACCACCTCCTACGGGTGGCTGATTACCGTGAAAGCTGGAGCTCTGGTGCTCCTCGGCGTTGCTGGTGCGGTCCAACGACGAAAAATCGTCCCGGGGCTGCTGCGCGAGCCCACGAACCGACGGCTGTTCGTCCGGTTCGCGTTAGCGGAAATCGTGTTCATGGCGATCGCCATCGGCGCATCCGTGGCCGTATCTCGCAGCCAGCCGCCGATCCCACAGGCCCCTACAGTTGGCGCGGACACGCGCGACGGGCTGATCGGGTACACGTACCCGGATCCGCAGACGCTTCAACGGTTTCTCACCGCATGGCACTGGGACTGGGTGTGGACCGCCCTCGCCGTGACCGGGATCGTCTGGTATCTCCTGGCCGTCCGGAAACTACGGCAGCGCGGCGATCGGTGGCCGATCGGTCGCACGATCAGCTGGGTGCTCGGCTGCGCGGTGTTCATCTGGACGATGAACGGCGGCCCCGCCGTGTACGGCATGATCCACTTCTCCAGCCACATGATCCAGCACATGCTGCTGATGATGTTCGTCCCGTTGCCGCTGGTCCTTGGCGGTCCAGTTCTCCTTGCCCTCCGGACCCTGCCGATCCGCAACGACGGCTCCCGTGGCGCCCGCGAGTGGCTGCTGCTGTTCGTGCACTCGAAGTGGATGCAGTTCCTCGCCCAACCCGCCGTCGCCGGTGTCATCTTCGCCGGCTCGCTGGTCGCGTTCTACTTCACAGGTGCGTTCCAAGCGTCGATGCAGTCCCATGAATGGCACGTCGCGATGGTGCTGCACTTCGTGCTCAGCGGGTACCTGTTCTTCTGGGTCTTCGTCGGAATCGACCCCGGCCCCCGCCGGCCGCCGTACCCGATCCTGATCATCGCGTTGCTGGCGACGCTGGCGTTCCACGCGTTCTTCGGCGTCGCGGTGATGAGCAGCGCAACCGTGTACGCGCTCGACTGGTTCCGTGCTCTCGGACAGACCGACACCGCAGCGCTCCTGGCGGACCAACGCACCGGCGGCGGGATCGCCTGGGGAGCGGGTGAGTTGCCGATGGTGTTCGTCGCGCTCCTCGTCGTCCGGAACTGGCGACGCTCGGAAGAGCGCACCGCGAAACGCCTCGACCGGCAAGCTGACCGGGACGGCGACGCAGACCTGACCGCCTACAACGACCGGCTCGCCGCCCTCAACGACCGTGACTAGCCCAACAGCAGCACGACCCGCCACTGGCGCCGGTTTGCAGTGCTCTCCCATCCGGATCCCCGACAATCAGCGCGGCGGCAACACGCCACCATCCAGTCTGTGCGGCGCGAACGCGTCCTGCACACTGGATGAAGCCGCGCACGGCCCCCACATGATCATGACGACACTTCGCCACGACCTCCCGCTCCGGCTGCTTCGAGCAGTCACCGCGGTCGTTGCTGCCGTCTTGCTGCTGCTGGGTGCGCTAACACTGCAGAACCTCGCCAGCCACACCGACGAAGCAATCCCGACGCTCACCGGCGCCGTCGCATCTGCCCTCGACACAGCCGAAGTCGACCCGGCGGCGACGCATGTGGATGCGGAGCATGGTGCCGCGAGCATCTTCTGCGCCCTGCTCGGGTTGGCGGCGATGGTCGTTGGCGCGGTCGCCGCGCTGGCAGCGATCACCTCGCCGCGGCGGTCGCTGTTCACCCTGTCGCAGATGCTCGCCCGTGTGGCCATGGTGCCGCGGCGTATGGCAGCACCATCAGCGGTATCGCTGACGGTGCTCTCGATCGCGCGCGTCTGATCACTCTTCCAGACGACCCTGCGCTGCGGGGCCGTCAGTTGCGTCCTGCCCGCACCTCACCGGAAGACCTTTCGACGCGTGAATACTCCCGCACCCACCCCTGCCAACTCCGAACGTCCCTTGGCTCCACTGACCCGCCGTGAAGCCCTTGCCGCTGAGCGCCTCGAAACCCGTTCGCGCCCCGTCACCCGCAGACGGGTGACTGCAGGAACCGGTGGTCGCAGCACCCCTCGCCGGACTGTGACGCCGCCGGCTCCAGTCGCAACGTCCGCTGGTCGGGCGCGTCCCGTCCCGTCAGCTGCAGCCGCGACGGCGGCAGCGGCAGCGGTGGTGCTATTCGCGTCCGCAGCCCTCCCGGGCCCGACTGCGGTCGCGGCCACACCCGGGATGCCACTAGCAACTGCGGCGCCCGCGCAGACACTGACCGTCGCAGCCGCAGCACTCGACCCGAACCTCACCCGCGACAGCTTCACGGTCTCCGCCCCTGCACCGGCCCCCGCGACGTCGGCAGGCTCGTCAGGAATACCGGCAGTGGGGGCGTCGACCGGCGGTGGGGACGTGCAGTGGCCGTTCCCCGGCCCGGTGCCGATGAGCTCCGGGTTCGGGTACCGGATCGCCCATGCGCAACCTGCTCAAGCGCCCACCAGGGGCTGGATTTGACGCCTGGTATGGGGACGCCGATCGGTGCCGTCGCTGCCGGCACCGTGCGCGTCGCCGGCCGACATTCGGAATTCGGCCAGTACGCGATCATCGACCACCGCATCAACGGTCGACTGGTTTCCACCCTCTACGCACACATGATCGTCGGCTCCTCGCCGCTGCGGGTCGGGCAGACCGTGGCCGCAGGCGACCGGGTCGGTCTCGTCGGTTCCTCCGGCCGGAGCACCGGCGCGCACCTGCACCTCGAAGTGCACCAGGACGGCACCACGCCCATCAATCCGGACACGTGGCTTCGCGCCAACGCTGGCCGTGTCTTCTAGGAAAGGTTCCCCGTGCGTCTTCGCGCTCTGATCGCCACCGCAGTTCCCGTTGCGGTCCTCGCCGCTGTCCTCGTCACCGCAACCCCAGCCGCAGCCCACGACGCCCTCGCGTCCGCCAACCCAGCCGCCGACAGTACTGTCGCCGGGGACCTCGACCAGATCACCCTGACGTACTCAGAGCCGCCGCTCGCAGCGCTGGAGAGCGGCATCATCATCAGCGTCGTCGACCCGGACGATGAAGAAGTCACCACCGGCCAGATCACCGTGGACGGCAGCACCCTCACCAAGCCGATCACCATCACCACGCCCGGTTCCTACACCGTCACCTGGCGGAGCGTGTCTGTCGACGGTCACCCCATCTCCGGCAGCTACCAGTTCACCTCCACCGGCAGCACACCCTCCCCCACCCCATCCGCGTCAACCCCGCAGGAGACCCCCACTCCGACAGCTGCAGCGTCATCCGCGGCGACTCCTGCCGCCTCCGGCGCGGAATCGGCCCCGAGTAACAGCGCCGGAATCTGGGTCCTTGCCGGCCTGACCGCCCTCTTCATCGTGGCAATCGTCGGGATTCTTCTCCTCACTCGCCGCCGCCCGAAGGCACCCGAGTGATGCGCCGGCATGTCCTCGCCGCCGTGACTGCCCTCACTGTCGCCGTCGCCAGCTTTGTCATAGCCGTCCCCGCCGCCGCGGCGACCGCGCCGACATGGGCTGATGTGCTCGAGGCGCGGAAGAGTGAAGCGGCCGCGGAATCGAAAGCCGCGGAGATCACTGCCCTGGTGCAGCAGCTCGAAACCGCGACCGCCGCAGCGAAGCAGACTGCAGCAGCCCGCGGCAAGGAGCTGCAAACTGCGCAAGATGCAGCGGACACCGCAACCGGCAAGTACGACACCCTCACCAAGCAAGCCAGCACCGCCCGTTCAGAAGCAGCAGGCGCTGAGGAGCAGATCGCGGCGTGGTCGGCGTACCTGTCCCGGTCGGCCGGGCGTGACCTGACCGCATCGATCACCGCGGATAGTGACACCCTCCTCGAGCGGCTCGGCACCGCGTCAAAGGTGACCGACACCATGAACGCTGCGCTCGAGGACGCGGCAACCCGCGCCGGAACCGCGGAGGCGTTAACCAAGCAAGCAGCCGCCGCCCGCCGCGAACGGGACCGGTTGCAGCAGAAGGCAGCTGACACCTTCGCTGCCGCTACGGCAGCCGCCACAGAGGCTGCCGAGGCCGAGACGGCGCAACGATCCCGGAAGCAGGAACTCACCGACCAGCTTGCAGTCCTGCGGGACCACACGCTCAACACCGAGTCGGCGTACGCAGAAGCGGAACGGCGCCGCGTCGCAGCAGCCCGAGCGGAAGCTGCCCGGATCGCCGCAGCAGCAGCTGCGGCCCGCGCAGCACAGACCCCACCAAGCACTGCAGACTCAGCGGCTGCACCAGGCGGGAACCCAGGGGCCGCGTCGTCGTCCGGATGGACGAAACCGATCCGGTCGTACTCGTCGTACCAGGCCTACGGCAACCGCCTCCACCCAATTCTCAACTACTACCGGCTGCACGCCGGCGACGATTTCGGAGCCGCGTGCGGCACCGGCCTCTACGCCGTCGCTGCCGGCACCGTCACCTACGCGGGCCCCTATGGCGACTACGGCAACCTCATCACCATCGACCACGGCGGCGGCGTCACCAGCAACTACGCGCACATGTTCTCCTCGGGGGTGCTCGTGCGAGCTGGCCAGAAAGTCAGCGCCGGCCAGACCGTCGCCGCAGTCGGTAACGCCGGCCTGTCCACCGGCTGTCACCTCCACTTCGAGATCCGTCAGAACGGCACCCCCGTCCCCCCGACACCGTTCCTCAACGCGCGCGGCGCGTGATTGAAAGGCCAGCACATGACCAAAAGCGCCCGCATCGGCATCATCTCCGGCGTCATCGCCGGAGCGCTCGTCATCATCCTCATCGCCGTGTTCGTCATCCGGGCGAACATCGAAAACACCCGTGCTGGTACTCCAGCCAGCACGGCAGCGGCCACAGCTGAAGCGCTCACGCCGACGCACGTACTCGGCGAGGAAGGCGACGGAGCGATCACCGTCGTTGAGTTCCTCGACTTCGAATGCGAAGCGTGCGGTGCGTTCTACCCCTACGTCGAACAGCTCCGGAAGGACTACGCCGGCAAGATCACGTTCGGGTTCCGCTACTTCCCGCTCCCCGGACACGGCAACTCCCGCACCTCCGCAAGCGCAGTCGAAGCAGCAGCTCGCCAGAACCAGCTCGAGCCGATGTACCAGCGGATGTACGAGACGCAAGCCGAGTGGGGTGAGCGGGGCACCGACTCCCAGGCCGACCGGTTCCGCGGCTACGCCGAAGACCTCGGCCTCGACATGCGACAGTACGACCGCGACGTCGACAGCTCCAGCGTGCAGAAGCTCATCCAGGACGACGTCAACCTCGGCACCCAGCTCGGTGTGAGCAGCACCCCGACGTTCTTCATCAACGGCAAACCGGTCACGCTGCAGTCGTACACCGACCTGCAGGACGCCGTCGACGCAGCACTCGAGGAAGCCCAATGAGGCCCCGGCAAACCCGGATCATCGTGGCAACCGTTGTGCTCGCCGTCAGCAGCGCGCTCGTGCTCACCGGCTGCTCCTCCAACAGCGACACCAACACCGGTCTGAGCGCGCAATACCGTGACGGCGGCACGAAAAACTACGTCTCCGGGGACGGCACTGTCACCCAAGTGCCCACTGCGAACCGGAAAACCGTCATCGACTTCGACGAGGTCTCCTCGGACGGAGAACCGATGCGCTCCGCCGACCTTCAGGGCAAGGTCGTCGTGCTCAACTTCTGGTACGCCGCATGCCCGCCGTGCCGCGCGGAAGCGAAGCACCTCAATACCGTCTGGGATCGCTACCAGGACCAGAACGTGCAAATGATCGGCGTGAACGTCCGCGACGCGAAGGGCACAGCGGACGCCTTCGAACGGCGCTTCAACATCCCCTACCCCAGCGTGCTCGACAATGATCAGGCCCGGATGCAGTTGGCGCTCTCCGGTGAAGTAGCCCCGAACGCTGTCCCCACCACCATCGTGCTCGACACCAAGGGTCGCGTCGCCGCTCGCATCGTCGGCGCGATCGATGGACCCGGCACCTTGTCCACACTCATCGACGACGAGCTGCGCCGATGACGCAGCCCGCACCCGTCGGCGCTGACCGACAACGATCACGCTGGCGATCCCGGCGCACACTCATCGCGGTCATCGTCACCGGTACCGCCATCGCGGTCCTCGACCAGATCAGTAAGCAGTGGGCCCTCTGGCACCTCGACCCGCACCGGACGATCCCCCTCGTCGGAGAGCTGCTCGGCCTGCGGCTGGCCTTCAACACCGGGGCAGCGTTCTCCCTCGGTAGCGACACGACCTGGATCCTGTCGCTGGCCTCGACCGTTGTCGTCATCGGACTCCTCACCCGAACCGTCCTCGGCATCCCGCCGAAATACACCGCAGGAGTCGGCGTGCTGCTCGGCGGCGCCGTCGGCAACCTGTTAGACCGGCTCGCCCGCGGCGACCAATTCGGCAGCGGCGTCGTCGTCGACATGATCAACTACGCCAATCTGGCCATCGGCAACATCGCCGATATCGCCATCGCGGTCGGCGTCGGCCTCCTCGCCCTCACCTACGCACGCACCTCGCCGTCCAAACGCCGCCACCGCGGAGCTACCACCGCCACCACCAACGCGGCGACCTCGACGTCAGAGAAGCTGCGATGACCTCGCTCGACGCAGCCTGCCCACGTGAGGAGCTGGAACGATGAACTGGCAGGAAGCCGTCTTCAGCGGGCAGATGATTGCAGCGATCCCGATCGCGCTCTTCGCCGGCCTGATCTCCTTCGCATCCCCGTGCGTGCTGCCACTCGTGCCGGGCTACCTCGGCTACGTCACCGGATCCGTCGCCGCATCCACGACCAGACGCACCATCATCGGCGCGCTGCTGTTCGTCACCGGATTCGGCATAGTGTTCATCGCCTACGGTGCACTGTTCGGCGCCCTCGGTACTTGGCTCGTGCAATGGCAGGACCTCATCATCAGGCTCCTCGGCGTCATCGTCATCGTGATGGGAGCAGCCTTCATCGGGTTACTGCGCCCACTGCAGCGCACCGTCCGGACGTCCTGGCGGCCACCCACGGGACTCACCAGCGCACCGCTCCTCGGCGCGACCTTCGGTCTCGGCTGGACCCCGTGCTTCGGCCCCACCCTCGCCACCATCACCGCACTCAGCCTCGACGCGGGCACCGCGGGCCGGGGCGCACTCCTCGGCCTGGCCTACTGCCTCGGCCTCGGGATCCCGTTCGTCCTCATCGCAGCCGGACTGGGCTGGGCGAAGAACACCGTCCGGTTCCTACGCACCCACATCCGCGCGGTCAACATCATCGGCGGCGCGATCCTCATCCTCACCGGCGCGGCCATGGTCACCGGCGTATGGACACGCATCATGTACGCCATGCAAGCCCTCATCTCCGGAACCACGATGCCGATCTGAGACCAAGCCACGACGACCCAGTTCCCCCCGCTGAGTCGCCGACTCAACGCGATCAGCCGTCACCACCGCAGACGAGGAAACGATGCAACCGCCACTCACCGACAGCGTTCACCGAGAACGAGCTCGACGGAGCTGCCCGGTTGAACAGCAGGAGCGACTGTAACGATGCCCCGTCTCGATTCGAACGTCCTCTGGTCCTGGGCGACGGGACCGCTGTCGCCCGTAGCGGTCGTCGCTGTTCTCCTAGCGACGACCTACCTCGTCCTGTACGTCAACGCCCGGCGCGGACCGCGTGCCCCAGCTCTCGGTCGGGCCGTGGTGTTCATCCTCGGGTGCGCGGTCATGTTCACAGCGACGACAACCGGCCTCCAGACCTACAGCCGCGAGCTGCTCTCAGCGTTCATGTTCCAGCAGCTGACTCTGCTGCTGATCGTCCCGCCGCTGCTGATTCTCGGTTCCCCGGGAACGGTGCTCCTGCGAGGCATGCCGCGTCGCGGATTCGGCCGCCGTGTGCTCAGGCTGGCGGTCGGCGTTCTCCGATCCTCGTTCGCCCGGCTGATCCTGCATCCGCTGGCAGTCGTGCCGCTGCTCGTCGTGCCCCTCTTCGGGCTCTACCTCACCGGGGCAGCGGATGCGCTTCTCTCCACGGAAGCAGGTCGAATCGCGCTCCAACTGACGTTCGTGGCTCTTGGCACAGTGATCATGCTGCCGCTCGCAACCGTTGACCCACTTCCCCGGCGCACGTCGTACGTCATCCGCATCGTCGATGCGTTCGTCGAGATGCAGATCCATGCCGCATTCGGGCTCACCCTGATGTTCAGCAGCGCACCCCTTGTGGCGACATTCGCCTCGCCGAGCGCCGAGTTCGAGACCACCGCACTTCGCGATCAGCAACTCGCCGGAGGTCTGGTCTGGACGTACGGCGAGCTACCGGTCGCCATCATCCTGCTCGCCAGCATCATCCGTTGGCAGCGACAGGACTCCCGAAAAGCCGCTCGCGCCACTCGCGAAGCCGACCGGCATGGAGACACTGAGCTCGACAACTACAACGCCTACCTCCAAGGCCTCCGACAAGGCAGTGGGCGCTGACTCGCATTGTTATACGAGGGCGCCCCCTCCACCCGTCTTAATAGCCGATGGCTGGTTGGACACCGCTGGGGCTAGGTGCTACAGCGTGCGTCCGGCGTTGGCGGTGAGCCACGGGATCGGGTCGATGGGTGTGGTGCCGCCGGGCATGACCTGCAGGTGCAGGTGCGCGCCGGTGCTCGCTCCGGTGTTGCCGACGAGGCCGACGAGCTGCCCGACGGCGACGATGTCGCCTGGTCGGAGCGGCGAGGAGCCGAATATCATGTGCGCGTACAGGGTGGACACGAGGCGACCGTCGATCTGGTGGTCGATGATGACGTACTGCCCGTACTCGGGGTGCGTTGTCGACACTCGGACAGTGCCGGCAGCGACAGCTCCGATGGGGGTGCCGGCGCCGGGGGTGAGGTCCGCGCCCTGGTGAATCGACGAGCAGGTCGCGCATGGGGCGCTTCGCGGACCGAACGGTGAGCTGACGGTGATAGTTCCGGCGACAGGCCATCGGATGTCGCCGATTCCGGTGTTCACGATCGTGCCGCCCGTGGTCGTGGGAACGCTCTGTTTCGTCGAGGCCGGTGTGGCCCCCGTTGGCGCGGCCTGCGAGGCGGGTGCGGTCTTGGTGATCACGGGCTTCGGGGCCGGCTTGGTGATCGTGTACCCATCGCGGTCGACCGTGAGGGCCAGCCCGGACGCGGTGAAGCTCTGCCCGGCGGCGGCAGGAGCGACACTGGACACGACTGCGGCGGAGCCGGTCGTCGCCTGCGCGGGCAGCGCCGCGGCAGCGGTGAACAGCGCCATCGCGGCCGCGGCACCAGTGATCGGGACCGCGGCGAGAACGCGTGACCGCAGTGAGCGGACCGGTGTTGCGGGTGCAGCCGCGACGGTCGGTAGCGGCCGCAGCGCCGGCTGGGCAGCGGCAGTGATCGTCGCGGTTCGGGTGCGGCTGGCGGTCGGGGCTGAGGCGGAGCGTTCGGCGGCGAGGGCTTCGCGGCGCGTCCGGGGTGCGGGAATGGCGGGGGTCAGGGGATGCTGCTGAGGCACGGGCAGGCTCCAAGAGTGGTGGTGGCCGGCAGGCCGAAACGGGAGGGGTGACCCGAACGCAAGTCGAGCAGGGAGGAGAGGGCGGGCCGGTCGTGGGCCGCGGCAGGAAAGGGGGGAGCCCGCCGCGACCCACGCCGGGGCTTTAGAGGGACGCGAGCATGTCCTGCATCTGGGTGATCTGCTCGGTCTGGCTGGACACGATCGACTTCGCCATCGCGACGGCGTCGGTGTTCTTGCCCTTGTCGACTTCGGTCTTGGCCATGTCGACGGCGCCCTTGTGGTGCTGGATCATCTGCTCGAGGTAGAGCTTCCCGGCGTCCTTCGCGGACGCCTTGTCGAGGTCGGTCATGTCGGAGTCGGACATCATCCCGGACATGGAGTGCCCCATCCCGGAGTGCTCCGACTCGACCGGCTCGCCCCAACCCTTGAGCCAACCGGTGAGCTGGTTGATCTCCGGGGACTGCTCGGCCTTGATCTGCTTCGCGAGTCCAGCGACGTCGGTATCGACGCCCGAGCCCTTGGCGAGGAGCATGTCGCTCATCTCGACGGCCTGCTTGTGGTGCGGCAGCATCATCTGCGCGAACATCACGTCCTGGTCGTTGTGCGCCGACGCCGCCGACGTCGACGAGGACGACGAGCCCGCGTCGGAGCCGCTATTGCTGGTGGAGCAGCCTGCGAGGGTGAGGCCGAGGGTCAGCGCGGCAGCGATCGCGAGCGTGCGCGTGGTGGTGGTGTGCATGATCTTCCGTTCCCGTGAATGCGTCAGGCGTTCCGGGCAGGCGGACGCCTCCCGGTTCTGGGCATGCGGAGGCCACCCATCGGGGGTGGGATCCCGCTGGGGGCGGATCAGATGCGGATGATCTGCAACGCCGTCAGTGATGGCGGTTTCGGTGCCGCGATGCGGCGCGGCAGCCGGTCAGCCAGCGCGAGAAGCCGCGCGAGCAGGTAGAGGATGCCGCCGGTCCGTGCGCGCAGCAGCGCCCACGTGAACAGGGCGATCGTCAGCGCGCACGCCATCCCCATCAGCGAGCACATCAGCGCACACAGGCCGCTGTCGCAGCCCGCATCGGTGAGGACGGTCATCACCGCAGTCGCAGGAGCCGCGTGCTCGGTGTGGCCGGCGGCGACGTGGCTGTGCTCGGCGGTGGCTGCGGGAGCAGCCATCGGGTGCTCGTGGCCGGCGGTGTGCCCGGCCATCGTGTGCATCAGGACCGTGAACCCGACCAGCAGCAGCAACGCCAGCGTCGCCGTGGCCTGCAACAGCAGCCGGCGACGCGGGGAGGTGGCGGTGGTGAGCATCAGTCTTTCGAGCAGACGGGTCGGAGGAGCGCTTCTATGGTGCGGTACCCCGAACGGCGGCGGCAACCTGGTGTCCGGATTCACACCGAACCCGCCGCGACCGGCCGAACCGGGAACATCGCGTGGAGTTTCGCGTCACAGCGCATGGTACCCCCTAGGGGTATATGTGAACTGTTGGCGTCGACCGCGCCAGATCGGAGCAGCATGGACACGCACGAGCACCATCAGATGAGCGGAGACGAGCACGCCGGCCACAGCGGCGGGCACGGGGCGACGACGTGGTCGATGGCTGCGCAAGCGACGCTGCACTGCCTCACCGGCTGCGCGATCGGTGAGGTCCTCGGCATGGTCATCGGCACCGCTGCCGGCTTCCACAACGCCGGCACGATCGTCCTGTCAATCGTCCTCGCGTTCATCTTCGGCTACGCCCTCACCATGCGCGGCGTCATCAAGTCGGGTCTGAGCCTCGGCGCTGCGTTCAAGGTCGCTCTCGCCGCGGACACCGTGTCGATCGCGGTCATGGAGCTGATCGACAACACCGTCATCGTTGCGATCCCCGGCGCGATGGACGCGCAGCTCAGCGACTGGCTGTTCTGGACGGCGCTGCTGTTCTCCCTCGCGATCGCATTCGTGATCACCACGCCCGTGAACCGGTGGATGATCAGCCGCGGCCTCGGCCACGCCGTCGTCCACGGCCACCAGTGACCGGTCCGCTAGTCAACTCGATCGCGGCGCGCGGTCAGGCGTGTGAGTGTTCGTGTGCGGGGTGGTCGTGGCCGCCGTCGTCGGGTGCGCCCTTCATCATCCGTAGCATCGACCAGGAGCCGCTGCGGATGAACACGGCCAGCAGGAACGACGCGATCAGCAGGAACACGATGTTGAGCCAGGTGGTGTAGTTCCAGCTGATAGAGGTCGCCACGATGCTCAGATGCCGGTTCGTAGGGATCAGGCCCAGCGGGGTGAACAGCAGTTCGACGGCGTAGCCGGCGAGGACCATCGCCCCGTAGAAGATCCCGGTGATCCGGAGGGCTGCCTTCCAGCCGTAGTACTTCCGGTAGATGACGATGATCGGGATGATGATCAGGTCCGCGAAGATGAAGCTGACCACCCCGCCGAAGCTGATCCCACCGTTCCACAACACCGCCGCGAGGGGCACGTTCCCCACGGAGCAGACGAAGCTCACCATCGCCAGCACCGGCCCGATGATCGGGTCGATGATGAACGCCAACGTCGGATGTCCCTCGAAGAAGACCGCCTGCAGCCAAGCCTTCGGCACCCAGGCATCGAACGCGCCGGCGATGAGCAGACCGATGATGATGTCGCGGAGCACGGACGCCCAGTCCATCACGAAGTACTGCGACACGCTCGTCAGCCCAGGCTTCGAGAACAACCGTCGCCAGAACCCCTGATCGCCCGGCACCGACATGTCCATCGCCGCGTGCCCCTCCATCGACCCAGCGAGCCCCTTGTCGGCCTGCTCACGGGCGGCGTCGAGGATCCTGCCGCGCATCCAGAGCCGGAAGCCGAGGGCGATGAGGATGATCATGATCGGCCCGCCGACAAACTCCGCGACCGTGAACTGCCACCCCATCACGAACGCCAGGATCAGCCCGAGCTCGACAACGAGGTTCGTCGACGCAACCTCGAACGCCATCGCGGCGCTCAGGCTCGCACCCTTCCGGAACAGGGCCCGCGCGAGCGCGACCGCGGCGTAGGAGCACGACGATGACAGGGCGCCAAGCCCGGTCGCGACACTGATCGCGCGTGGCGAGTCGTCGCGCATCAGCTTGGTGATCTGATCCGTACGGACGATCGCCTGGATGATGCCGGACAGGGTGAAGCCGAGCACGAGGGGCCAGAGGATCTCCCACCCCATCGAGCCAGCAGCCGCCAGCGCATCACCAACTCCTCGCAGCACGAACACGGGACCCTCCTTCGTCGGAATTCAACCTTGCTCCGCTGCAACGATCTCGGTATTGGCGCGAACGTGTGAAAGCACGCACGCGCAAGGCAGACGATGTCTCACTAGACGATCCCCAACCGGACACTTGGGCCCTCGGAGGCGGTCCGCGTCGGCTGTGAGCAGCTCCGCTCAGTGTCGCCCTTCAAGCTTCTTTCCCTGTCGTCCCGCGTCACGAAGCGGACCGGTTCTCGAGGTGCGGAAGATCGTCGGTGCGGGCATGGGGTGGTGGGTGCATACTGGTGGTGTCTTCGGACCCGGCAGTGGGGCTTGCCGGACCCAACCTCGACACTCGTCGACAACAGTCCCTATCTCAGCTGGTCGCGCTTCTGCACGCCTGAGGTAGGGAGATGTCATGGTCGAATCGAACACTGCCGGTGTTGTCGTCGTCGGTGTGCAGTCCGGGCAGGCGCACGACGTCGTCGGTGTCGCGGCTGCCGTCGCTGAACGCTTCAGCGCCCCGATGGTGTGTGTGGTCGTCGATCCGGCGCTGCTGTCAGCGGGGATGCGTGCGGACGGGTCGGAGATCATCGAACCGATCGACCCGGACACGGCGGACAGCGACCCGCAGCAGCTTCCCGACGATGACGTGCGGGTCATTCACGGTCTTGCTGCGGCGCGGTCAGTGGGCGTCGAGATTCTCTCCCGGGTCGGAGATCCGAGTCACGCACTCGCTGCGGTGGCTGAGGAACGTGACGCGGTGATGATCGTCGTCGGATCCCAGGCTGGCCGACGCCGGATGGCGGAACTGCTCACCGGGTCCGTCGCCGCGCATCTGACGCATCAGCAGCACCGGCCGGTGCTGGTCGTCCCGCACGACCCGGTCGGCGCCACCGTCCTCCTCCCGTCGGAAGCCCCGTGACTGGCACGCTGACGCTCCTGCGGCATGGGGAGAGCACCGCGAACGAAGCCGGCACCTTCACCGGGCTCCTCGACGTCCCGCTCACGCCCCACGGACGACGGCAAGCGTCCGCAGCCGGATGGCTCCTCCGGTCGAACCACATCACGCCGGACGTCGTGGTCACCTCCACACTGCGCCGTGCCGTCCGCACCGCCGAACTGGTCTGCGACGCCCTCGGGACACAGCTGCCCACAGAAGCGGTGTGGCAGCTCAACGAACGCAACTACGGCGCCCTGACCGGGATGACGAAGACCGACGCCCGCTACAGGCTCGGTGACGACGAGTACATGCGGCTCCGCAGGTCCCGTACCGGCACACCGCCACCGATGTCGCTGCAGCTATGGGAGGAACTGCGGTCGAGCTCCGCGCTGCACGGCCTGCCCGACGGCGCCCTCCGACGCACCGAGGCACTCTCGGACGTCATCGAGCGGGTCCGCCCCATCCTGCAGGAACGACTCCTGCCGAGGCTGCGGGCCGTGCGGAGCGTCCTCGTCGTCGCGCACGGGAACTCGCTCCGTGCGTTTTGCGCATGCATCGACGACCTCACCGACCCGGAGCTCGAGCAGCTCAACCTGCCGACCGGGCAACCCGTGCAGTACCACCTCGCCCCGACGGGTGCTCTCGTCCCTCGGGGTGGGGCGTTCCTCGATCCGGTAGCAGCACAGCACGCCGCGGCGCTGATCGCGGCAGAAGGCGGAACATGACCACCCGAACGGACACCCCGATGCCCGACGACCAGCTCCCTCCCGACCCCGACGTCGACGTCTCCGACCCGGCAACGACCATGCGGCCGGTGCATCTGCGGTGGCGGTACGTCGGCCTCGTCGCCATCGGTGGGGCAGCCGGTACTGCCCTCCGCGACGTCATCAGTAGCCTGCTCCCCGCCCAAGGCGGGGCGAGTTGGTCGATCTTCTGGATCAACATCACCGGAGCGCTGGCCCTCGGTGTGCTGTTGGAAGCGCTCGCGCACCGCGGGCCCGACGCCGGCCGCCGACGCGTGCTGCGGCTGCTCCTCGGCACCGGGGTCCTCGGCGGGTTCACCACCTACAGCACCCTCGCCGAGTCCACCGCCGCCCTGTTCCTCGACGGGCACGGCCTCGCCGGCACCGGCTACGCACTCCTAACCGTCCTGTCCGGCGCGATCGCGACCGCGGTCGGTCTCGTCGTCGCCGGCTGGTTCCGACCCCGCACGGAGGAAGCATGAGCCCGCTCCTGGTCCTCGCCGTCGCCCTCGGCGGCGGTGCCGGCGCTGCCGGCCGGTTCCTCCTCGACGGGCTCATCAACACCGGCCGAGAGTTCCGGCTCCCTGTCGGCACGTTGACGATCAACATCACCGGGTCGCTGCTGCTGGGGATCACCGTCGGCGCCGCCACCCACCTCGGCGCGGTGCCGGTCGCCGTCCTCGGCACCGGGGTGATGGGCGGCTACACCACGTTCAGCACCGCCAGCTTCGAAACCGTCCGCCTCGCCCGCAGCGGCCGCATCACCGCCGCCGCGATCAACGGTCTCGGAATGCTCGTCGTCTCCGTCACCGCCGCGACCGCCGGCATCCTCCTCGGCGGCACCCTGTGACCACCCCGCCCACGGACCACACACCCGCTCCAGAACCGGAGGCATCCATGCTGTTCGACGTCACGATCGAGATTCCCCGCGGTAGCGGCAACAAGTACGAAGTCGACCACGCCACCGGCCGGATCCGGCTCGACCGGGCGGTGTTCACCAGCATGGTGTTCCCCCAGGACTACGGCTCCATCGACAACACCCTCGGCGATGACGGCGACCCCCTCGACGCCCTCGTGCTCCTACCCCGTCCCACGTTCCCCGGCGTCGTCATCACGGTCCGGCCGGTCGGGATGCTGCGCATGGTCGACGAAAACGGCGGCGACGACAAGATCCTCACCGTCCCCGCCAACGACGACCGCTTCGCGCAGCTGCAGGACATCACCGACGTGCCGGAGCACACGCTGGCGGAGATCGAGCACTTCTTCTCCCACTACAAGGAGATCGAGCACGGCAAGCACGTCAGCACCAACGGGTGGGCCGACCGTGCTGCTGCCGAAGCCGTCATTCGCACCGCGCAGGAAGCCCACACCCGACACCCGTGACCCACGGGTCCACAGACTGCCACGGGGAGGCACTGGCGCCGAGTGATCGCCAGCAGGTCGTCCCTCCGCCTCCCCGCGGCTTCCCCTTCCAACCACACCCCCGCTCGACGCATGACCCGAACCGAACCGAAGGAGCGTCACCATGAACGACTACATCAGCGGCATCCACCACCACGGAGCCCATCAGGGTGAGTACGTCACCCACCACGACCACCCCGTCACCATCGACGCCGTCCACGGCGCCCGCATCCTCGACTCCCGCGGCTACCCGACCGTCCGCGTGTCCCTCGAGCTCGACGACGGCCGCACCGTCACGGGGGACGCCCCCGCGGGCGCATCCACCGGCGCCCACGAAGCCGTCGAGCTCCGTGACGGCGGTTCCGCGTTCGGGGGCCGGGACGTCGCCCAGGCGCTCCACCTGATCGACACCGACATCTCAGGGCTCCTCACCGGCCGGTCGTGGTCGGCGATCGGGCAGATCGACGCCGCCCTCGCCGAACTCGACGGCACCACCGGGTACCGCCGGCTCGGCGCGAACAGCGTCGTCGCGACCTCGATCGCCGCATCCCGAGCTCTCGCCCACGCCGCGGACCGGTCGCTCTGGCAGTGGATCGCCGAGATCACCGGCTCGACGCCGCGGATGCCGGTGCCGCACTTCAACGTCCTCAACGGCGGCGCGCACGCAGCGAACAAGTTGGACTTCCAGGAGTTCATGATCGCCCCCGTCGCGGCGACGTCGATGGCCGACGCCGTCCGCGTCGGCGCGGACGTCTACCACGCCCTCGCGGCCCTAGTGCGGGACCGGTTCGGCAGCCTCGGCCTCGGCGACGAGGGCGGCTTCGCACCGTCGATTGCCGCCCCCGAGGAAGCGCTCGACCTGCTCGTCGCTGCGATCCGTAGCGCCGGCTACGAGCCGGGCGTCGATCAGGTGGCGATCGCGCTCGATCCGGCCGCGAACGAGTTCTCCCAGGGCGACGGCTCCTACCGGGTGCTCAACGACAGCCTCGACCGGGACGGGCTAGTCGACTACTACCGGCATCTGGTCGACGCATATCCGATCCGGAGCATCGAAGACGGGTTCGCGGAAGACGACCATGAGGGGTTCCGCCGCATGCAAGCGGCACTCGGCGACCGGATCCAGATCGTCGGCGACGACCTCTACGTCACCGACCCACAGCGGATCCGCGAGGGCGGCGAGCAGCAGCTGACGAACGCGGCACTGATCAAGCCGAACCAGATCGGCACCGTCTCGCAAACCCTCGGCGCGATCGCCACCGCCACCAGCGTCGGGATGGCCAGCATGGTGTCGCACCGTTCCGGCGAGACCACGGATACATTCATCGCGGACCTCGTCGTCGGGACCGGCACCGGGCAGCTCAAGTCCGGCGCACTCGCCCGCGGGGAACGCGTCGCGAAGTACAACCGGCTCACCGAGATCGCCGAGCAGCACCCGGAGCTGCCCTACGGACTGATCTGACCACCGGTACTCGAGCTGCGGACGGTGTCCAGGAACGCCGTCACAGCGGGCCCCGGGCGGCCCGACCAGATCGCACGCAGCGGCCGGATCAGTGGCGGGCCGAGCAGCGGCACCCGGACGAGGGCACCGTCTTCGAGGTCATTGCTGACGGTGCGGAGGCTCATCACCGCGGGCGCAATGCCCGCTCGAGCGTTGGCGCGGATGATGCCCGTCGTCTCGAGCACCGCCGCTGGCGCGACCGGGCGGAGCCCAGCATCGTTGAGCCACGTCTCGACCGTGGCGCGGGTTCCGGACCCTTCCTCGCGCAGCAGCAGCGGCGTCTCCGCGAGGTCATCCGCGGTAATGCCAGAAGCGCTTGCCCACGGATGGTGCGGAGCGACGACGACCACGAGTTCGTCCTCATCGACCACCAGCGATGACAGATCAGCCGGCGCAGCAGGAGTCTCCGTGAACCCGACGTCGGCAGCGCCGGAACGGACGAGGTCCATCACAGCAGCAGAGTTCCCCGCGATCAAGCGCACCGACGCATCCGGCGCAGCAGCCCGGTGGGCGAGCAACCATGCGGGCAGCAGGAGTTCGGCGATCGTCTGCGACGCTGCAACGGCGAGGGACCCCGCGGGTTCTCGAAGCGCGGCGACTCCTGCTTCGAGCCGACGGGAGGCTTCCAACACCGGAACAGCCAGACCGAGCACCACTCGGCCTGCGTCGGTCATCGCGGTCCCTGATGCCGTCCGGCGCGCCAGCGGCTGACCGATCGCCTGCTCCGCGGCACGCAGGCGCGCCGACACCGCCTGCTGCGTCACCCCCAACACGTCCGCCGCGCGGGTCAACGAACCGGTATCCGCGACGCGGACGAGGAGCTCGAGAGTGTCGAGGTCCAGAGTCCGGTCCGTCAACCGCCGCAGTGCCACAAACGACCATTGTGCCCTGCCAACGAGTTCGCCGTTCCCGAACCACGGGGCACACGCGCACGCTTAGTACATGTCCGCTCACTTCGCCCACGCACCCGCAGCTTCCGAGCACGGTGCGCGAGACCGGCGGCTGTTCCGGGAGCTGGAGCGGCCGGGCCTTATCGTGTCGAACCTGACCCCGAACTGGTTCGCGTCGATCATGGGCACCGGGATCGTCGCCGTCGCCGCTGCATCACTGCCGCTGCAGTTCCCGGGCCTCCGCACGGCGGCGACGATCGTGTGGGCGATCGCAGCGGTGCTGCTCGTCGCCCTCACGGTCGCGACGGTCCTTCACTGGGTCCGGTACCGGAGTACCGCAGCGAAGCACCACCTCCACCCGGTGATCTCGCACTTCTACGGCGCACCGCCGATGGCGTTCCTCACCGTCGGCGCCGGCACCATCCTCCTCGGCAAGGACTGGATCGGCCTCCCCGCCGCCGTCACCATCGACTGGGTCCTCTGGAGCATCGGCACCATCGGCGGCCTGCTCACCGCGGTCCTGGTGCCGTACCTGGCGTTCACCCGCCACGAGAACAAGCCCGACTCCGCGTTCGGGGGTTGGCTCATGCCGATCGTCCCGCCGATGGTGTCCGCCTCCACCGGCGCACTCCTCCTGCCCTACGCCCCCGCCGGTCAGGCGCGCGAAACCCTGCTGTGGTCCTGCTACGGCTTCTTCGGCCTCAGCCTCATCACGTCCCTGGTCGTGATCACGCTGATCTGGAGCCGACTCGCGCAACACAAGGTCGGCGCCGCCGGCATGGTCCCGACCCTGTGGATCGTCCTCGGACCCGTCGGCCAGTCCATCACCGCAGTGAACCTCCTCGCATCGAACGCCCCCACCGCCGTCGACGCCTCCACCGCCCACGCCCTGCTGGTCGTGGCGTTGGTGTACGGGTTCGCGATGCTCGGCTTCGCGCTGCTGTGGACCGTCATCGCCCTCGCCATCACCATCCGCACCGCCCGCGAACACCTGCCGTTCAGCCTGACCTGGTGGTCATTCACGTTCCCCGTCGGCACCTGCGTCACCGGCCTGAACGGCCTGGCCCTGCACTCCGGACTCACCGTCGTCGCCGTCCTCGCAGTCGTCTACTACGCCGGCCTCGTCGCCGCATGGATCACCGTCGCCGTCCGCACCTTCCACGGCTCCGTCATCCGCGGCGCCCTCCTCGCACCACCACAGCCGGCATGAACACCCCCGACGAACTCGCGGACGAGGTCGCGGACGTTCGATCCCTGAACGCCCTCGCCGAGGCATGGCGCACCGCACCCGACGGCTCACGGCGGTTCGTCCCGAACTTCGACCCGAGATCCGGCGGCACATCCAGCCGCGTCCTGGTCCTCATGCAGTCACCCGGCCCCCAGACCATCGCCGCAGCGCACACGGCGATCTGCAGCGAGGACAACCCGGGCCCGACCGCGGCCGCGTTCCGCGCAGCCCGCATCGAGTCCGGACTCGCACGCAACGACTACCTCCGCTGGAACCTCATCCCGTGGGAGATTCTCGGCCGCGTCCGACCTGTGGACATCGACGAGGGGCGACACGCCCTCGAAACTCTGCTCGAGGTGCTCCCCGTGCTCGATGCCATCGTCACGTACGGGACCGCCGCCCTCGACGGAGTCATGCGGCACCTCACCCTGGACGAGCACCCCCGACTCGTACCCGTCATCGCGGCACCACACCCCTCTCCGGCCAACGGCCGCCATCGCGCGGAACAACAACGACGTTCCGTCCAAGCGCTCCGGCTTGCGGCGCTGACTCACCGGCTGTAGCAAATACGAACGATTCCGCTACAACTGCCCGTGCCGACGGTTCGGCAGCGTGTGAGGCGGCGTGTCTTGTAACGGAACCCAATCCCGGAATCTACGTGCCGCCACTACCCCTCCTGGTCGAGTTTCGCTACGTTCTCTCCATGGGTCACCTCCTCGGGTACGCGCGCGTGTCCACCACCGACCAGGACGCGTCGCTACAGATCGACGCGCTAGGCGCCGCCGGCTGCTACCGCGTGTTCGTCGACACCATGTCCGGGTCGCTGCAACACCGGCCCGAGCTCGACAAGCTCCTCGACCAGCTCCGCCCCGGCGACACTCTCGTCGTCTGGCGACTCGACCGGCTCGGTCGATCCATCCGGCACCTCATCGACCAGCTGCACGCACTCGCCGAACGCGGCATCGGGTTCCGGTCGCTGCAGGAGACCATCGACACCACCTCACCCGGTGGCCGGCTTGTGTTCCACGTCTTCGCTGCGCTGGCAGAGTTCGAACGGGACCTCATCAAGGAACGCACCAACGCCGGCCTCGCCGCCGCCCGAGCCCGCGGCCGCACCGGAGGCCGACCATCTCGGCTCTCCGCGGACCAGGTGCGCACCGCACGCCGGCTCTACGAACAGCAGGACATGACCGTCGCGCAGATCGGCGATGTCCTCGGCGTCAGCCGCACCACCATCTACCGGACGCTCGCGAAGCACGCCGAACCCGTCGCCCGCCGACGCGCAAAGCCCTCACCGACGATGTAGCCGGTCATGGACGCGAGCGAGCGGTGGCGAATCCTTCGACTGCACGTCGAGGACGCAATCCCGCTTGCCACCCTGGCCCGCAGCACGGGCGTCACCGAGCGCACCCTGCAACGCTGGCTCGCCCGCTACCGGACAGGCGGATATGCCGCCCTCGCCGACGACGCTCGCGCCGACCATGGCGTCCGACGCACAGCACCGGAACTCGTCCGCCTGGTCGAAGGGCTTGCGCTCACCAAGCCGCGGCCGTCGATCGCCACCATTCACCGTCAGGTTGGCGTCCACTGCGCTGAACGGGGACTGCCGTCGCCGTCGTACTCCGCCGTGCGGTCGATCGTGAACGGGCTCGATCCCGGAATGGTGACGCTCGCACTCGAGGGGCCAGCGTCATACCGTGACAAACACGAGCTACTGCTCCGACGTCGCGCGGACCGCCCGAACGCGATCTGGCAGGCGGACCACACGATGCTTGACCTGCTCACCGTCGGGCCCGACGGCAAGCCCGCACGACCGTGGTTGACGGTGATCCTCGACGACTACTCCCGCGCGATCTGCGGGTACATGGTGTTCCTCGGTGCCCCGTCAGCGGCGAACACCGCGCTCGCGCTGCGCCAAGCGATCTGGCACAAGCCGGAACCGGACTGGCCCGTCTGCGGGATCCCGGACGTGCTCTACACGGACCACGGGTCCGACTTCACCAGCCATCGTCTCGGCGACACCGCGGCTGTGCTGCACCTCCGCATCATCCACTCGCAGGTCGCCCGGCCCCAGGGGCGCGGGAAGATCGAGCGGTTCTTCGGCACGATCAACACCGAACTGCTCCCAACGCTCCCCGGCCACCTCGCAGCCGGATCCTCGGCGCCGACGCCGGCGCTGGATCTCGGCGGCGTCGACAGTGCCATCAGCACGTTCATCCGCAGCTACAACGCCCGCTCCCACCGTGAGCTCCGGACGAGCCCACTGCACGCGTGGATTGCAGACGGGTGGCTGCCACGGCTCCCGGAGTCCCTTGAACAGCTCGACGGGTTCCTGCTCACCGTCCCCACGACGCGGGTCGTGCAGCGCGATGGCATCCACTTCGAGGGCCTCCGCTACACCGCGGCCACTCTCGCGCCGTTCGTCGGTAGCACCGTGAGTGTCCGGTACGACCCACGCGACGTCACCGAGATCCGCGTATTCCACCGCGACGTGTTCCTCTGCACCGCGATCAGCACCGAGCACCAGACCGAGACGATCAGCCTCAAGCAGATCCAAGCCGCCAGGAACGCTCAGCGCCGGGCTTTACGCGGGCAGATCCACGAACGCATCGCGATCGTCAATCCCAAACTCGACGACACCACCACACCGCCAGCCGTCGAGACGGATCGGCCGCGACTGAAGACCTACGAGGAGGACCGGTCATGACGAGCCAGTTCATCGTCACCAAGGAGCACCGCCGGTTCGCGGAGTTTGCCGACGCGGTCCGGAAGCAGAACACCATCGGCGTCTGCTTCGGGCCCGCCGGCGTCGGCAAGACCCTCTCAGCGCGCCGCTACGCGCACTGGGACAGTATCGGCCCGTTTATCGCCAGGTGGGCCGCACGCAGTGAAGACGACACCAAGATCTACGCCGCGGCCCACCGCGCACGGACCGTCTTCTACACGCCCGAGGTCTCCGCGACGATGCGCGCCCTGCAAGAGGACCTCCGGCACGACATGGTCCGCACCGAACGCTGCATCGAGGAACACCTCGTCCTCCACGGCGGCCACGTCGACCACGCGCACGGCCCCAACCCGTCACTGCTCGAGCTGATCATCATCGATGAGTCCGAACGCCTCACCGGCAACGCGATCGAGTGGCTGCGTGACCAGTACGACCGCACCGGGATCGCGATGATCCTGATCGGCATGCCCGGCATCGAGAAGCAGTTCACCCACTACCCGCAGCTCTACAGCCGCCTCGGTTTCGCCCACCAGTACCGTCCGCTCGGCCACGACGAGCTGCTCTTCGTCCTCGAACGTCAATGGCGCAAGCTCGGCAAGACAATCGACCCCGACGACTTCACCGACGCGCAAGCCATCGCCGCCGTCGAACGCATCACCCGCGGCAACTTCCGGCTCCTCGAGCGCCTCCTCCCGCAGATCCAACGCGTTCTGAAGATCAACGAGCTCGACGTCATCACCAACGACGTCGTCGAAGCCGCCCGCAGCACCCTCGTCATCGGCACCACCTGACCCGACACCGATCGCAGCGAGAAGGACGACACAGAGCGCGGCTGCTCACAGTTCATCGGCGCAGATTGCTGCGGACCGCGTCGAAGTGCCCGAGCGTCCGGTTGACGACCGCCAATCGGACGCCTCTTGCCGCGGTGTGCCGTCGTATCCACTTAGCTTCGCGAGGAGACGCGGAGTCGTTCTGTCAGACTCGGTCGGATGATCGCGCTTGTTTCGGCCCCGACGAACCTCGGCCTGCGGCCACCAGAGCCGGGTGCGGTTCCCGGAGCGGCGAAAGCACCCGAGGCGCTTCGCGAAGCAGGTCTCTACCGCCGGCTCGTGGAGCAGGGAGCCACCGACGCCGGCGTGGTCCTTCCTGGCCGGTACGTCGACGACGACGCGACCCGCATCCCGGGCGTCGTGCGAAACGAGGGCGCGATGATTGATCACGCGCGGCGGCTCGCGGACCGCATCGACGCGGTACTGGCAACCGGTGCAGCGCCGTTGGTCATCGGCGGAGATTGCAGCGTGCTCCTCGGCGCGGGTCTTGCAATGAAGCGACGGGGCGGTGTCGGGCTGGTGCACGTGGACGGGCACACCGACTTCCGGCACCCGGGCAACAGTGACGAGTGCGCGAGTGTCGCGGGGGAGGACCTGGCCGCTGCAGTTGGGTCCCACTGGCCATCTGTGTCTGACATCGACGGTGCCGCCCCGTACTTCGACCCCGCACGGACCGCCCACGTCGGCTGCCGCGATGACGACGCCGAACTGGCGGAGGTTCGCCGCGTGGTCGGTGCGGTCGTCCCGACCTCGGAGTGGAGCGGTCGCGGTACTGCTGCCGTCGTCGACGTCCTGCGAACGACTGCGGGTGCTGCTGGCTACTGGTTGCAGGTCGACGTCGACGTGCTCGACGCAACCGTGATGCCTGCCGTGGACAGTCCTGACCCGGGCGGCTGCACGCCCGAGGAACTAATCGAGCTGCTTCGCGGGCTCGCACCTCGCGCTATCGGTGCGTCGATCACGGTCTATGACCCGGACCTCGACCCCGATGGCACGTACGCGCTCCTCTTGACGGACATTCTCACGGTCAGCCTTGGTGACCTCGGCAGCGAGTTGCGGTAGCGACGTCCGGTAGCGGATGGCCTGGCGGACTCCCACTCAGTAATCGGGGTCCTGACGGTCCTGGTCCTGCCAAGGGAGCATCCGGCCAGCGACGAGCGACAGGACCCCGCCGAACATGAACACGAGGGCGACAGCCCACCACGGGTTGCGTCGCTCTCGCTGTCCTTCATTGCTCATACGCTCACGGTAGCGAACCGCCATCGCCGTCCGATAACCGATCG
The DNA here is from genome assembly GCF_023712445.1 of Curtobacterium sp. P97. Classification (NCBI taxonomy): domain Bacteria; kingdom Bacillati; phylum Actinomycetota; class Actinomycetes; order Micrococcales; family Microbacteriaceae; genus Curtobacterium; species Curtobacterium sp. P97. Next base: position 32,698 of record NZ_JAMAYF010000012.1, on the reverse strand, counting down.
GCTAACGAGACTGCGTTTTCCTACCTCGCCGTCTGCTCGTCGAGTACGTCGATTGCGGCTTGACCCCACCCCATCGGGTCGTCGCCGGGAGGCACGAGTGCGAGCGAGTACCAGAGCACGAGGACCGGCCACCACTGACGTTCCGCATCGGTGAGAGCTTGGACCGTTTGGTAGCCGTCCAGGAACTGCTGCCGAACGGAAGCTGAGACGGGCCCCCAGTCGCGGAAGAGCGTGCCGAGCATGACCGCCGAACGAGCGAGCTCGACGATTCGGTGATCGAGCCGGAGCTCCTCGAAGTCGAGAACGCCGACGACAGCGCTGCCGACGCACAGGATGTTTGCTGCGCGGTAGTCGCCCTGCACGATCTGTACAGACGGGAGGTTTGCCGACGCTTGTTTGAGCATCCGCCCGAGGACGTCCCGTGCGTCCGGGGACAGCGTCGACGGGTTGGAGGAGACCCAGCCTGCGATCTGCTCGGTGAGTGGTGCCGGTACGGACAGGAACTCGGATGGCGAGTTGCGCAAGGGGTGCTCGTGCAGCGCATCGTGCAGCCGTGCGAGCATCGCTCCCGCTGCACGAACCTGATCAGGGTCCTCGACATTGAGGTGGCTGCCCTCAATGACGCGTTGCAGTCCCATCGAGACACGATCGCTCGTCACCTGAACCTCATCCGCGAGGGTCGGTACCGGTGTCGACACGGGTAGTCCGAGTGCTCCGAGCGAAGCGGTGACCGTGGCGGCGAACGCGAGCCGATCGAACCGGTCAGGTGCGACCGACCACTTCAACAGGAGCCGTTCGTCGCCGGATCGCAACCATGCAAGTGCGTTGCTGTCGCTGATCACGACCCGCTCCGGGGACCCGACACGGAGACCCCAATGGCGCTCGACGGTCGAGGTGGCCCAATCGCCCACCGCCTCCGCATTGGCGAAGCCGAAACGGTCTCGGAGCACTTCAGTCGGGTCGTCCTGCGCCCACAACATCTCGATCGTCATTGATCCCCCTGCATCAAGAGCCAGGCATCGAGCCCGACACCCCACTCAATCTTGCCTTGTCTGACCCGCCTGCTTCCGAGTTCATGTCAGAGCCTCAGAACCCGAACGGCTATGGACGGCGCAAGGTTCGTATGAGCTGCGCTTCCAAATACTCTGATCGAATGAGTATTATGACGGCATGAGTAGCGGTGAGATGCGAGAGCCGACACTGCTGGTGCTGACGGCGCTGGCGGGGGGTCGGGCGCACGGGTACGCCCTGATCGCGGAAGCGGAGTCAATCTCGGACGGCCGGGTTCGGTTGAAGGTCGGCACGTTGTACGCGGTGCTCGGCCGTCTTCTCGATCAGGGGTTGGTGCAAGAAGCCGGAGAGGAAGTTGTCGATGGTCGCCTGCGGAAGTACTTCGAGATGACACCCGCGGGTGGAGACGCTCTCGAGAGCGAGGTGCGCCGACTCGAAGCGAACGCGAGCGCGGCGCGCCGGCGCATGCAGGGCTTCAAGACCGGGCACGTCACCGGTTCAGCGTTCATTGCTCGTGGAGGCATCGCATGACCAGCACGAACCTGGAAGAGCAGTACCGGGCAGCGGTGCGCTGGTACCCGCCGAAGTGGCGACGCCGATTCGGCGAGGCGATGGTCGGGGTCCTCCTCGACGTCGCGGACAATGAAGGCCGAACCGCCCCGGCCACCGGCGAGCTCGCCGACCTTCGTGGACGAGGGCTGGCGGAGTGGATCAACGTCGTGTGCCCGCAGGACGTGCGGGCACTCGTGGCGTCTATCTCGGTCGGAGCTGCCGCCGCGTTCACGCTGACGTACTTCTTCTTCGTCTCATGGCCGCAAGGCTTCGACAGGGGCACCATCCCCGACAACGTTCCACTCTTCGGGCCGTTCCTGAACGCCGCGCCACTGTTCATCGCGCCTGTGCTGCTCATGTTCGTCGCGGCCGTCGCCGGGTCGCGGGTACTTACCCATGCGATCGGGGTTGTGGCGTTGCTCGGAGTAGTCAGCGCAGCCCTGCTTCGCTCGGCAACTGGAAACTGGAACGGACCTGGCTCAACCACCGTCGTGTTCGTCGCGTTGCTGGTCATCTTCGCCTCCATCGGCGATCCACGCCGCAGACTCCCAAGCCTTGCCGCGTTCGGCTTCGTCGGGATTGCGTCGGCGCTCTTCGGTTTCCTGCGACTCCCCACTGCGCGTCCGTGGGAGACACAATTCGTCGGAGATGCCGGCTGGTGGAGCATCGCGCTCGCTCCCTGGGTGCTGGCATCAGCTGGAGGAATCGTCCTCGTCAGCGTCCTCGTCCTCCTTGCTCAGCGGCGGACGGTCCTGGCTGCGGCGATCGCCGTCGCCTGGCTCCCGTGGGCGGCCGCAGCGACTGTGACACTGAAAGTGTTCGCCGGCGAGGAAGCCGACTCGTTCGTGATGGCGATCGGCTCGGTCGCACTCTGCCTCTTCGCGTTGCAGCAAGTGCGCACGAGAATGATCCGGCGAGGCACAAGGGACGCGCCCACACGAGCTTGAAGCCACCGACCTCAGTAGACCGTCCGATGATCGATCGGCTATCGGGACGGTGTTCTCGTAGTGTGCGGGGATGCAGTGGCAGCAGGCGCTTCTCGATCAGCTCGGTGTCGCGAGCCCGGCCGTAGATGCGGTGCGGCCGTACGGTTCCGTGCCCACACCCTCGGAACTCGATCGGTGGAGCGACCTTGACGCTGAGGTCGATCTCTCCGCAGACGTCGAGGGCCGACTGCTCCTCGGAGCTGAACTATGGGCGTGGCAAAGCAGTCTCGATGACGATGTGCAGCGGGTTCGCGCGGTGCAGCGGGTTCGCGCGGTGCTGCGGGACGGTCGCCGCTGCGACTTGGCGGTGCGTGGCGCAATGCTCACGCTTCCGCCGCCGCCCGTCGACAACGCTGTGCGGTTCGACCTTGCCCTCGCGGCGGCACGCTTCGGTCGGGGTGCGAACGTCATCGGGCTGCACCTCACCCTCGGGGTGGTCCGTGAAGCCCTCGTTCACAGCATGGTCCTGGCGGATCGGCAGAGCGGCAGCGGGCATCACCGGTCGGGAACACCCACCGACGTCGTTGCCACGGAGGCGCTGGCGCTGTTGCCCACTGCCCCAACGCCAGATCTGACAGTGCGAGTGGCGAAGTTCTACAGCGAGCGTCGTGCACTGATCGAGTCGGACTACGAGCCCGATTGGAGCGGGCTGACAGCGATCGTCACACCATCGAGCTAGGTGCCCGCCGTCCAACAGTTCATCGGTCGGTGAGGCAGGTCGACTACGAACCGAATAGGCCGAGAGCCCCCGCAACGGCCACAGAGCAACCCGCAACCACCGCCACCACGCCCCCGATGATCGCGGCCAGTCGCTGATCCTTGTTCATCCCCATGCCCCGAGCTTAGAAGTGTCCGATAGCCGATGGGTGGCCGGGCCCCTCGGACCCGGCCACCGAAGTCACCGACTCAGCAGGGCCGTACGCGCGGACTCTACGAAAGCGTGCGGATCATCGACCCACGGGAAGTGTCCTGCCCCGTCCTGAACTCGGAGGGTCGCGTGCGGGAACAAGTCGACGAGCTGCTGCATGACCGGCAGCGGCAGGCCCACGTCGACGCCGCCGGCGATGACTGTCACTGGCGCGCGCAGCTCAGCAAGAGCTTCCCGCGTGGTCGGTGGATCGAATGCGCCGTCAGCCCCGAAGGCGGCGGCGGCACGCGGGTTCCTAGCGGTGTTCATTGCGGCCTCATACTGAGCCACACCGTCGTTCCACCGCCCGTATGTGAACGGGGCAATCGCGTTCCAGTCAGTGTCCGTGGCTTCGTCGGCTTGGATGCGGGCGAGCGCTGCGGCGGCCTCGGCATACCAGGACTCTCCGGCTCGTAGGCGCGCGACCGCGGAGCGGTCGGCGTCAGAGATGTTGAGTCCGACGGCACGTGTGCTCGGGGCGACGAGAACGAGGCGCTTCACGTGCTCGCCGTACCGCTCGGCGTACCGAGCGACGATGTTCGCGCCCGCCGAATGACCAAGGAGTGTGACGCGATCGAGCGCGAGATACTGTCGGAGGGCTTCGAGGTCTTGGACGATGAGGTCGCATCGGAGAGCAGCAGCATCGGTTACGACGCCAGGCAGAGCCCCGGGCAAGTTGAACAGGATGAGTTCGGCGTGCTGGCTCAACCCGCCGAGGTCCTCTAGGTAGTCGGCTGGTAGGAGCGGACCGCCGGGGATACAGATCACGGGTTCCCCGTGCCCGATGCGGGTGTAGGTGAGAGTGCCGACGCGCGGCGAAGTGAATGACTGCATGTGTGCGCTTTCGTGGCTCAGGCGCGCAGCAGTTGACTGAGGTCGCTGTCAGATGAGCGACGACGGAGCCTGATGCTGGCGCGTCCATTGGACTGTCGTAGTAACTGGACTCACCCCCTCAGGTCTTGTGATGCTCACCGTAGCAAGGGTGCATCCGCGTCCGATAGACGATCGGCCGCCGAGCCTGCCCACCACCCTTGCCTAGCGAAGGTGACCGGTGTCGTTGAAGGCCACCAGGGAAGGGCCTCGATCTGCGTCCCACCGGATCGCAGTTACTGCGCAGTTGTCATGATGCAGAGCCATCCAGCGCCAGGACGGTGCGTCGAGAACTTCCCGGACGAACCACCCGATCACGAAATTGTGAGTCACCACGAGGTCCGTAGAGCCCGCGTCGGACTCGATCGACAGCGACTCGAAGGCTTGCCGAAGCGCACGCGCGTCCTCATCTCGCTCGTCAGCAGGAACAGCGTCCAACCAAGCCAACCAGCGATGCGGGTATTCACGGCGACGATCCACTGACGGAACAGGGGTGCGGTCGCGCACGAGGTCAGAGAGGCGACGCTCGGCCGCGGGTAGATGTCGCGACACGATGCTTGCCGTCTCCGCTGCGCGAGTGAGGGGGCTCTCGTAGATACGACCGATATCAGCACCTGACAATCGCTGGCCGAGCAGTTCGGCCTGCTCGCGACCTCGCTGAGACAGCCCGCCGTCTGGCCGGGCGGGGTCCTGCTCACCATGCCGGGTGAGGTAGAGCAGCCGTTGACTCATGTCCGCACCGTAGCGTCACTCCATCGACAGAGCGATGGACTGGCCGTCTCGATAGCCGATCGGTCACTGAAACTGACTCTTGGGAGGATGACAGGGTGCGCACTTCTCCGTGGCCCGCTCAGAGCGGGGCCCTCCTCCTCCGCGATCCTCGGCCCGAGGATGCAGACCAGCTCGTCGCGCTGCGGAACGACCCAGTCGTCAACCGGTTCATGCTTCGCACCCACGTCGATCCTGACGCCTACGCGAGGGAGTGGGCCAGCATCCCCGACAGCGACACCGACTTCTCCTGCATCGCAGAGCTAGACGGCCAGCTCGCTGGCCTGGGCTTCCTCGACGTCATCGACGGCCTAGGACAACCCGATATGCCGCTGGCGACGCAAGGCGTCATCGGTTATATGCTGCAACCCGACCTCGCCGGACAGGGACTGGGAACAGTCCTGGCACGCGGCCTACTGACCGCAGCGTTCGACGTGCTCCGGCTCCGGCGCGTCACCGCGAGCTGTAACGCCGACAACATCGCCTCCGCCCGCGTCCTCGAAAAGAACGGCATGCGACGCGAGCAGCACGGCATCGAGGACTCCTGGCACGCCGACCTGGGCTGGGTCGACGGCTACCAGTACGCGATGCTCGACCGCGAGTGGGCCGCCGCTCGGACCGTCCGATAGCCGATCGGCTACTGAGACGGTCCTGACGTCGATCTTCCGTCTGTGAGCAGCTTCGCTCGGTGTCGTCGTTTTCGCGGCGATCGGTGGTCGGTCAGGTGGTACCGATGACGAGGGTGCTGCGCGCGGCTTCGACGACATCGTTGGTGATGACGTCGAGCATGCCGATGAGAATCATCGCGATGCCGGTGCGATCGTACTGGTCACGCAGCCACTCGATGGCGTTCCCGGTGAGGCGTTCGGACTCGTCGATAATGATCAGCTCGAGCAGGGACGGGTTAGGGGCGTGTGCGTGGTCGAAGTGCCGGAGTTCCGGCGCCGTCCGTCGGACGCCACGATCGGTCCGGGTGCCGTCGGCCAGGGCGACGTACCCGCCGGTGCGGTAGCGGGTGAGCCAGCGTTGCAGGGTGCGCTCGCTGACACCCGTACTGCGGGCGAGGGCAGCGAGCGGGATGGCGTCGTCGACGTGTAGTCGAAGGATCTGCCACCGCTCGCTCGCGTCCATGACTGGTTACATCGTCGGTGAGGGCTTCGGCCGCCTGGCGATGATCGGTTCGCTGTGGCGGGCGATGGCCCGGTAGATGGTGGTGCGGCTGACGCCGAGGACATTGCCGATCTGCGCGACGGTCATGTCCTGCTGTTCGTAGAGCCGGCGTGCGGTGCGCACCTGGTCCGCGGAGAGGCGAGATGGTCGGCCGCCGGTGCGGCCGCGGGCTCGGGCGGCGGCGAGGCCGGCATTGGTGCGTTCCCTGATGAGGTCCCGTTCGAACTCCGCCAGCGCGGCGAAGACGTGGAACACGAGCCGACCGCCGGGTGAGGTGGTGTCGATGGTCTCCTGGAGTGACCGGAACCCGATCCCGCGCTCGGCGAGTGCGTGCAGCTGGTCGATGAGGTGCCGGATGGATCGACCGAGGCGGTCGAGTCGCCAGACGACGAGGGTGTCGCCGGGGCGGAGCTGGTCGAGGAGCTTGTCGAGTTCAGGTCGGTGTTGGAGCGACCCGGACATGGTGTCGACGAACACTCGGTAGCAGCCGGCGGCGCCTAGCGCGTCGATCTGCAGCGATGCGTCCTGGTCGATGGTGGACACGCGCGCGTACCCGAGGAGGTGACCCATGCGAAAAAGGTAGCGAAACTCGACCAGCAGGGGTAGTAGCGGAACATAGATTCCGGGACTGGGTTCCGCTACAAGACACGCCGCTTCGTCGAGGTCGTCAATGTGTTAGCCGTTGGATGTGGCGGAATCGGAGGTTTGAGGGACGCCCTGGATAGAGACCGCGAGTACGTGTTGACCAGGCACTGGGGGTAGGCGACCAGGTCGTCCCGGCCGGAGCGGTCGCCTGCGGGCCGCAGCATCAGGTGGTGAGGGCGATCTGGGTCGCGCGCGCGATCACGTCGGGCGGGTCAGTGGCACCGGTGACGAATACCGTGATGACTGTTGACCAGTGGACACCGCTGAGTACCGCAACGGCCCCCGCGGTTGAGCTGTCTACGAGAACGGTCCCCGTGGCGGTCCACCCATCCGGCACCGATGTGCGAAAGGACCTGGCAGTCTCACTGTTCGCTGCTGTGAGGAGCGCTTCTCGGTACGCGCTGTTCAACTGCTCGTCGAGGAAATCGCCGAGGAGTGCAGTGTTGATGTCGCTGCAGGCCTGCCGGGCAGTTGTCGTACGCGTCGTTGTCACGCGGTCGCCCAGAGCAGCGAGACCAGCGGCAACGCTGCTGTCGCCACCGAGCCGTAGGATCTGTGCGTCAACGTCAGAGGGATCTTCCGCGACCGGTAGCGTCGTCCCGCTCGGGTCGTTCCTGGCAGCGATTGCGGGAAGAACCGAAGCGAGAAGAGCGTCTGCGGGTACTTCGATTTCGCCCTTGTAGGTCGAGACCGCACCAGTTGCGCCACTCATCACACAGGTACTGACGGTTGCGTGTTCGGCTTGCTCTAGTGCGAGCAACGCGCTCTCCGTGGTCGTTGTCGGACGGGCGCTCGATGATGGCGCGGTGAGGACCGGTGCTTCGTCAGCCGATGCAGCAGCACTCGGGTCCGCCGTCTTGCTCGGCTCAGCCGCGACGGTGGTCGATGCTCTGGCGCAACCGCTCAAGATCAGGGCCGACACGGCGATGGTCAGCACTTGGCTAATCATGCGGTGCAGTGGCCCGTGTGCGCAGACAGACATTTGAGTCACCGTATCGTTATTCCGTGCTTCGCCCTCTCCGACGATCCATCATCCGTCTGACCCCTCCTGCGGTGGTGGTGGCAATCGCCTTGGGCATGGCCCTCGCAGGCTGTTCCGCGTCTCCGGAACCCGCCGCCTCCCACACCACCCCGGTGGCCTCTCGGACGCCGCAGGCGATCACCGCGGCACAGTTCTCTCAGCGTTTGGCCGCCTACGAGCGGAAGCACGACATTCGTATCTGGGTCGATGCCATTGATACTGGTAACGACCACCACTTGGGCTTCCGCGCCACCGAAACGGTACCGATCGACATGCTCAGCTTTACCGCGAGCGTGCTCGTGCTTGCGAACGCCTCCGATGACCAACTCGCAGCGTCTCCGGCCGCGTCTGAAACCGGGGTCGAAACGGGGACCCCTGCGACGCTCCTGGATGCTGTCAGCGCCGCCCTACAGACCAATGCGCCGCAAGCGGAGCAGACGCTCGTCACCTGGCTCGGCGGAGATGATGCGTTCCGTCGCCGCGCGGGCGAGCTCCTCGAGCAGCAGGGTGCCGGGCCGTCAGCGCGGAGCTTCGCAGCCCTGCTCGACAACGCTGTATACGGCGAAACGCTTGCCCCGGACCGTCGCGGCACGTTACGGAACATCCTGCTCAACAGCCCGGAGTCCCCTGCGACCGCTGCGGGCACCGACGCGCCGTGGGAAGTAGCCGGGGTCAGCGACACAAGCCAAGCCGGCAGCCTCGCCGAGGTCAGCACCCTCGAAGTGCCCTACCGTGCCTCGGGAGACGCGGCCCCCGTCGTGCTCGCACTCGTCGTCACCGGCGCTCCCGACGTTGAGACTGCGAACCGAGCCGCCCAGGAAGTGTCTCGGCTCGTCACCCACGTCCTGCCGCCAACGCGTTGACTAACAGAGCGGGGGCTTCCCACGCTCCGAAGCTGGGCGTGAGCTAGCCCGGCCCCAACCGACATCCGGTCATCCGGTCATCCGGTCATCCGGTCATCCGGTCATCCGGTCATCCGGTCATCCGGTCATCCGGACTCGATCACGACACCGAATACGGCGAGAACGACGACGCGGAACAAAGCTGCTCACAGGCGGATCGCGCCGAACTTCCGCCCTCCGTCCGATGAACGATCGGTAAGTGAGACGTTGTGATGCCGCGGTGAGCGTCCTCCACACTGGTCTGGTGGTGAGCATCCGGCGGGCACGTGTTGATGACGCCGAAAGGGTCGGACTGTTTCAGACGCTGATGTGGGAGCAGACCTACCGTGGCATCGTCCCGGACTCTTTCTTAGACGCCCGGTCCCTCCGTCCGACGACGGATCGCTGGGCAGAGCGCATCGGCAGCGGCAGTCGACTCGTGTTCGTTGCAGAGTCGCCCGAGGAACAAGTCATTGGTGTCGCGAGCACGAGCCGCAGTTCCGGCGACTCGAGCAGATTGCCGACCCTGGAGCTCTCGACGATGTACGTAGATCAAGAGGCCCAGGGCACGGGGGTTGCCTCAAGCCTCCTGAATGCTGCGCTCAACGAAGAGGATGCTCACCTCCTCGTGTTCTCGTTCAACGAGCGCGCTCAACGCTTCTACGCCAAACACGGCTTCCAGCGCCGAGGAGATCGACAGATCGATTCAGGGACTGGGCTCTACGAAGAACGCTGGGTGCGAGAGACCAGGAGACTGTCTCGGTAAACGGTCGTGCGCTCGAAAGGGTGGCGCCCTGCCGCCGGCCCGGATGGGGATGGTCGTCCGGATACGCACGACTGCGGAGCCGCCCCTGGGGGCAGCTCCGCAGTCACGTTCAGACGGACTTGCTGACGGCGGTCTCCTTCATCCATGCGGTGATGTCGATCGGCTGCGTCGGGGGCAGGGTCAACGCATCAGGCCTGATCGGGAACCCCTGCACCGCGGCCACTACTCGCGCCCGACGACGATAGCGACGCTCACGCCGTTCTGACCAGCGACGCTCGCACGGCATGCGCCGATGTCATTCGTCGCCTTCTCGTTCGCGGCGGTGTTGGCCGGGAAGTAGATGCGGACCCAGTTCTCACCCTCGGGCGAGGAGGATGCGACATCGGTCCAACCTGCCTCTGCCATACACTCGATGAACGCGTGCTGGTACGGCACCGCGGTCTGCATGTCGTAGGGGATGTCCGACGGGCCGTTGACAACGAAGGCCGCACCGGTGAGCGCTCCGACGACGAGCGCCCCAGCGCCGACTCCGATCGAGAGACGACCGATCCGCCGCTTGCGCAGCGAGGAGAAGCTCCGTCGGCCGGCGATGCGGTCATCCAGGGCCCGTCGCCCGCGGTCGAGGGTCGCGGCGTCGGGCTCAGACATGACGGTTCCCGATCGAAGGAGTTGCAGTTCGTCCATTGGTTCGTTCCTGTTCCGGGGCTGCGCCCCTGCCTGTTGCGGTCCGGAGCTGCGCTCGCGCACGGTTGATGCGTGATCGGACCGTGCCCACGGGGATGTGCAGCGCCGCGGCGACGTCCTCGTAGCTCAGGTCCGCCGACGTGTGCAGCAGCAACGCGTCGCGGTCTCGTGGTGACAGTCGCGTGACCGCTCGCATCACCTCGGTGAGGGCCGCGGCGTGCGGCGCGACATCATCGACGCCGACCAATGCGAGCGCGTCGTCGTCGACGGACTCGCTCAGGTGCCGGTGCTCTTGTCGGCGGTGCTGCCGGATCGCCACGGTGGCGAACCCGAGCAGCCACGGCAGCGCGGACACGACGGACATGTCGAAGCGCTTCCGGCGCTCGAAGGCCGCGAGGAACGTGTTCGACAACACGTCCTCCGCACCCTCAGCCCCAACGCGGCTTGCCGCGTAGCGGTACACGGCGCGCGCGTGCCGGGCGTACAACTCCCCGAACGCGGGCGGTTGATCCAGCGACAGGCGGATCAGCTCACTATCTGTGCTCACACCCTGTATCCGCACCTAGCAGGAGAAAAGTTCACACCGTGATCCTCTCCCGACGGTCTTGGCCCCTCGAGGATCCGGCACCGTAGAGCGTCCGATAGGCGATCCATCACCGGACGTCGCTCAGCTCAAGGCCTCGATCGCGGCGCTCGGCGCGGGTTAAGTAGATCGCCATCCCAGCTCAGGTCGTCATCCTCGTGGACTTCGAAGGCCTCGTAACGGTCGTCCGCGAGGACGCTGTCGACGAGTGCGCGTGAGCCGGCGACGATCGTCGAGTCCCAGTCCTCCTCTGACGCGACCACCCAGGCGTGATCCTCGGGCCAGATTAGCGACGTGTATGGCCCCTCCTGGCCGTAGCGGCTGCATTCCCATCCCGGAACGGTGCGTTGCGCCCACGTCGGGTCCGCGAGCTCACGCAAACTCGAGCTGAACAACCACATGTCCCGACCGGGCCAGTGCATCTGCATGCGAGCTCGAGCGCGCCCGTTCCCGCTTCGCTCTGCCCAGGGCGGGTTGCCGGTGCCCTCCCACGCTCCAATGACCAAGTCATTCGGTGTTTGTGTCGCGACCAGTAGGTGCGAGGTCAGGGCTGCCAGGTCCTCCGGATCAAACCAGCCGTCGTTTGACTGATCGACCCGCCACCCATCAGGCCAATCCCTGGTCTGCTCTTCGTCAGTGATCCGCCACCACTGCACCAGGGGATGCATCACTCGGCTGTTGCGGCGCGCGACCTCGGCCCACCTCCAACGCGTGTTCTCAGCGTCGATGGCATTGCCCCACTCGTCGACCGTGGTCGGGTCAGTGCGGTGTGCGTCTACCGTGTGCAGCAGCCGCGCGTACGCCTCGAAGCCCTTGCCAGCGACACCACCGACGGTCGCCCATCGGCCGGCGCGCTCCACCAGCCACACACCGCGCGCGGCTTCGGTCAGGAGGATCACCCGGCCAGCATGACAGGGTAAACGCCGTCGCCTGCCCGGGACGCAGTCCCAGTTGACCATCGGCTACCGGACGCTCGGCGATGGAACCGATGCTTCGCTCTCGTCTCCGCCCTGAGCGCGTGATCCAGATCGCGACTCCCGCGTGAGTCGACACCTCGACGAGCGACGATCGCCCCAGCATCGAAGGCTGCTGGGGCGGTCGTCGCCTCACCGCGGTCCTGACCTCTGCCGCTTCCGTCGGGCGATCACGGCATCTCCAGCGATGAGGGTGAGTGCTGAGGCGGCTCCGATGATGGCGAGCAACCACCAGCTGATGTCGGTGAGGAAGCCGATCAAGCCGAGGACGACGATGGGAATCGGAATGAATTTCAGCAAGTTCATTGCACCTCAACTGCAGTTGCTTCGAGCAGTCTTCACGAAGGGTCGAGACTCGCCGCCGATCTTCGTCTGATAGCAGGAGTTGCCCGCGTACTTCTTGTTCGAGTAGATCTTCGCGATGCTGGATCTGAGGCTTCCAGCTGACCGTGATGGCGGGTCGGCTGGTCGGGGGTGTGGGGGCGAGTAGCACTGGAGTGCGGGGACATGCCCTCCCCCTCCGCAGAGTCCCGATAGCCGATCGTTCGCTGAGACAGCATCAGGACCGTCACTCGCGACCGGCCGCCGATCGCGCGACCCGCTCACAGCCGATGCGATGCCGTTGAGCGGTTGCCGAGCAGGGTCACTCCCAGTTCAGGGCGGTGATGACGCGCCGGGCGACGCAGTCCAATGATTCGGCGGACACGTCGATCGTGATGCTCGCCGCGTTCTCCTCGTCGAGAATCCCATCCAACTGCCCGCTCCGGGACAGGTGCCAATCTCGCTCTTCGCCGGGCTCGTGCCGTTCCAGGAGGCGCTCTCGAACGCGATGCAGGTCAACTCGGAGACGAACAAGAACGACCGGACAGCCGAGCGCCTCGCTGTACTGCTGAAGCGCTCCCGCACCCTCGACCACCCCGGCCACGACAAAGCGAGTCACGCCAGCGCGACGGTAGTTGTCCGCCACCGACCGAAGGTTGGCAGCTTCAAGAGCGGTGTTGAACGGGTCATCGGGCGGGGCTGGCCAGCATCGCCGGAGCTCGTCAAGGTCAATGACGGCGTGCGGCACCTGCGAAGCGCGCAGGCGCTGACCGACCGCGTAGGCCGTGGAGGTCTTCCCGGACCCGACGGTGCCAGTGATGAGCACGCACGTCGCCAGCTTCGACATGATCGCCACCCTAAAGTACGGACCGGGCAACGAGGCGGCTGCTGGCAGGGGGCCACTACGAACGTGGGTGACCAGAATGTTCCGGTAGCCGATGGGCTACCGGACGTCGTCGTCGGAGGCGCCACTACCGCGCGGACTCCTGGGCGATCAGCCGTCCCAGCGCTTCTGGACGACTCCACATCGGCCAGTGCCCGGTCGGGAGATCGACGACGTCGACTCGCTCGAGCTTCGCGATCGGCGCGAACATCGGATGCCCGGCGCGGGCAAGCTCGAGGACCTGCGCGCTCGGGAAGGAACAACACACCAGCGTGGTCGGCACACGCGTACTTCCCTGATCGTGCAACACGACCGGATCGCGCAGGACGGAGGCGGGCTGCGACACGGCCTGCATGCGGAACTGCTCGAGGTCCGTGTCGCTCAGACCGTCGATGCTGGCCTGGGCGGAGAGTTGGCCGAAGGGCGGCAGCGGCAGCTCGACGACGTCCTCCGGGAGATCGGGCGCGGACGCGACCCCGGATGCCATCGGGCCCGAGTCGACCCAGATGACGCGGCGGACGAGGTCCGGGTGTCGGTCGAGGAAGACGCTCACCGGAGCGTTCGCGCCGCTGTGCGCGACGATCACTGCTTGCTCGTCCCTGGAGATCCCGAGACGCTCGCTGAGGCGTTCGACGGCCGCGACCTGATCGGCGAGGGTCCTCGTCAAGCGGTCGTGGTCCCCGCGATCCAGTCCCGGCAGGGTCAGCGGCACGGCCTGCCACTGCGCAGCGTCCAAGGCCTCGATGACCGCATCCCACGCCCGAGCGCCGAGCCAGTGCCCGGCGATGAGGATGATCGGTGTCCTGTGAGGGGAGTTCGTCGTCATGGGACCACTGTGGGGGTGTGTATGGACAGCTGTGTGTCACCATCTCCGTCATGATCTTGCGACTGCTCCGGTGAAGCGCGTCGAGCGTCTGCACGCGTTGTCGGAGATGCTGCAGCGTGGCGGTACCCGTGGGTACAGCGCGGATCGACTGGCCCGCGAGTTCGCCGTGTCGACCCGGACGATCAAACGCGACCTCGCCGCGCTGTCGAGCAGCGGCGCAGCGGTCTGGTCCCGACCCGGACCCGGCGGGGGGTACGGGCTGGCCGCAGGATCGACCCTGCCGCCGGTGACGTTGTCGTCGACGCAGGCATCAGCCCTGCTGGCAGCCGTTGCCGCTGCACCGGATGCTCCGTACGCGGATCAAGCAGCAGCTGGCGTGCAGAAGATCCTCGACGTCCTCGACCCGGTCACCCGTGGCCGAGCGGTCGAACTGGCAGGCCGCGTCTGGGTCAACACCGTCCAGGCCCCCTCTCGTGCCGTGCGATCGGCACTCGAGGAGGCCATGACGGCGCAGCGGGTGGTCCGACTCCGGTACAGGTCCGCAGCCGACGAGATCACCGACCGGGACGTCGAACCCATGCTGTTCGCCTCCACCAACGGACAGTGGTACCTCATCGCCTGGTGCCGGCTCAGGGGCGCGATCCGCTGGTTCGCGATCACGCGCGTGGACCGCGCGAGCGTCACAGGTCAGCCGTGCACTGCCCATTCACTGGAGGAGATCGGTGTGCCTCCACAGCAGGCTCGACCCGCGCACGGACGCGAGTGGGGGGTGGGCAGCAGGAACTGACCCGCTCGGCGCTGTCCGCCGCCCCCACGCGTCGAGGCGGCGGTCGTCGAGCCGGTCCGCCCTGCCGGATGATGGGTCCGTGAACCGCACCGACCGCCTCTACGGCATCGTGGAGGAGCTCCGGGCCGCCGCACCCCGGCCGCGGAGCGCACGCCGTCTCGCGGAGCGGTTCGAGGTGTCCGTGCGGACCGTCGAGCGGGACCTGGCGGCGCTGCAGCAGTCGGGTCTGCCGATCTGGGCCGAGCCCGGCCGCACCGGCGGGTACGTCATCGACGCCTCGGCGACGCTCGGCCCCGCCGGCTTCACGCCGGACGAGGCCCTCGCGGTGCTGATCGGCCTCGGCGCCCTCGGCAACAGCCCGTTCCGGCAGGCCGCCCGGACCGCGGCACGCAAGGTGCTCGCGGTCATGCCGGACCGCGACGCGGCTCGCGCCGGTGCCGCTGCGTCCCGGGTGCACTTCCTGGAGGCCGACGAGGACCCCGTCACGCCGGTCGCCTTCGCGGAGGCGCTGGGTGCGGACCGGGTGGTGCGCCTGCGGTACCGGGCTGCGGACGGCGCGGAGTCGATCCGGGACGTCGAACCGCTGGGATCGATCGAGAAGGACGGGCAGTGGTACCTGGTCGCGTGGTGCCGACTGCGTGACGGCGTCCGTGCGTTCCGCGCCGACCGGATGGTGGCGATCGAGGTCACCGACGAACGACCACCGAGGCGCGTGCTCCGGACCGAGGACCTGGGCGTCGAGTACGGGCGACTGCGCCCGGTCGTCGACTGACCGCGTCCGCGCTCTCACGACGGGATCCCGCGGACACGGACGGGATCCCGCGAACACCGACAGGACGGTGTCGCGACCCCCGGTGAGGCTGGGCGCCGACCACGTCAGCACCAGCACCACCGGAGGACCCCTTGTCGTTCGCATCCATCCGCATCGTCACCGACGACCTCGACGGTCTCGTCGCCTTCTACGAGCGGGTCACCGGCCGGCGCGCCGAACGCCCCGCACCCGTCTTCGCGCAGTTCACCGGCCCCGGCGCGGCCCTCGCGATCGCCGGTACCGCCACCGTCGCGATGCTCGGCGGGGCCCTGACGCCCGCCACGAACCGGTCGGTGTTCATCGAGTTCGCGGTGGCCGACGTCGACGGCGCCTTCGCGGAGCTCCGGCTCGGACCGGAGGACGTCGTCCTCGAGCCGACCACGATGCCCTGGGGCAACCGCTCGGCGTTGGTCCGTGATCCCGACGGCAACGTCGTCAACCTGTTCAGCAGGCCGGTGCCCGACCGCGCCCGGTGACCACGAGGTCGGGCCGCGCCCCTCCCGGTGGACCGGCTACTGCGCCGGTCCGAGCAGTGCCCGTGCGGCTGCCGCTGCCGCCCGGGCCCACGGTCGGGACGGGTCGGCCTGCGCACTGGCCATGGCGCCGTCGTAGAGCAGGCAGAGCTGGAGCGCGGTGCCGTCGACGTCCGCGGAACCGGCTTCTGCCAGGAGGCCGCTGAACAGTCCGCGCACCCAGTCGCGGTGCTCGAGCGTCACCTCGTGCGTGGGGTGTCCGGCGCCGTACTCGGCCTCGACGTTGATGAACGGGCACCCGCGGTAACCGGGCTCGTCGAACCACTCGCCGAGCAGCGCGAACACGGCGACGATCCGCTCCTGCGGTGTCGCGCCGCGCTGCGGGAGCTCGGTCGCGACGTGGTCCTGCCAGGCGGTGCTCCGGCCGCGCAGGTAGCCGAGCACGAGGTCGTCCTTCGTGCGGAAGTGCGTGTAGAGGCTCGCCTTCGAGATGTCCGCTGCTGCCGCGACCTGGTCGACCCCGACGGCGTGGATGCCCTGCTCGTAGAACAGCCGGTCGGCGGTCACGACGGCGCGTTCGTACGCGGGACGGCGGCGTGTCTTGGTGGGCTCGGCCATGGTTTGACTTTACTGCACCGATCTGTACAGTTACCAGCACCACAAACCAAACAGATCTGTTCAGTTAGGACTGTCCCATGAGCACCACCGCCCTCATCACCGGTTCCACCAGCGGCATCGGCCGCGCGACCGCCGAGCTCCTCGCCTCGCGCGGCGTGCACGTCGTCGTGTCCGGCCGCAGCGCCGAGCGCGGCGAGGAGGTCGTCCGCGGCATCCGCGCGGCCGGCGGTACCGCAGACTTCGTGCGCGCCGAGCTCGGCGACGCGGAGAGCGCCAGGGCCCTCGCCGCTGCGGCGCTGCGCATCGGTGACGGTCGGGTCGACGTGCTCGTGAACAGCGCGGGCATCTTCCCGTTCGGCCCGACCGCCGACACCACGCCCGAGGGGTTCGACGAGGTCTACGACCTCAACGTCAAGGCGCCGTACTTCCTCGTCGCAGCGCTCGCGCCGGGCATGGCGGAGCGTGGCACGGGCGCGATCGTCAACGTGACCACGATGGTCGCCGAGTTCGGCGCCGCCGGCATGGGCCTGTACGGCTCGACCAAGGCGGCGCTGGTCCTGTTGACGAAGTCGTGGGCGGCCGAGTTCGGTCCCTCCGGCGTCCGCGTGAACGCGGTCAGCCCCGGACCGACCCGTACCGAGGGCACCGCGGCCATGGGTGAGGCACTCGACCAGTTGGCCGCGGCCGGTCCGGCGGGTCGCCCGGGCTCCGCGCAGGAGGTCGCCGAGGCGATCGCGTTCCTCGCGGCCGACGCGGCGTCCTTCGTGCACGGCGCGGTCCTGCCCGTCGACGGCGGCCGCATCGCCGTCTGACCCACCCGTCCACGGACGCGCGACGGCCCCGCTGCGTCCGGGAGGGACGTGGCGGGGCCGCGGGAGGAACCTCCCGTCCGTCAGGTGGGCACCTGACGGACGGGAGGGACCGGGTCAGGAACGGGCGCGTCGACGACGCAGCGTGCGTGCGCCGATCAGGCCGGCACCGGCGACGAGCAGACCGAGTGCCCACGCGATCGGCGAGGTCTCGTCGGCGCCGGTGTAGGCGAGCCGGCCGTGGCCCTTCGGCGCCGACGCGGTGCCGTGCTGCACCGCAGCGGGTGTCGTGGTGCCGCCCGGGACGGCCGCGACCGGCGTCGGCGTCACCTGCACGTCGAACGCGGTGCTGAAGTCGGACGCGCTGACCGTCAGGCGGTGCACCGAGGCGTGCGGGAAGGTGACCCCGACGAAGCCCGAGTCACCGAGCAGGGAGTCCTGTTCCACGACGTCGGACGCGACGTTCGAGCGGACGTCGATGGTGGTCACGCCGAGGTCGTCCTCCTCGTCCTCGACCGCGTTGCCGAACTCGTCGACCAGGGTGCCGGACAGCAGCAGCGTGCCGCCCTGCGGGACGGTCGGGGTGCCGCCGGGGACCTCGTCGATGAACTCCGACCCGCCGAAGGGCGTCTGCTCCCAGTCGGTGTGCTCGGTGACGACCGACCCGTCGGCCTTGATGATCCAGGACCGGAGCGAGCCGGACTTCTTCGTCGCCTCGTCGTCGAACCAGCCGACCGGGAAGCCGGCCTTCGCGTAGTCGATGAAGTCGGCGCGGTCGACCGCGGTCGCCTCGAGCCCGACCGGTGCGGCGGCCTGCACGTCGAGCTCGACGGTCTGCGTCACGGTCTCGGTCCCGCTCGTCGCGGTGACGGCGAAGTCCCAGTACGAGGCATCGACGGTCGTCCCGCTGAGCACGCCGGTCGCCGGGTCGAACGAGATCCCCTCGGGCAGCTGGTCGGCCGGGGTCCAGCCGTCCGCGTCCTCGCCGTCCTCGGAGTTGTAGTAGTCGAGGGCCAGCACGGGCTTCGGTGAGCCGATCGCGCGGAAGGTGTACGAGAACGCCTCGCCCGCGGTCGCGGTGAGGGTCAGGTCGCCCTCGGTCGTGATGCCGTCGGTGACCGGCTCGCCGTCCTCGTCGACGAAGACCGGGGCCTGCGTGATCGGGTCGGTCTGGGCCGACTCGGACTCGACGGCGATCCCGCCCTGCGTGTTCGTGACGGCGACCATGACGACCTTGCCGGCGTCGGTGGGCTTCACCACGTAGCTCTGGCCCTGGCTGACGGACGTGCCGTCGACGGTCCACGAGTAGCTGAGGTTCGTCGGGGCGGTGAAGCCCGAGGGCTCGGCAGTGAGCTTCGACCCGACCGCGGCGACGCCGTCGATCGTCACGGTGCCGGCGGCCGCGGGGCGGTCGGCGGTCGTCGAGGAGCCGGTCGGCTCGTCGCCCTCGGACGGGGTCGGCGCGTCGGTGGCGGGGGTCTCGGTGGCGGGGGCGTCGGTCGTCGGAGCAGCCGTCGACGGTGCGTCGGTGGCGGGGGCGTCCGAGGTCGGGGTCCCCGTCGCGGGTGCCTCCGTGCTCGGCGTGTCGGTACTCGGGCTGTCGGTGCTCGGGGCGATCGTCGACGTGGTCCCGCCGTCCGCGACGGCGGTGCTCGTCGTCGGCTCGACGGCGGAGGCCGACGTCGCGGTCATGATGCCGAGGCCGGTCGTGAGGCCGACGAGGGCGATGGTCGTGCCGACGGCGCAGGCGCGTCGGGCGGTGGAGGTGCTACGGCGCACGGGTTCCCCCAGGGGTCAGGTGACAGAACGGGAATCTGTCGGTTCGCGCAGAGTAGGAGGATCCTGGGCGCGCGGCTGGTCCCCCGCCCGAGGGGCAGACGGGAAAGTCCCGGTCAGCACCGGTCGTTCCACCGTGGGCTGAACGGGAGCTCAGGCAAGATCCGCCGCGCGGATGACCCGGGTGGCCGGGTGGCGACGCGCGAACCGGCGCACCCGCACACCTCGGGACGACCTACCCTGGACGGATGCTCTCCCGCCGTGACGCCGCGATCCGGCTCGACATCCCCCTCGAGATGGCCGCTCGCCACGGCATCCCGTCGCACATCGGCGAGGCCGAGCTCGAGCGCATCGAGCAGGACCCGCCCGCCTGGCTGGTGCAGTCCCGGGGCAACCGCACGGGGACGAAGAAGGTCTGGACGCACCTGGAGTGCGCCGTCTGCGGGTTCTCCGAGCAGGAGCGGCCGAAGAAGTGGTGGCCGGACTGGACGCTGCTCGTGTGCGACGACCACGACCAGGTGCCGCCGCCCGCGGCCGGGACGACGCGGCACCTCGTGTACGGCGTCGGCAGCCGGTTCACCGCCCTGGTCGACGAGCCGTCCTGATCGTGACGAGTCGGGCTGACCGTGACGAGTCGGGCTGATCGCGACGACTCCTCGGTCAGTCGTCGAGCGTGACGGCGTCCCACGCGAACGTCGTCACCCGACCCGTCTCCCAGTCCCGCCGGAGCACGCCGTACGCCACCGACGCCAGCGGTGCTCCGCCCTCGACCGGCCACGACTCCCGGTAGTGCGCCTCCTGCACCCACCCGGCGCGCAGGAACACGCGACGCATCGCGGTGTTGTCCTCGCGCGTCTGCCCCTCGAAGCGCGTCACGTCGGGCATGGTGCGGAACACGTGACCGGTCACCGATCGGAGCGCCGGTACCCCGAGTCCCTGCCCACGGAACGCCGGGGCGAGCCGCAGGTCGAGCAGTGGTGCCGGGTCCTGCAGGTCCTCGAGGACGACCAGCCCGACGCGTCCGAGCCGCTCGTCGTCGAGCCACCACGAGTCGTGCTCGTCGTCGCGGAACGCACCGCGGTCGATCGCGCGCTCCAGGTCGACACGGGTGGGCTGCGGACGGACGTGGAAGGGGAAGCGGGCCGACGTGTGGAAGGTGACCAGGGCCTCCCGGTCGGCGCCCTGCGGGTCGGTCCTGGTCAGCGTGATCGTCACGCCCCCACGGTACGACCCGGGGATCACCGTTCGGGTGGGGTCGCGAGCAGGAGCTGTGCGTCCAGCACCGGGTCCGCGACCGCGGTGCGTGCCAGCGCGTCCGCCGCCGTGCGCACGGCGGACCGCTCCTCGGGGGTCATCCGACGGAGCGCCGCCCGGAACTCGACGGCCCGACGCGCCAGCACGTGCTCGACGAGCGCGAGGGCGTCCTCACCGGCGGTGACCAGGACCTCGCGACCGGAGGTCCTCCTGGTCACCCACCCGTCGCGGACCAGACGGTCGACCATCCGGGTGATGCCGGAGGGGAGCAGCCCGAGCTCGACGGCCAGGTCCCCGGCCCGCAGCGGCCCACGCGTGGCCAGGAGGACGAGGATCCGGTACTGCTGCAGCGTCACCTGCTCGAGCGCGGGCGCGAGGGAGCGGAGCACGATGCCGAGCCCGACGACCGACGCGTCCACGACGGACGACTCCGTTCGTGACTGCTGCTCATCGTCGTCGCCCACCGGGCCAGCCTACGGCGACGTGGCACGGTCGACGCTGCGGTGGTCGGGCCGGAACCCGTGGTCGGTCCCCCACAGCACCGCGTCGACCCGGGTCCGGGCGCCGATCTTGCTGTAGAGCGTGCGGATGTGGGTCTTCACCGTGTTCGGGCTGAGGTGCGTCAGGTCGGCGATCTCGTCGTTGCGTTTCCCCTGGGTGATCAGGGCGAGGATCTCGGACTGCCGGTCCGAGATCCCGAGCTCGCGGCCGGGCCAGTCGACACCCGGCCCGCTCGCCACCCGACGTCGCGGCTCGTCCAGCACCCGCTCGCCCGCCGCGACGCGGAGGAGCCCGTCGGCGAGCTGCTCGGCGGTCGAGCTCTTCGCGAAGTAGCCCGTCGCGCCACGGGACACGGCGGCGTCGATGAGGTCCTGGTCCATCTTCCACGTGAAGACGGCGACGGTCCGGATGCGGGGGTTCGCGGCCAGCCGGGTCACGTCCTCGTCGTCGGGCTGCGGCTGGGCGAACGTGTCGTAGAGCGCCACGTCGACGTCCACGGTCACCCGGTGACGGGCGTCGAGCTGCACGACCTCGAGTCGGTCCGAGAACGGGGCGAGCAGGTCGGCGAGGCCGCGCAGGACGAGTTCGTAGTCGTTGACGAGTGCGACGCGGATGCGCTCGGACATCTGGATCCTCTCAGGACCACCCCTGGGGGTGAGACGGGCGCGATCGTGCCCTGGTTCGTTCGGGATCACCACGCTACGGACGGTGCTGTACCCCATCCGCAGCCGGGCCTGGGAACCGCGACGGTTGCCCAGGAGCAAGTTCTCCTGGTCGGCGGCGTCCCGTCGGCCCTCGATCCCCCGGAAGGACCCCCATGTCGGATGCACTCGCTCCGTGGAACGCGACGCTGACGCTCGCGGAGCACACGCTCATCGTCTACGCACTCTCGGTCGCGGGACTCGCGCTCTTCGCGTTCTTCGTGAAGTCGTGGGTCTCGGTCAGCGAGGTCACCGGCCGGTACCGCAGCGGCGTGTACGCGGGGTTGTGCATCACCGGCATCGCGTTCCTGTCGTACGTCCTGCTCGTGCTCGAGTTCGCGATCGGCTACGACCGCAAGGGTGCGTCCTGGGTGCCGAACGCGAACGCGATCCTGTCCTGGGCGCCGCGCTACTTCGACTGGACCGTCACCGTGCCGCTGCTGGTGATCGAGCTCATCGCCGTCGCCACCCTCGCCGGTGCCGCGGCCCGTCGACTGCGTGCGGTGGGCATCGCCGCCGCGTTCCTGATGATCAGCACCGGCTTCGTCGGCGGCGTCGTCATCGACTCCGGCACGAACACGGGCGCGCTGTGGACCTGGGGCATCATCTCCGGCATCTTCATGGTGATTCTGTACGTCCTCGTCGTCTACGTCGTCGTCAAGGGGGGCCGTGACCTCAAGGGCACCCCCGCCGCCGCGACGCTGCGGAATGCCGGCATCCTGCTGATCATCACGTGGATGGCGTACCCGGTCGTCTTCGGCCTGCAGGGCTGGGGGCACGGGGGCGCGGTCATCACGTGGATGCAGATCATCCTGTCCGCGGCCGACATCGTCGCGAAGGTCGGCTTCGGCTCGATGATCCACAAGATCGCCAAGCTCCGCTCCGCCGAGGACGTCCGCACCGGCGTCGACACCCTCCCCGAGGCGCTCTGGATCTCGTCCGAGAAGCTCTCCGACGGCACGCTCCCGAACACCGCCACGGCGCACCACTCGCAGCACGCCACCGCCGCCCCCGGTGCGCAGCGTGCTCGTCGCTGACCCGACGGTCGCGACCAGCCAGGGGGTCGGAGCGCACGGCGTTCCGGCCCCCGGCCCCGTCCGTCCGGCACTGCCCGGCACCGTCGACGTCGCGATCGTCGGGGCCGGCTGTTCCGGCCTGGCCACCGCGATCCGGCTCGCCGAGGCCGAGGCCGAGGCCGAGACCGGGGCCGGGGCCGAGACCGGGGCCGGGGCCGGTGTCGGTGCTGGTGCCGAGGCCGGTTCCGCGGGCGCACCGACCGTCCTCGTGCTCGAGGGGCGCTCGACGCCCGACCCGCGCTCGTGGTGCTCGTGGGACGACGGCAGCGATCCCCTGCCGGAGGCGCGGTCGGCGAGCTGGGACCGGTGGGAGGTCCGCACGGACCACGGAACGAGCACCGGGACCGACCCCGCACACCCCTACGTGCTCGTCCGGGCCGCCGATCGTCGGGAGGCAGCCGAGCGACGGATCGCCGCGGGTGGCCACGACACCGCCGGGACCGTCCGCGTCGTCGGCGGTGCCCCCGTCTCGACGGTCGTGCGCACCGACGACGGGTGCGTCGTGACCTCCCGACTCGGGACGGTGCGCGCACGGCAGGTGCTCGACGCCCGTGGACCCCGGTGCCCGGACCACGTCGGAGCAGGCCGCGTGCTCCTGCACCAGCGGTTCGTCGGACACTGGGTCACCGCCGACCGACCCGTGTTCGACACGTCGACCGCGACGCTCATGGACTTCACCGGGCAGGACGCCGCCGGACCGGTCCGGTTCGTCTACGTCCTGCCGGTCTCCCCCACCGAGGCGCTCGTCGAGAGCACGGTCTTCACCCCGGACGCCGCCGACCCGTTCGACCACGAGGGCCACGTCGCCGGCTACGTCGGGCGACGGTGGGGGCTCCGTCCGGACGAGTGGCGCGTGGTCGACGAGGAACGCGGGTGCATCCCGATGACCGACGCACCCGCACGGCCCGACGCCCGGTGGTCGGCAGCGACCGCCGTCGTGGGGACGACCCGACCGAGCAGCGGCTACGGGTTCGCCCGGAGCAACCGGCACAGCGCCGTCGTCGCGCAGCACCTCGCCGCCGGGACCGCGGTGCCGCCGTTCGTCGACGGGTGGCGGACGCGCTTCCTCGACGCGGTGTTCCTGCGGTTCCTGCGGGACCGGCCCGAGCAGGCAGCGGAGGCGTTCCGGCGGCTCTTCGCGCTGCCCGGTCCCCTCGTCGTCCGGTTCCTGTCGGAGCGGTCGAGCCCGGTCGACGAGCTGCGCATCGTCTTCGCCCTGCAGAAGCGTCCGTTCCTGGCGGCACTGGCGCGGACGGCCCGTGACGCGGTCGTCCGCACCCGGACGGACCGGGACACGGTCGCCCAGACCCAGACCCAGACCCGGACCCGGACCCGGACCCGGACCCGGACCCGGACGGACCGGGACACGGCCGTCCGCTCCGGGGGCCGATCGTGACCGCGGTGCCGGCGGACGTCCTGCCCGACCGCGGGCTCGCAGCGCCGCCCGCGCTCCGCACCTGGGTCGCCGACCGCGTGCTCGCGCCGGTGACCGCGGTGCTCGCGCTCGTCGCACTCGCCTGCGCCGTCACGACGCTCAGCGGCGCTGCCGTCCCCGTGGCGGTGCAGCTCGTGCCCTTCGCGGTGAGCGTGCTGGTCTTCGGGCTCCCCCACGGCGCCCTCGACCACCTGGTCCCCGCGCGCCTGCGGCCGGGGACGAGCACCGCGCGGTCGGTCGTCACCGTCGTGGCGCTGTACCTCGTCGTCGGCGCGGCGACGGTCGCGCTCTGGACCACCGCACCGCTGCTCGGCTTCGCGGTGTTCGTCGGGATCACCTGGTTCCACTGGGGGCAGGGCGACCTGTTCGTCGACCGGCTGCTCGGCGACGGCGTGCCGGGTGCGCTC
The DNA here is from genome assembly GCF_023712445.1 of Curtobacterium sp. P97. Taxonomy (NCBI): domain Bacteria; kingdom Bacillati; phylum Actinomycetota; class Actinomycetes; order Micrococcales; family Microbacteriaceae; genus Curtobacterium; species Curtobacterium sp. P97. The sequence goes on along the minus strand of NZ_JAMAYF010000012.1, from coordinate 8,202 downwards.
GGGTCCACCCTGACCGTGGCGGTGCGCGGAGCCCTGCCGATGACCGTGCCGTTCGTCGCGCAGCCGGGTGCCGCCGCGCACGTGGTCGTCGAGTCGGCGGCGGTGGTCGACGGCGGGCTCGACGGCGCCGTGCTCGTGGTGCCCGGCGCGGTCCGGCTCGCCGGCGCCGTCCTGGTCGCCGCGCTCGTCGTGCTGCACGTCGTGGTCGTCGCCCGTGCCGGCGGACCGCGCTGGCGGCAGGTCTCCGAGGACCTCGTGCTCGTCGCGTTCTTCGCCGTCGTACCGCCGGTGCTCGCGGTCGGCCTCTACTTCACGCTGTGGCACGCGGTCCGGCACATCCTGCGCCTCGAGCTGACCGAGCCGACGAGCGCGGGACAGCTGCACCGCGGCCGGCTGCTCGCGCCGTTCCTCCGCTTCGCCCGCCAGGCGTGGCCGATCACCGCGATCGCGGTGGCGATGCTCGTGGCACTCGCCGCCGTGGTCCGCCGAGCCGACCTCGGCGTCTACCTGGTCCTCATCGCGGCGCTCACCACCCCGCACACCGTCGTCGTCACGTGGATGGACCACGTGCAGCGCACCTGGTCCCGACGCACACCGGACCACGTGGCGCACCCCCGTGCCGAGCGCTCAACCGATCGCCCGGCACCAGCACCCCGAACGAAGGACACCCCGTGACCACAACACCCGCTCCCCGCCCGTCCGGCCTGCGCACGGGCGCGGTGTTCGCCGGTCGCATCCTCGTCATCGCGGCGGCCGTCGGCCTGGTCGGGTGGATCGCCTTCACCCTGTCGAACGTCGTGGTGCCCCTGCTCATCGGGCTGGTCGTCGCCGCGCTGCTCGTGCCCTTCAGTGCCCTGCTGCAGCGTCACGGTGTCCCGGGGTGGCTCGCGATCGTCCTCGCGCTGCTGTCGCTCGTCGTCGGGATCGCCCTGCTCGTCTTCCTGGTCGTCTGGCGCGTCAGCGAGCAGCTCCCGAGCCTCGAGGACCGCACGGTGGCGCTCATCGGCACCGTGCAGGACCTGCTGCGGCACCCGCCGTTCGGCCTGCCGTCGGTCGACCTCGACACGCTCTCGACGGACGCCAGGACCTTCGTCGAGCAGCACGCCGCCGAACTGCAGCAGGGCGTCGTCGTCGCGGGCGCCACCCTCGTGCACCTCGGCGAAGGGCTCTTCATCGTGACCTTCGTGACGATCTTCGCGCTCACCGGCGGACGGAGGATGTGGGAGTGGGTCGTCTCGCTCTTCCCCCGGGCCGCGCAGCACCGGATCGGCGTCGCCGGCGAGGCGGGGTGGACGACCCTGACGCACTTCATCCGCGTGCAGGTCGTCATCGCGGCGACGGACGCGATCGGCATCGCACTCGGCGCGTTCCTGCTCGGGGTGCCGCTCGCCGGGCCGATCGGTGTCGTGGTGTTCGTCGGGGCGTTCATCCCGGTCGTCGGGGCCTTCGCCGCCGGGGCCGTCGCGGTGCTCCTGGCACTGCTGTTCAAGGGCTGGGTGGTCGCCCTGGTCATGCTCGGGGTCGTCGTGCTCGTGCAGCAGCTCGAGGGCCAGGTGCTGCACCCGTTCCTGACCGGGTCCGTCGTCGCCGTGCACCCGCTCGCGGTGCTGCTCGCGGTGATCGCCGGCACGACGATCGGCGGGATCGCCGGCGGGTTCTTCGCCGTACCGCTCGCCGCGACCGCGAACTCGATGATCCGGGCGGCCCGGCAGGACGACCCCGACGTCGAGATCGCCCTGCCGATCCCGCAGAGCGCCGAGCCCGCCGCCTGACGCGGCCGCAGGGTCAGCGCCGGCCGACCACCGCGGCCCGGACGGTCAGCGCCCGCTGACCACCGCGTCCCGTCGCATCCGGACGAGGCTCGCCCCCGTCGCGCCCGCCATCGCGACGAGGATCACCACGAGGGACACCCAGGTCGGGATCTCCGGTGCCCACGAGAACCCCTCGCCCCCGTTGAGGAACGGCAGCTCGTTCTCGTGCAGGGCGTGCAGCACGAGCTTCACCCCGATGAACGCCAGGATGAGCGCGATCCCGTACTTCAGGTAGACCAGGCGCTCGAGCAGCCCGCCGAGCAGGAAGTACAGCTGCCGCAGACCCATCAGGGCGAACACGTTCGCGGTGAAGACGATGAACGCGCTCTCGGTGATGCCGAAGATCGCGGGGATCGAGTCGAGCGCGAACAGCAGGTCCGTCGTGCCGATCGCGATGAGCACGATGAGCAGCGGTGTGAAGTGCTTCGCGCCGTCCTGGGAGACGCGGAACTTCATGCCGTCGAACTCGTCCGTGATGCGCACCCGACGGCGCAGCAGGCGGACGAGGGCGCTGTCCTGCTGCTCCTCGTCGTCGTCCTCACGGAGCTGCTGGATCGCGGTCCAGATGAGCCACGCGCCGAACAGGTAGAAGATCCAGGTGAAGTCCTCGATGAGCTGCGCGCCGACCAGGATGAACACCCCGCGCAGGACCAGGGCGATGATGATGCCGAGCATCAGCACCTCCTGCTGGATCGCCTTCGGCACGCTGAACCGCGCCATGATGATGACGAAGACGAACAGGTTGTCGATGCTCAGGCTGTACTCGGTCAGCCAGCCGGCGACGAACTGCCCCGCGGCGTCCCCGCCGGCGAAGACGAGCATGAGCACCGCGAAGACGAGCGCGAGCCCCACGTAGACACCGACCCACGTGCCCGATTCGCGCAGGCTCGGGACGTGCGGTCGGCGGGCGACGATGAGCAGGTCGACGAGCAGGATCGCGACGAGCGCGATGATGGAGCCGACCTCGAAGACGACGGGGAGCTGGGGCATCGTTCCAGTCTGGGGCATGCGGACGGGAGGCGCGCGGCGGGCCCGCGACGTCCCTTCCGTCCGCCGCGTCCCGGTTCAGTCCCCGCGGACGCCGATCGCGTCGGCCGCCTGCTCGTACAGGCTGGTCGCCAGGGAGTTCAGCACCTCGTGGAGCTCGCCGCCGTGCGCGCCGTCGACGGCGCGCAGCATCGCGCCGTAGCGCGTGCGGTAGTCCTCGACGACGGCGTCGCCAGCCGGGAGCAGGCGCAGCAGGGACCCCCGTCGGTCCGCGGGGTTGGGTGCGCGCTCGATCAGTCCGGCGGCCGTCATGCGGTCGATCATGTTCGTCACCGCACCCGAGGTCAGCCCGAGGTAGCCGGCCACCTCGGTGGGGGTCGAGTACCCGGTGTCGCTGACGAGCACGAGCGCACGCAGGGCGTTCTCGTGGATGCCGGCTCGCGCGCTGAGCTGGCCGACCAGGCTCGTGTTCGCGCGGACGACCGCGGCGAACGCCGCCATCAGGTCGGCGTCGTCGGTGGAGGGGGCCACGGGACCTGCTTCCGTCGAAGGGGGGACACGGGGCGTCCCCCGCTCTGGGGTAAGTATACGAGTGGTCAAATTGGTGAACAACTGACTATCTTGATCATTGAAGCAAGTGAGCCCGAACCACTTGCTCCGACTGCCCGCACCACCACCGAACGATGAGGTACACCGTGTCCACCAAGCTCCGCACCTCCGCGATGAAGCGGATCCGTTTCGCCCCCGTGGCACTCCTCGCCGGCATCTTCGCCGCCGTCCTGCTGTCGCTCTCGCTCACCGGCACCCTCTCCGGGTTCGCCGCGAGCATCACCAACTCGAGCAACACCGCCGCGACCGGCACGCTGGTCATGCAGGAGCAGAACGCCGGCGCGACCGTCACCTGCCTCAGCACCGACGGTGGTTCGGTCTCCACGAACGCGGCGACCTGCTCCACCATCAACAAGTTCGGTGGCAGCACGACGATGACGCCCGGCAACACCGTCAACACCGCGATCTCGATCAAGAACACCGGTACCGCGAACGCCGCGACCTTCACGCTGACCCCGGGTGCGACCTGCACGCAGTCGGCCAACGGCACGCAGAACGGCACCGCGACCGACCTGTGCGCGAAGATGAACCTCGTCATCACCTCGGGCTCGACCACCGTCTTCAGCGGCACCCTCGCCAGCTTCAAGGGTGCGCCGGCCTCGTCCTTCACGATGCCCCAGGCCCCCGCCGCCGGCGCCACCGTGCCGTTCAACTTCGCGGTCACCCTCGACCCGTCGGCCGGCAACACGTACCAGGGCCTCGCAGCGTCCGTCCCGATGACCTGGACCTTCACCGCCTGACCCGCAGGGAGCGAGCCGGCGTGACGCCCTGATCCCGTCCCGCCGGCACGGTACCCCCCGCTCCCAGACCGAACTCCACAGACCGACGCCCCCCGACCGGCCTCCCCCCTTCCGGCCGGGTGACGTCACCCCCGGCGCAGTCCGACCGTCATCCCCCCGTCCGGTCGGACGCGTCCACCCCGGCGGCGCTCGGACGTCCCCCCACGCCCGAGCGCCGCCCCCCTTCCCCACGCACTCCCCGCACCCGCACCACCCGCCGTCCCTCCGGGGCGGCCGACCCCACCGGAGCAGCAGATGAGCCAGACCGCAGCGATCCCGCTCAGCGGCACGCTCGACCGTCCGGTCCTGCGCGGCCGTGCCGTCAGCCGCTCCGAGACCGTCCTCGCCTGGACGGTCGCCGCGGTCGCCGCCGTGCTGCTGACCGCCGCGGTGCTGTTCCTGTCCGCCGGTGGTCGCTGGTTCGTCGTCGAGACGCCCTCGATGGGCGTGGCCGCCCCGGTCGGCACCCTCGTGCTCGACATGCCGGTCGACGTGGACACGCTCGCGGTCGGCGACGTCGTCTCGTTCGCGACCGATGCGAACCCCGGCGTCGTCTACACGCACCGCATCATCGGCATCGACGCGCAGGGCCTGCACACCCGCGGGGACATCAACGGTGCCACCGACCCGTGGACGCTCACGCAGCACGACGTCATCGGCGCACCGGTGCTCCTCGTGCCCCACCTCGGCTGGCTGTTCCGCGCCGCACCGATCCTGCTCGTCGGCACCCTGCTGATCTGGACGCTCACCAGCGCCTTCACCGACCGCGTGACCCGCACCTGCCTGCGCATCGCCGGTGGTGCCCTCACGACCTCGTACGCAGCCTTCGTCCTCAAGCCGTTCGTGAACGTGACCACGATCACGAACACCTCGAGCCCCGAGGGTGTCGAGGCGACCATCGTCTCCTCCGGGATGTTCCCCGTCCGCGTCGAGGCCCACGGCGGCACCACCGTGCACCTGGTCGACGGCCAGGTCGGACGCGTCGTCATCCACGAGCTCACGGCGAACGGGCACTACCAGCTGACCTCGAACATCCACCTCGACCCGGTCGGCTGGGCTGCGCTCGTCCTGGTGTGCCTCGTGCCGCTCGTGCTCTGCCTGGCCGTCGGCCGTGTCGAACCGGTGCGTGCCTCGTGAGGGCCGGTCGCCTCCGCGACGGCCGGGTCGTCGCCGCACTGCTCGTCGTCGCCCTCGCCGTGGTCGTGCTGCTCAACCAGTTCGCTCCGACGCGGTCCGCGTACAGCGCGACCGTCGCGAACACCGGCAACACCGCGGCGACCGCGCCGTACTTCACCTGCGGTGCCGCAGCGCTGGCCGACGCCTCCGGCGCGCTGTTCGCCTACGACCTCGACGAGGCTGCCGGCGCGAAGACCGCGGCGGACTCGTCGGGCAAGGGCAACGCCGGCACCTACCAGGGGTCGATGACCACGACCGCGAACCCGGCAGCGTGCTCCCGCGACGGTGGTCCGGCGTACACGCTGAACGGGTCGACGAGCTTCGTCTCGACGCCGCGGGCCTACGCGAACCCGACGACCTTCAGCGAGGAGGTCTGGTTCCGCACCACGGTGGCCGGTGGACTGCTCATCGGCTTCGGCAGCAACCAGGTCGCCACCTCGGGGCAGCACGACCGGCAGATCTACGTCAACACCTCGGGGCAGCTCGTGTTCGGCTCGTACAACGGCACCACGCAGGTGATCACGTCCCCGAAGGCCGTCACCGACGGTGCGTGGCACCACGTCGTGTCGACGATGTCGCCGACGAACGGGATGCGCCTGTACCTGGACGGCACCCTCGTCGCGTCGAACACCGCGTTCAAGGCCCCGGAGAACTACACCGGGTACTTCCGCATCGGGTACGACACCATCAGCGGGTGGCCGGGGGCGCCGTCCAGGGAGTACTTCACCGGGTCGATGCGGTACGCCGCGGTCTACTCGACGGAGCTGTCCGCGACGCAGGTCGCGAACCACAACGCCGCCGGTCGCTGACCCACCGGCACGACGGACGGGAGGCGCGTGGCGGGGTCGCCGCGCGCCTCCCGTCCGTCCGTGGGCGGGTGGGGGAAACCCCCACCCGATCGTGCGGTCACCACCGTCGAGCGGTGCTCGCGTCCGCCCCTACTGTGAAGCCGTGCAGAAAGCGATCGCCCTCTGGAGCTCCGCCGTGGACCTCCTCCTCGACGCGTTCCTCGGCCTCGTCTGGACCGTCCTCCTCGTCACGTTCCTCGCCACCTCGATCGGCAGCATCCCCGCCGCCGGGGTCGGGGTGCTCCTGCTGATGGCCACGACCCTGACGGCCCGGTGGGCCGCCGAGCTCGAGCGCCGCCGCGCCGCGGCCCTCCGCGACGTCGAGATCCCACGGCCGATCCGCCGGACGACCCGCACGACCGGGCTCTGGCGTCCCGTGGTGCAGGCGTTCGTCGACCTCGCCGACCCGGTGACCTGGCGGGCGCTGGCGCACCACCTGGTGTCCACCGTGCTCGGCTGGGGGTTCCTCTCGCTCGTGACGCTCGCTCCGTTCATCGTGACGACGGCTCGATCCGGTCCCCTGCCGGGACTGCTCCCCGGTGGCACGGCCGGTGGTGTCACGGCGAGCGTGGTGCTCCTCGTGGTGACCGTGCTCTACGTGTGGGGCGCCGGCAGTCTCGACCGGGCGCTCGCACCGCTGCTCCTCGGCTCCAGCCGGACCGCGGCGCTGCAGGACCGCATCCACGCCCTCGCCGACGCCCGGCAGGGTGCGGTCGACGCCGCGACCACCGAACGACTCCGCATCGAGCGCGACCTGCACGACGGCGTCCAGCCCCGGCTCGTGGCGCTCGCGATGACCCTCGGCATGGCCCGGTCGCGCTTCGACAGCGACCCCGCGGCCACCCGGGAGCTCCTCGACCAGGCGCACCGCGACGCGAAGGACTCGATCACCGAGCTCCGACAGCTCGCCCGAGGCATCCACCCGGCGATCCTCACCGACCGGGGGCTCGACGCCGCGCTGTCCGCCGTGGCCGCACGCAACGCCGTCCCGACGACCGTCGACGTGGTGCTCACCGGTCGACCGCGGCCCGAGGTCGAGGCGGTCCTCTACTTCGCCGTCGCCGAGGCGTTGACGAACGTCGCGAAGCACTCCGGTGCCACGCGGTGCTCCGTCACCGTCGACCAGGTGCCCGGCGGTGTCCGGACCGTCGTGTGGGACGACGGGGTCGGTGGCGCCGGCACCGACGGTCACCCCGGCGGCGGACTGAGCGGGATGCGCGACCGCGTCCGCGCCGCCGGCGGCACCCTGCTGACCGAGAGCCCCGTCGGCGGCCCGACCCGAGTGACCGTGGAGCTCCCTCGCGCATCGTGATCGCCGAGGACGCCGTCCTTCTGCGGGCCGGACTCGTCCGCCTGCTGACCGACGCCGGGCACGAGGTGACGGCGGCCGTCGACACCGCTCCCGCCCTCCTCGACGCCGTCGCCGCCGACCGCCCCGACCTGGCGATCGTCGACGTGCGGATGCCCCCGACCTCCACCGACGAGGGGGTGCGCGCCGCGGTCCTCATCCGCGCGCAGCACCCCGGGGTCGCGGTGCTCGTGCTCTCCCAGTACGTCGAGGAGCGCTACGCGGCCGACCTCATCACGAGCGACACCGCAGGACTCGGGTACCTGCTCAAGGACCGCGTGGTCGAGGTCGACGAGTTCCTCGGTGACGTCGCGCGGGTCGGTTCGGGTGGCACCGTGTTCGACCCCGAGGTGGTCGCGCAGATCCTCGCCCGCTCGCGCCGCACGGACGGCATCGACACCCTGTCCCCGCGGGAGCTCCAGGTCCTGCAGCTCATGGCCGAGGGTCGGTCGAACAGCGCGGTCGCCGCTGCGATGCACATCACCGAGAGCTCGGTCGAGAAGCACGTCTCCGCCGTGTTCACGAAGCTCGGCGTCCCGGCCGAGGGCACCGGCAACCGCCGCGTGCTCGCCGTGCTCCGCTACCTGTCCGAGGCCGCCGGCCGGGGACGCTGACCGCGCACCCGCCCCGCCCCGCCCGCCCAC
>NZ_JAMAYF010000128.1:0-445 GCF_023712445.1 Curtobacterium sp. P97 | reverse complement strand
CGCTGATCTCGGGCCGGGGGAGGCCCAGTCGGGCGGCGGCCTGGCCGATGCCCGTCAGGGGCGCCCGCAGGTTGCGCTCGACGTCGACCGCGAGCGCCTTGAGCGGGGACACGTAGAGCACCCGGCAGGCCCGCTTCTCGTCGACCGGGGGCGTGCTCGCCAGCCGGTCGAGGGACCACAGGAACGCCGCCAGCGTCTTGCCCGAACCGGTGGGCGCCACGACCAGGGCGTGCTCGCCGCTGCTGATCGCCGACCACGCGCCTTCCTGGGCCGCCGTGGGACGGTCGAAGGCGCCCGTGAACCACGCCCGGGTGGGCTCGGTGAACCGGTCGATCGCGGACGGGGCGGTGGGCACGCCACGAGTGTCCCCAGGGGGTACGACATTTACGCGGGACCCTGGAAACAGTCAGCACTGTCTGCCACAGTCGGGGCATGCGCTCCCACC
>NZ_JAMAYF010000127.1:0-445 GCF_023712445.1 Curtobacterium sp. P97 | reverse complement strand
AAAAAACTGCTGGCCGATTAAGGTTCCCGCCCAGGCAATGCAGCTGTGCGACGCGTTCAGAATGCGAATTTTCGCCTCTTCATACGGGATGACCGACTCCACCATCTCCACGCCGACCGCCTCCAGATTCGGGCGGGCATCGCGGAAGTTGTTCTCCACTACCCACTGGATAAAGGTCTCCCCCATCACCGGCGCTTTGTCATCAATTCCGGTTTGCGCTTTGATGCGGGCCGGCAGATCGGCCGCCGGACGCGGGGTGATGCGGTCCACCATGGTGTTCGGACAGGTGGTATTGGCCGCCATCCAGTCAATCACCGCCTGTTTGCCGGTGAGCTGCAGGAACTCGTCCATACCGTCGTGGAAACGCTCGCCGTTATGGCGCACGTTATCGCAGTTGAGCAGGGTCAGCGGCCCGGCGTTGTCGGCCATGCGCTTTTCCAGGATC
>NZ_JAMAYF010000126.1:0-446 GCF_023712445.1 Curtobacterium sp. P97 | reverse complement strand
ACTTCCTGGTACGACAGCACCGCGAGTTCGGGCAGCACCGGCTGCAGAATCGTCTTCACGTAGCGGCGCGCGCCGAGCGCGACCATCACCGCGAGCCGCGCGCCACCGTGCGCGCCACCCTGCGCGTTGCCGTGGCCGCCGGGGCCGGCCGCCTGCGCGGCCTGCACGATCGCGCGCACCTGTTCGCCGATGTCCTGCTTGACCGCGCTCGACAGCGCGAGGAAATTGCCCTGCTTGGTGCGCATCACCGCGCTCTCGATCCGCTCCTGCAGGTTCTGCTCGAACAGCACGACCCGCAGCTGGCGCGCCGTGCCCGCGTGACGATCGGTGATCATCCGGCGCAGGTCGACGCGCACGAGCTCGACCAGCGCGATCACGTCGTCGGGCTCGTTCGGCGCCCACGTGATCAGGCTCTCGAAGATCACGCGCAGGTTCCGGATCGGCAC
>NZ_JAMAYF010000125.1:0-447 GCF_023712445.1 Curtobacterium sp. P97 | reverse complement strand
GAACCAGCCGGCCGTGAAGAACGCGCGGCAGTGGAGCCCGACGATCATTCTGCAGTACTACTTCAATTCGTCGACGGCGAAGTTTCGTCCGTTCGTCGGGATCGGCGTGGCCTACAGCTGGTTCAGCAACATCGAACTGAACGGCAACTTCGCGAGGGACATCAACGAGAACCTCGGCAGCGTGCTCGCCGCCGGCGCCGGCAAGCCGGGGGCAACCTCGGTGGAGGGCAAGGCGTCGTCGTCGTTCACGCCGGTCTACAACATCGGCGCGAGCTACGCGATCGACAAGCACTGGGGGCTCACGGCGACGCTGACGTACATGCCGCTGAAGACCTACTCGTCGCTCGTGATCAAGGCGGCCGACGGGTCGACGCTCGCGACCACGCGCACGAAGTTGAAGGCCGATCCGCTGATCACGTTCGTCGGGATTTCCTACAAGTTCTGAGC
>NZ_JAMAYF010000124.1:0-447 GCF_023712445.1 Curtobacterium sp. P97 | reverse complement strand
GTTATAGATATTTTAGAAAATAGAACTACAAGATTCTTGCGTGCCTATTTCGAGCGATTCGATTTAAAAAATCGACAACAAGTTAAGACGGTTACTATTGACATGTATGAACCCTATGTCCGATTATTTCGCGACCTATTTCCTAATGCAGCTATTATTTTTGACAGATTCCATATCGTTCAACATTTAAATAGAGAACTTAATAAGTATCGTGTACAAGTTATGAATGAATACCGTAATAAAAAAGGACCTGATTATACAATTTTTAAGAATAACTGGAAAGTCCTATTGATGGATACTAGTAAAACCATATTTAGTAAATACAGATGGAATAAATCTTTTAAGGCTTATAAACGCTCATCTGACATTGTAGAATTCATGCTTTCAAAAGACGATATACTACGACACTCCTACGAACTTGTCCAAGGATTACGAAAAGACCTAAGG
>NZ_JAMAYF010000123.1:0-447 GCF_023712445.1 Curtobacterium sp. P97 | reverse complement strand
CGATTGGCAAGACGGCAAGGATACCCGGTTTCCCATGACGCGTCCACCTTGCCTGCCGAATCGCCGCCGGGCCGTGCTGCGTGCGGGTAAACACGCGCCATCGCGCCGCTCGCCGTGATGTAAACGTTCCGTCTATAATCGTCCGTGCTTCATTGGACTGCCATTTTGCCGTTGCACCGCGCTCACAATTCCTATTCATGGAGACGAGGCAAGCATGAGCGAAGCACCCCACGAATCTCCCGTCAAAACCCCCGGGCAGTTGATTGCCGTCATCATCGCGTAGTTCGCGATTCCGATCATCCTGATCGTCCTGTTCGCCAATTATGCGAACCATGCGTTCCGTTCCGGCGCCGGCACGGACGCGCTATCCGACGAGCAGGTCGCCGCACGGATCGCCCCGATCGCGAAGGTCGACGTGAAGGACGCCAACGCGCCCCGCACGTACAA
>NZ_JAMAYF010000122.1:0-449 GCF_023712445.1 Curtobacterium sp. P97 | reverse complement strand
GTTGCCCCGCATCGACGTGCTGATGCTGGGCGTGGGGCCCGAGGGCCACGTGGCCTCGATCTTCCCCGACTCCCCCGCCGTCGCCGACGAGCGTCCCGCACTGGCGGTGCGCGACTGCCCCAAGCCCCCGCCCACCCGGGTCAGCCTCGGCTTCGGGGCCATCACGGCCGCCGAGGAGGTCTGGCTGCTCGTCTCCGGCGAGGGCAAGGCGGAGGCGGTGGCCCGGGGTCTCTCCGGTGCCGAGACCCCGACGTCCCTGCCGGCGGCCGGCGCCGTCGGACGCCGGGCCACCCGCTGGCTGCTGGACCAGGACGCCGCCTCCCAGCTGCCGTGACCGGGACCTCCGTCAGCTGCGCCGCGCGCGCAGCTTGCTGAGGGCCTCCTCGAGCAGGGCGGCGCCGTCGGCGTCCGAGCGGCGCTCGCGCACGTACGCCAGGTGGGTCTTGTAG
>NZ_JAMAYF010000121.1:0-449 GCF_023712445.1 Curtobacterium sp. P97 | reverse complement strand
GCCCAGGACGCGCTGGTCAAGGCGTCGGTGGCGGAGCAGGCGCAGATCCAGAGCCAGCTGGACAGCATGATCAACGGCGAGCAGTCGCAAGTGGCCAGCCTGCGCGCCCAGCTGGCGGAGGCGAAATATAATCTCGATCAGACCACCGTGCGGGCGCCAAGCGATGGGTATATCACCCAGGTGCTGATCCGTCCGGGGACCTATGCCGCCTCGCTGCCGCTGCGTCCGGTGATGGTGTTTATCCCCGAGCAAAAACGGCTGATCGTCGCCCAGTTTCGGCAAAATTCCCTGTTAAGGCTGGAGAAAGGCGACGACGCGGAAGCGGTGTTTAACGCCCTGCCCGGGCAGGTGTTCCACGGCAAACTGGTGAGTATTTTACCGGTGGTGCCGGGAGGAAGTTATCAGGCGCAAGGGGCGTTACAGTCGCTGACCGTGACGCCGGGCAGCGA
>NZ_JAMAYF010000120.1:0-449 GCF_023712445.1 Curtobacterium sp. P97 | reverse complement strand
GTCCCTCAACTGCATCAGCCGTGCCGCCACGAGCGATGAAATTTGCACCATAACGTTCAAATGCCGGTTTCGCCGTTGAAACATAATCCTTGTATCGCTCGGGATCACGGACATCCACACGGGCAATCCAGTAGGCTTTAGTCATGCTGTTTCCTCCACTAGCTCGCAATCTTTTCCACCGCATTATCCCGCGCAAAACCGCTTCGCACTTTTGCTGGAAATGCTCTAGGCAACGGAACGCATTTCGTCGAGAATGGCAAGGGCTGCGGCTTTGCGATCAACCGCGCCGACAATTGGACGGGCAACGACCAGATGGCTGGCTCCGGCCTTCAAGGCATCCGCAGGGGTCATGACCCGTTTCTGGTCGCCCTTTTCCGAACCGGCGGGACGAATGCCCGGCGTAACGATGGCCATATCCGGGCCGACCGCCTGACGGATGGCTGCCGCTT
>NZ_JAMAYF010000119.1:0-449 GCF_023712445.1 Curtobacterium sp. P97 | reverse complement strand
GCCCAGCGCGAAATTGCGGTCGCGCAGGCACGACAGGTCGACCACCGGCTTCTTCGTGCGCAGCAGCCACAGCGTCGCGCCGATCAGCCCGAGCGCGGACAGCACCGCGAAGATGCGGATGAAGTTCGAGCCGAACCAGTCCTCGTCCTCGCCCCGATCGAGCATCACCTGCAGGCAGCCGAGCCCGATCGCGATCAGCCCGATGCCGATGTAGTCGATGGAGATCCCGCGTTCGGCATCGCGCCGCCACGGCGGATCCTCGACGAGCTGCATCACCGCGAGCACGGTCAGCGCGCCGATCGGCACGTTGAGCAGGAACACCCAGCGCCACGAGAAATGGTCGGTGATCCAGCCGCCGAGCGTCGGCCCGAGCACCGGCGCGACGACGATCGCGATCGCCGAGATCGAGAACGCGCGGTTGCGCTGCTCGGGCGGGAACGTATCGAGGA